>JAEEIH010000109.1 GCA_016281275.1 Lachnospiraceae bacterium | reverse complement strand
GTACGCGTGTGCTCGCCGTCCCGTTAGTAACAAGCACGTTTAAGAGTCCGTGTTCATGGGACAGACGCGCCGTGTCACGGACGAATTCGTATCCGATGAGTGGCTCGTTGTAGGTGAACGCGATGCCTATGTTGCCTTCGGTCCTCAGATCTTCGGCACTCGCCACAATCTCCTCGGGCGAATAGGACTTGGCCTCATCAGCAAATGCAAATGCCCTTTCCGACCACGAGATATCGCTGTTCTGGCAATACGGGCACCTAAGGTTGCAGCCGTATGAGCCGACTGAAAGGATCATCGAGCCCGGGTGAAAGTCATGTAGCGGCTTCTTTTCGATAGGATCGATCGCCGCAGAAGAGATCTTTCCGTAGTTTGAAGCCACGATCTTGCCATCCGTGCAGCTTCTTGCGCCACACGCACCGGTATTCCCTTCTTCTATCCTGCAGCCCCTGAAGCAGACATCACATTTTTGCACCGACTCACCCCCGATCATACCTTTTGACAAACATTACTGCTTATATCAAGGCATTCTTCAACTGAAACAGTTGTTAATCAATGATTCTCGTACGTGGATGTATAGCCATGTGAGCCAACATCGTCTCGAAAACACACTCGGTGTTTCGTCATTACGCTCAACCCAAAACACATCCCAAAAGGTTCATCGTTATGCCCTGCTGCGGATCCGCCCCCCGAATTTCTTCGAGATCAGCACAGCAACCGCCATCTTGGCAACGTCCGGAACAATGTAAGGAAACACACACCAAGAAAGTACTGTCATCAGCCCCACATCTCCCGTATCTCTCATGTATATGTACATAAACCACGCCGTACCAAACGCATAACAAACCAGAAGCCCTGTCAAAAGTGCGATAATCTGCACGAGTAACTTCTTCCCGAACAGCTTTGTAATAAGGCTGAAGATCGGTCCCATAAAAAGGAACCCGATTATATACCCGCCGGTCTTACCGAACAACACACCGATCCCGGCTCCGAATCCCGCAAACACCGGGAGTCCGACTGCTCCGACTAAAACATAGATAAATACCGAGATTGTTGCCTTCATTCCGCCGAAAAGCATTATGAGCAGGAATACCGCAAAAGTCTGGAGTGTAAACGGTACGATCACCGGTATACTGATCCACGAACATATGGCGATCATCACCGCTCCGATGGCGATAAAGGTCATGTCTGCAGTTGTGATCCTTTTCCTCTCTTTGTCAACGATTTTTATATTGTTTGTCTGCATTAAATCATCTCCCCTTCAGTGGTGTCCTATACTTCCGAGACCTTACCTTGCATATATTTATATGCCCAGTAATAATCATTGGTTCCACCTATTTTTGTATATGTTCTGGAACTGCATGTGGTACGATCTTGTATCCTGTATGCACAAATTCTCAATTCGCTTGACTCCAAAAATAAAAGCCAAAAACATTTTTCTTCGTCAAACCCCTTTAATTCCTTATGTTCCTGAACAAAACTATTGATTATTTTGTTTAAATCTTCCAAATATTTCGGCTCATATTTTTTTTCCTCATAAAAAACATCCATCCTGCATTTTAACAAAACCCAACACTTGCTAACAATTCCTCCGTCACTTCTACCTATGACCGGCCACGAAAAGTCAACTTGTGAAACATGATATTGATATTTCTGAGTCTGCTCTCTGCAGATACCGTTGGTTTCATCCTCAAACCTACGTACCTGACCATACTTCGCATCATCGCCGTCATAACGTTCTCGGATTTCATTAAGCATATTCTTAAGCTTATCATCATCGGAAAAGTTATTCATTTCACCAAGAATATGTTCGGTTATTCTTTTTGAATTTAATGTTCTTTCCCAGTTTGCCTCTTTTTTTCTGAAACATTCTGTTATTTTTCGGATATCATCCAAAAGAACTTTATTGGATTTCTCACAATCCGGTTTTATATGCTCACCATAGTACTGTGGTATCGAACTCACCGTATATTTGCTGTAATACAAATATTGTCCCTTGTCCTGACACTCGTACCATGCATTTTTATTAATGTCGACAATATGATTTAGCAGTATCTTTATGATCCGTATATATTCATTTTGATAATCGTGTTGCCAAGCGACAGATGTGACATACGCCCATACAACGGCATCATCCTTGAGTTCTTCAAATCTCACGTTGCCCTGCTTCAGCAAAACATTTTTTATAATAAAATAAAGATGATATTCATTGTCATTAAACTTAAGATTCCAATATGCCCCGCGTTTTTCAAAATTATAATATTTTTCGATTTTAGCACATTCATCATATCTCCCCCATGCAAATTCAACCACGTGGGGGGGGTTTGTTTCTTTTTTTTCTTTTTTTTCAATCAACGAAAAGTATAATTTTAATTTTGACACTGCCTCTACGATTTCGTAGCAATCAATCAAAACTTCGGCGGTAATCTTTTGAATATCATCCTTATATGCTCCGTTCGAATCATTTGTACCAAGCATCGAAAAACAATATCGAATAAAAACAATTTCGTATTCTTCAGCCGGATGCGAAAATTCTGAAAACGGCATGAAAGTATCAAGCCATTCATTATCCAATTTGTGAAGCCATTTTTTTAGTATATCCTTTTGATCCTCAGTACATTCTTTTAACATTTCATTGATCTGATGGACAAGTTTTGCTTTATACAGTTCATAACTTTTAAGCTTTACTCCGGAGTTCAAATCCATAAAGAACTGTTCTATTTCATTTTGGCTGCCAATTTCCACCCTGTCAAAAACAACGTTGTTAAGCAGATAATCACTTGTCATCTTGCTATACTTATCCTGCGAGAATACCGATATCAAATTTTTCATTGAATACGATGAAAAATCGCTTACCTTGATTTTGGTTGCCGAAAAATCTGCAGTGGTAAGCATATCTAAAATGGAATTAGCAATCGGCCTTCCGCAAAATTCATATTTTCCGCGGAAATCGACATAATCATCTTTTTTTTCGCGCTGAAGGCAAACTAATATCATTATCATCAATGTAGTAAGACGTTGTTGCCCGTCATAAATCTCGAGTCTGTCACTGACAGGGTCATTGCAGAATGTTATGATGCAACTAAAATCAAATGGTTTATTATCGGAACACGCCTTGCATATTCCATCAAGCAGTGCAGTTAATTTGTCTCTATTCGCTCCCATGACATAATCACGCTGAATTTCGGGTATCCGAATGCCTTTTTTATATGTTTTCATCAACATATTGAAGCAAACCTTATCGACAGATGACATGTTATTACAACCTTTCCTTAATCTTGTTTATCATTTTCTTTAGGCACGTCGATAATTCATCATCATCCTTGCCTCTTTCCATATATGACCAACAAGAATCATGTTGTTCCAATTCTTTTCTCGAAGGTAGATGTTTGCCTTTTTTAATATCACATTTATCAATATACAACTGCGATTCCAGAAAATAACTTAAATCCCATGGATCGTCAGAGCTTTTCGATTTTTTATATGCATCCTCAAAAAAACAGAACCTTTCTCTGGTCACAACCTCCGAAAGAGCTGTTTTTTCCTTAACATCTTCATTTCCAAACAGACTGAAGAAGCGATATTTTTCTTTACATTCAAGAAGCATATACACTGCATTATATGTATTCCATTTTTGCTCGCCATTCTCTTTGTCTAAGCTCAATTCGTAGGAAAGTGCCCGGAGGATTTCCGCAAAGTATTCCAATCGGGCTATTTCCTCGTCAAATTTGTAATTCCCGGTATCGGTTCCCACATATTTATCACAGAAAGCAACCTTCATTCTGTTAATATCCGGGTGTTTATCAAAATCATCGTAGCGAATTTTGATAAGATTCCAAATATTATCGTATTCCTCAGCATAAAAGAATTCGGAAATCCTTGCAAATGCGTTAAGGGTTCTTTCTCTGTTGTTTTTGTTTACAGCCCTTTCTTGCTCGCTTATATCGTCACCGTCAATCGGATTATCACTGATCATATTCGCACGGATATAATCAGATATTACGAACCTTGTTTTATTCTCGTTGATATTAAGGAATTCATCTATCGGTTCTGAAGCGGTTTCATGGTAAAGTACCTCAACATGATTCAGTATGAAATCAACAACATCTTTTCCTCTTGTATATTCAGGAAACTTGCCGTCACTGTACGCCGATAATACTTTTTCGACCCAAAGCATTTGGAATTTATCCGCAATATCGGAAACCCTGATTTCATCATTGCTGATATCTTCATCAGATTCAGGATTTACAAATAACTTTTGAAAAGAAACACAGAATTCATATATCTTTTCTATTTCATTATCCTCAAAGTCCAATTTGCCTTCAGGTAATTTTATTATCTTTCCCAAACAATTAATTACATTACCATTGAATTCTTTCTTGAAATTTTCTTTTACATGTTCTGTATTATCTGTTTCTGTGTTCAGCAGGTTGCAATACCACTCGTAAACGGTTTTAAAAGAAAAAGGAACTCTCATGGCATTGTAATTCTCAAAAATCCGGGCAATATCAACTGATTTGAGTTCGCTCCCACTTATATCACTTATTTCACGTAGTACATGATTAATAAAATATCTTCGTCCGGCTCTTTCATCAATAAGATAATCTCTTTCAAAATCGAAATTTAGACAGTCTTCTCCTGATGATAACAATACCAACAAAAGTTTAAGAGTTATCATACGCTGCTGCCCATCCACGATTTGCAGTGTTTCACCCTTTTCATCCTTATGTATGGTTATCATATTCAACTGATAATTCTTCTCCGGTTTTTCGGATGCTTTCCAAAGATTCTCTGCCAATTCCGATGCACATTCCATCGACCATTTATAATTTCTCTGCAGAAGTGGAATATATGTATATGTGTTATTGACAATTTCCCGAATTTCCGAAATTGTTTTCATATTGCCTGCATTATTCATATATTTTTAATCTGTCTCTCACGTCCATCAGGATAAAACCTAACAAATTTAATCCCTTCCATTTTAAAGGATTGCAAATATTGGTACTTGCTTTCTTAAGTCCTATTCCCCATATCTTATCATATGGACTTGCTTCCACTAATATCTTATTCCCCGTACTAAACAGATAGTCTCTCAACTTTTTATTTTGAGAAAACTTCAGTATATTCCCTTGTATAACAATACTTTCCTTATGCTCATCCCATAGTTCTTCATCAAAATCATTAACCAGACGTCCTAATTCCTTTATCTTTTTGGGTTCGCTTACATTTAAGATATCGAAAGCATGTTCATAGTCATCAAACAATACCGCTTTTTTGTACATCATATACTGTTCCGCACAGCAAAATACGATTTCATTCTCCATAAAGTTGCATTGCCACCACTGGCTTAAGCAAGTTTCCGTTATTTCGCCGTTTTTTGACGGAGTGGCCCTCCAGAAGAAGACAAAGTCATCCGACCGAAGCTCTGAAGGCATTTTTTCAATAGTATATTTCATTTCTGTTACCCCCTTGATTATTTAATGAAGATAAATCCGTAAAAGAATACTGATCACGCATAGCTTCAATTATTATGGATTTCCATATGCTGCTTACAGGCTCCGATGTGGCTTTTTTATAGGTATTAATCCGTTCAACACTTCCTATATTTTCATTGTTCTCTGCTTTTTGGGGTTTCATATAGAGTCTTTCAAGCTTCCAATCTATCTTCTCGTAAAGTGTCGTATTGCTCTCGCTTTCTTCTTGGTCGCATGAGAACTCTCTGAACATTTTGGAAAACATGTTTTCATCGTCCCCAATACTTTCGATTGATTTATTAATATAAGTTTTATATCGATCTATCTTATTTGTCTTCCCCGTCTCCTCCCCTATTTTATTACAATATCTTAATCCATATCCATATAATAATTTACAAAACTGATCTGTGTTAAGCTCATGTCTTGAAACACGCTCACACATCATGGGTTTGGGGTTAACTCCCGTATAATTGCTTACCACCTCAACATCACCGATAGGATCAAAAATATCATTGAACCGTTTTACATACTTCTGTTCTCCTAAATAGTCATCAAACCAACGTTTCATATTATCCACACTTTTCCCCCTGGCATTACTCATATCCACAGTAAAATAGGGTATTTCAGAATTTAAAAACTTCTCCTCGCATGTTTTTCGAAAATACCTCTGCATAGACTCACATTGTTTATTTTCACATACACAATTCACAAAGGCTTTTTCCCTTATTTCAATACTTGTCTTTCCCTTTTCGGAGATGATGTTCGCATATTTAAACAACATTTTCCCAAAAGATTTAGAATACGAATAAAGTTTTCCGTTTCCACCTGATTTTATTTGTTTAAGGCATTCTTCAATAATGATTTTTCCCGGACTTTCTGCTTCAGCAACAATTGCTATAGTTTTTTCTTCACTTTGACCATTATCGCAATCTTTTCCCACACTTCTGTACAAATATGGCTCCTTATGCTTGATAAACATAACATCTGAATACATATCAGTTCCTATGAAATGTATTTCTTTAAGATCGTCATACAGAAACCAGAGTTTCAGCAATTCATCAGAATCAGCATCAGACAAAGCATATTTGCTTTTTTGTATTTTTATAAAAGATTGCAGGTTATTGAATCTTTTTTGTAGTATTCTATATCTTATTTCATCTTCCAGTTTTTCTGTGTTGACGGGTTTATTACCCAAAATCATTTCTTTTAATGCTTTTACATCTATCATTTCCTGTCTCTCCGTTTAAAAAATTCAATTAAACGATTATATCAATACCGACACGTCAGATGAATTCACACATCACACTGTTCGCCACATCAAGGCCCTTTGGTGTCAATGCAACGCATCCTTCCCTTTCCTCCATGAGGCCGAGCCCGATGTACTTTCTTATGACATCTCCGAAAGCCTCGTCCATGGGTGTCCCGAACCGTTTCTTGAACTCGTCTCTTTCCGCTCCTTCCGTGAGGCGAAGCCTCAGGATCATATACTCGGACATGAGAGCCTTCCTGTCAAGCGTTTCCTCCAAGACTCTCACGCCTGCCGGGTCTGCCATGTACGCCATAAGATCTGCGGGGTTCTTGTAGCGGTACATGACGGTGGGCAATGTATCTTTCGAGCTGCATTTGGGGTTCGAGTTCACTAAACTCTCCCGGCACAAAGAATCCACAGTTCCGAGGTGTGAGACCGCTAAAGTCTCCGAGCACAAGACATCTCCGGTTCCGAGGCATGAGGCCGCCAAAGTCTCCCGGCACAAGGCATCCCCGGTTCCGAGATACGAAGCCGCTGCCGGTCCGAGCCCCAGATATTCCTCTCCCGTCCAATAGCCCATGTTGTGGCGGCACCTGTGGCCGGGCTTCGCATAATTCGAGATCTCGTAACGTTCATATCCGTGTGCGGAAAGAATTTGTCCTGTCAGCCTGTACATATCACGGTCAAAATCTTCATCGGGGAGTCTCACCCTTCCGGCCTCAACATCATCAAATAGGGGCGTACCCTCCTCAAGGATGAGACTGTAGACCGAAATGTGTTCCGGTGCAAGTCCTGCAACCGTATTCAGCGTTTTCTCGCAGGATGCCACAGTTTGTCCGGGAATTCCACTCATAAGATCAATGTTTATGTTGTCGAACCCGGTTTTACGAGCTTCTTCGTAGTTTGTCAGAAATTCTTCGTATGTATGGATCCTGCCGAGTGCTGCGAGTTCCCTGTTGTCCGCCGATTGCAGCCCGATGCTGAGTCTGTTTACTCCCAAATTCTTTAAAAGGGACAGCTTTTCCCTGTTCAGTGTTCCGGGGTTGCACTCGATCGTAAACTCAATCCCGGCGCTTTCTTTTCCCGTTGTATGGTCTTCGACTTTACTTTTTTCATTTGAGGATATAAAGCCCTTTGTTTCTACGCCGGGATCATCCACACGCCGCTTCCTAAGGCTGATATTCAGTCGGGATTGCAGACCCGTAACAAGCATTTCAAGTTCTTTGCACGACAAGATCGTCGGAGTTCCTCCCCCGACAAAAATGCTTGTTGTTTCTTTATTTTTTAACTCATCCGCTCTTGCGTCAAGCTCCTTCAGGATCGCTGCGATACAGTTCTTCGATATCTCATCATCGCGCGGGCTGCCGCACGGAATCGAGTAAAAGTCACAATATCTGCACTTGCTGACGCAGAAAGGAAAATGAACATAAATCTCCATACCCGCCTCTTCCGATTCCACCGCTTTTCCGACCTTTTTGTGGCAACAGGTACGTCTTTTTCAATAATTTCTACTCGGCTGCTGCCTTGTTCAGATAAAAATATCCTCTCCTTGTAACTCTGGCTTCAAGATCCGGGAAAAGGAAGGCCGCAAGAGCGCATCCCTGTTTACTGTGAAGCTGAACACGTAAAATCGTGCTTGACGGGTATTTTTCACATGCTCCTTTATATGCTTTAGCAATAAGAGCCTTCACCCCATCGCCACCAAAATTCTCATCTCCTCTGAGGATCACGGTACAAAGCTTTCCGTCGACATCTCTTTTGATCAGAAACAGACCGCTGATCGTATCATTCACAACAAGAGCCGTGCTTACGTCATTGTCATAATCATCTATGTCTTCGGAAATGTCGATCTCATCGAGTATTTCGCCCGATCCTTTTGATTCCACCCACTCCCTCAGCTGCGTCTGACGTATTTCTTTAAGATATACAGCATTTTTCGTGCTCGCCTTTACAATAGGGAATCCCGAAAAATCATCGAGCTTCTTTTCGAACATAAAATTCTCGGAAAAAGAAAACTCAAATCCGTATTTTTCAAGCACGTAGCAAACCAGATTATAATCTTCCCCCAAGGGAACATCCGCGCGGATCGCTTCCGCACCCGCATCCTCAAGTATCTCGATAAGCTTTGAAAAAAGGAAGGTTCCGACATACATATTGCGTGATTCTTCCTTAACAAAAAAGAATCGTAAGTCAGCCACCACATGTTCCAGATGCTCATCATCGTACTCGCTTTCCATTCTGAAGAGGAGCACTCCGTCAGGAAAGCTGTTTTCATCATCCGTGTATCCGATCCCGTAGTAATCCGGATCTGCCCCGATCCGGATAAGTTCTTCGGGAGGAGCAAGCTCTATAAAATTCATTCTGTTTTCGGGTGTTACCGTTACTAACATAAAAAGCCTCCTGAAATTAAACTTGTCTTTTGGTCCGTGTCCAATCTGTATCCTGTATCGGTACAACCGATTCTCAATTAATCGATCGTTATACCTGAAAATCAGATTTTAAAAGGCTTTCCGTTTTTCATACGATACAGCTCTGCTCGAAACTGTGAGAGGATTTCAGATACCATGTCAAGCCTTTCGAGTCCCGAATCGGTGGTCGGATTGTGGTTATCAAGATATCCCTTACACTTGTCGATTGCAAGATTGTAGTAAGTTTCACGGACGTTGAGCTCAAGATCCCTGCTTCTCGAATTCTTGGCGGCCAAAACCGCTGCTTTCAGTTTCTTCATCTGATCACTGTCACGCAATCTCCACTTGTCACTCATCAGCTTTTCAATGATCGTATCCACTCTTCTGAGTTCTCCGAAATAAACATCATCCGTCTCGGTTTCATCAACATATTCATTGTCATAAAACCAGTCTTTTACCATCTTGTTGATGTTCTTTTCTCTTGCCCTGGCCATCAGCTTAAAGCCTCTTGTCTCCCTGACTGCCTTACGTGCCTGAGCAAACGATCTCATTCTCGCAAGGGCACCGTTCTCTTCCTGCATAAAAATGCCCTTCGGGAGTTCACTCAGTCCCGAACCTCTGTACGCATGCCCCGTCATCCCGTCAAACAGCGGTTTTTTCCTGATCTCATCGACCTCATCTTCTCTTTGCTGTGAAGTGTCTCCCTGATCCATGTTGACGCTGTGCTTTTCAGCGTTCAGGATGATCCTTGTCTGACCGCGGACCTTCTGCGGAGTAAACTGTAAAAACCAGTGTTCTGTATAAACAGAGCATACTGTCGTCGTGTTGACCTGACCCTGGATCCCTCTCAGGTCTATCTCTGCTTTTTCGTTTATAATATGTGTCGGTCCCGGAACAGGATCGTTCTGAATCATGTTAACCCTTGCAAATTTAACATCTTCCGGATACTTTTCCGCTACCTTGTCCATCAGCTTCTTGATTGCAACCGAAATTGCTACCGCTCCACGGCTGTGACCCTCTATAAGGAGATTTACGTTATATTTCGGATCGGCGTCTTTCCATTCTTGCGACTTGAAAACACCGTCGAAATACTCAAAACCGTAATTATTTATATACTCGACAAGACTATCTATGCTTGTCTTTCCCCAATCGAGTGCTCCGCCCAATGCCAGCGGTCCGGACATGTTATATTCGGTATATTCTTTTTCTTTTGTGGTATTTCCGACCGTAACAAGAGCCTTTTTCTTCTTTTTCCAAACACCGCCCAATGTACCCTGATCCCCAAGGATCTTTTCTCCGTAGGCCGCCTTAAATGCCTCGGTGTCAGGTTCTTTATCCTCTCCCTTAAAGCCCTTTTGTTGACTTCTGTAATTGGCAAATCCGGATCCCGCGATCCTCATGATGCAAACCGTACCACCCTCGTCCATATATTTCGTTCCGAGTGCATGGTGCAGAGGTACCTGAACCACGGTTTCTCCGTTTTCTTTTGTCACAAGACGCGGTTCAAGAGTAGTCTGGGTTGCGGCAACAGTCTGTTGCGTGGAAGTTGTCTGTGTCGAAACCGTTGCCTGTGATGTGGTCTGGGTTCTGAGATCTACCTGCGGGAGTGATTCAACACCCTCTTTCCTTGCAAGGGCATCAAACTTCTGAAAACCGTAATTTTGTCCCCTTGATCCGAAGATCGAACGTAAAACACTCCTGACCCGGTTCAGCTTCTGTCCTTTCTGATGAGGTGTCTGAGATGCCTGTTCGGGGTCATAATGACTGAGATTATAGTACTGCGTATGTTTTGATTCGTAAGACTTCTGTGAATCGGTACTGCGTTGATAATAGTGTTCCCGGATACTTCGCTCCTGCTCTTTCGAAAGACCTTCATAATGGATTATCCCATGATCTCCGTTTAAATGCCTCGTTTCACTCATGTTATCCTCCTTAACGGCGATTTTTCCGCTGTTGTTTCCTCATTCAACACTTCAACAAAGTAACAGACTTAAACCTATAAGCCGAAATATATTATATTATACCATTTTCCCTTCCGAATTCCATGCAAAACGATCGAAAATGATAATAAAAGACGAAAAAAGAGCGGCTTATAACAAATTAATGGGTATTCCAACTCATAAATAAATGGTACAATGATCAGAAGCGAGATCAAAGGAAGCGAAAAACAAAAATGATGTCCAAAGACAAAGAATCACAATTTAAGATGATGACTCAGACGAGCCCGTCCCGTTTGGTGCTGAAGCTTGGGCTTCCCACCACCGTAAGCATGCTTGTGACCACAATCTACAACATGGCCGACACATATTTTGTGAGCAGCCTCGGCACGAGTCAAAGCGGTGCTACCGGTATAGTTTTCGGACTTATGGCGATCATACAGGCAGTAGGATTTACATACGGTCACGGCGCGGGCAGCAACATCGGCCGTCTTCTCGGCGCGGATCGCACGGAAGAAGCCTGTAATTACGCATCGTCAAGCGTCTTTTTCGGACTGATCACGGGATTTTTGATCTCGGTAATCGGTCTTTTTCTTCAAACGCCTCTCATGAACCTGCTCGGAAGCACGGAGACCATCCTTCCTTATGCCATAGAGTACAGTTTTTATATTCTTCTGGCCGCTCCCGTCATGGTCCTTTGTTGCATTCTCAACAACATACTCCGCTACGAAGGAAAAGCAACATTCGCGATGTTTGGACTTGTTTCGGGCGGTCTCTTAAACATACTCGGTGATTTTCTGCTGATCAGGGTGTTCGATATGGGTGTTTCCGGAGCCGGAATCTCCACGGCAGTATCGCAGTGTATTTCCGCTGTGATCCTTATCATTCCGTTCCTTACCGGAAAAACCCAGTCAAAACTCTCATTAAAGAATGTATTCAGAAAGAAAGCGGAAGATTCTTCCTCTTCGGAGCGACGTTTTACGGCACCCGATGCTTTGGTTCTCGGAAGCATCCTCGCCATCGGTCTTCCCAGTCTAATGAGGCAGGGTCTCGGAAGTATCTCTACCATGATACTCAATTCATCAGCCAATCCCTTCGGCGACGCCGCGATCGCAGGCATGTCAATCGCATCAAAGGTTGTCAACTTTATCTTCTGCGTCGGGCTCGGGATAGGTCAGGGATTCCAACCTGTCGCCGGATTCAATTTCGGTGCCCGTAAGTTCAGCCGGGTTAAAAGCGCGTATCGATTCACCATGATCCTCGGGATGATCCTGCTCGGGACCATAGGCATTGTGGGCTGTCTGTTCGCAGAGCCTATCATTTCGTTATTCAGAGACGATCCCGATGTTATCGCGGTCGGCGTTCCCGCCTTGAGGTACCAGGCGGGCGTGATCTTTTTAATGCCCATTCAGGTCACAACAAACATGCTCTTTCAAAGCACCGGAAAGAGCGTGCGCGCCACGCTTCTCTCCGCCACAAGAAGCGGTCTCTTCTTTATCCCCACGATCCTCATCCTAAGCCGGGTCATGGGACTTGCGGGAATCGAGTGCTCGCAGGCTATCGCCGATGTGCTCGCTTCTCTGATGGCGATTCCGTTCGCAATACACTTTTTGAAATCTCTCCCCGAAGATGACTAACATGAGGTGGACCCTAGGGGACTACCTTGCGTTTATTTCTCCGCGTAATCCTTAAAAGCGATATCAAGATCGACATTCCCACTGATACCTTTTATTCTCCCCGACTCCGAGTACTGCAAGATCCCATACTCATAAGGAAACTTGACGTCACTAGAATACTCGGCATACCACTTTTCAATATTCTCAAGTCTTTCAAGATCTATGCCCGTGAGCATGTATCTGATATTGGCATAGATCATGGGCGTATATCCGGCTTTTCTTATTCTGTCACAGAACGCGATGCAGATGTCCGTACGCTCATCCATTGTGAGTCCGTTTGCTCTCGCATCGTAGGTCGTCACCTTCTCCGTATCAAACACCACGGGATACGTCACATCGTAGCCCTTGATCTTATCAAGGACGAAATCTGCTTCTTCTATCGCTTCGTCAACATTTATGGCTTCGGAGAAGAAGTACACTCCGACCTTAATGCCGTTCGCAAGCGCACCTTCAATATTGGCTTTATATTTCTCGTCAACGTCTAACGTCCCTTCAGTCATTCCTCTGAAACCGAGTCTGATGATCGCGAATTTAACTCCCTCTGCGGCGACCTTCTTCCAATCGATGTTTCCCTGGAATTTCGAAACATCTATACCTCTTATTGATATCTCGTGCCCGTCGCCGTCGTAGTAGATATAATTATTGGGGTCATCGGAATTAAGTCTTGAAAAATCATAATTTGCCATTTTGAGAGAATTATCGATCGGAACAAGAAGTCTCCTGCTGTCAAACCAATTGACGGGATAATAAAGTTCAGGCATTTCTTCCTGAGGAATTATCAGTTGTGACTCTCCGCTGTCGGCAAATCTCTTATGCACGAAAGAAGCATATTTTGCCTCCGCGATGCCGATCTCATTACCCGAAGGGATAAACGTGCCTTCAAGAGTTCCGAGAACATATCTGTCATACAGTCTCACGATTGTCGACCAGTGTATCCCATCTTCTGATATATCATATTGAAAATCGGCGAAAAGATCGGGCGTATTCCGCTCAAAATAGACCATCTCATCATAAATGCCGCTGTCAATCTTATAGTTATATCTTGCCCTTGCCGTCTGCGCGGTAAACACGACGTACGATTCTTCGCCGGTCTGCTCTTCATCGTATTCAAAATCAAACAGCCTCAGGATCTGCTTTTCGAGGTGGTCGCTCTCAAAAAGCTTAAAGCCTTCGCAGTCAAACAACCTGAGCATCGAAGGAATGCCGCTTCCGGCCGGAGGTGATCCCGCAAATACCAGATAATTGCCGGTACCGATCTTTATCATCTTCGGAACAAGATCGAGAAGATTCCCCGAAAGGTCGTATTCGGCCGGAAACAGGTACCTGCGTCCACTCTTCTCGACAAAGATCGCATTTCTTAACGTGACATCATTCGTATAATACTCATTTTTATATCCGACTGATATGCTCCCGTCCGTGAAAACAAGGTACTCCAGCCCGTCTCTTATCTCACTTGCGCATGTATAATTTCCCGAAATGATCGTCGAAGCGAGTGATTCCAGATTATCCCTGAATTTTTTCTTTTCGGATATAACCGCTTTGTCACCCGATTCGCTATTTATCGGAATACCTGAGCTTATTGTCTCCGTCGTTGAAGTCTCCGCCTGAGGATTCTCCTTGATAAACACAAAATAAGCGAGCAAACCTATTATGCAGACAAGCTCAACAAGTGCGAGTACAAGTAAAACCCTGCGGGTAAGCCGGCTTTGCTTGGCCTTGGGTCCGGATGTCAGCTGATCGATCTTTTCTTTGCTCTCGGCAAGGCTTTTCCTAAGCGTGGCTGCTTCTTCTTCCTTACCCTCGACCTCTTTTAAGAGGAGCTCCAGGTACTCTTTCGCATCCTTAAGTTCTTCTTCACGTGATGCTTTCCTTTGCCTGTCTGCTTCGTAAGCCTTTTGAAGATCCTCAAGATTGTTGTTCTCGTCCATTGATTTCTCCGTGAATTATATTCTGAGTCCGTATGACATTTAACGCCGGTCTCCCCTGTGATCAAACCTCTTCTCAGTCTGTGTCGGCAAACGACGCCTATGGTCATCTGCCCGAAATGATACCTATTAGGTTTCTCCCGATCGAGGCTCCGACGTTACCGCCGAGTCTCTTGCCGAACGCATTCCCGAAAAGCGAACTTCCGACACTGTTGCCGAGTTCTCTGCCGATCGTACCCGTCACAGTCTTTGCGGTGCTGGTAACGGCTTTACTCACCGCGCTCTGCTTTTTGCTCTTGGCCTTAAGAGCCTCCTTTTCGAGTCTCGCCTTTTCCTGCGCTGCCTGAAGCGAATTGTCCGTTACCCGGATCGCTCCACCCGAAGCCACGGGAGCTGCTCCTCTGTAAACCGTACTGTCGCTTGCCTGCGCCTGTGCCGCTGCGATCTCCTGTTTATGTCTCTCGAGAAATTCATATGCCGAATTCCTGTCAAAGAAATCGTTATATCTTGGATAAAGCATCGACCTCTTGGTGATCTCGTCCCTCTTCGCATCGTCGAGTGTTCCGAGTCGGCTCGAAGGAGGTGCGATCATCGTCTGCTCCACAACAGTGGGGATACCCTTCTCATCAAGCACGGACACGAGGGCTTCTCCCGTTCCGAGCTCGCCGAGTACCTTCATGGTGTCAAACGCGGGGTTCTCCCTGAAGGACTGCGCTGCAGCCTTCACGCCCTTCATCTCAGCAGGCGTATAAGCGCGGAGAGCATGCTGGATCTTGTTTCCGAGCTGAGCAAGAACTCCGTCCGGGATGTCTCTCGGGTTTTGAGTGATAAAGTAGATTCCGACACCCTTTGATCTGATGAGCTTTACTACCTGCTCGATCTTCTCGAGTAGCACCTTCGGAGCTCCGTCAAAGAGCATGTGCGCTTCATCAAAGAAGAATACCATCCTGGGTTTATCAAGATCACCCACCTCGGGAAGTGTCTCAAAAAGCTCCGACATGAGCCACAACATGAACATGGAATACATCCTCGGAGAAAGCATGAGCTTTCTGCAATCGAGAAGCTCTATTATTCCCTTGCCCGACGCATCGGGAAGCAGCCAGTCCGCGATATTGAGGGCAGGCTCTCCGAAGAAACTCTCCCCTCCCTCAGACTCGATTGAAACAATCGCACGTGTGATCGCGTTGAGGGATGCCGTAGCGATATTACCGTACTTCGAGCTCAGCTCCTTCGCATTTTCTCCCACGAAACCGATCATCGCCTTAAGATCCTTCAGGTCGATAAGGAGAAGTCCCTCGTCATCGGCGATCTTAAAGATGATGTTTAAGATATCGCTCTGTGTATCGTTAAGATCCATGATCCTCGCGAGAAGAACCGGACCCATCTCGGAAACGGTCGTGCGCAGAGGAAGTCCTGTCTGTCCGTACACATCCCAGAAGCACACGGGATACCCGCCGTACGAGAATCCTTTCTCGTAGAGTCCCATCGCACCGGCTCTGTCTTTCGTGCGCTCGGCATCGCCCGCATCGACCATGCTCGCGAGGTCGCCCTTAGCGTCCGCCATAAATACCGGAACGCCCAGCGCCGAAAACGATTCTGCGAGCACCCTGAGGGTCACGGTTTTACCGGTACCCGTGGCACCCGCAATAAGGCCGTGCCTGTTCGCCATTGAAGGGCGGATGCAGATGTCCGCACTCGCGTCTTTCGTAGTTCCGATGAGTATCATGCCGTTACTGATCATACCGAGACCTCGCTATTCTCCTGCACCTATCCGTGCGCAGGGATACTATTACGATAATTATATAATACGTGCATGCGAAATAAAAGGGTAAAGAATTTTACATACGGCTGTGACTGCCGCGTCGTACTTTCCTCGAACGCGCTCTCGCTCCAGTATTCGACGTAGCGGTACATAAGCGACTAAAATACAGCCGCTAAGTACCGACGTCTCATATGGGTTCTTGGAAAGCAGACGGGCGCGTCACAGCCTATTTACCAAGTCCAAATCCGTGTTTTAAATTTGAAACGCAGCATAACAGTAGCCGGAAGTGCACGGCATATGTTTTTCGGACATTGCGGGTCTCTTCGCTTAGCGATTCACGAGTACGTTAGTACGAAGTGAGAGCTTAGCGAGGCTAGGGGAACCCGCAAATGGAGCGCGAGCGGTGCCGAAAAATATATGCTGTGTACTAAGCCGGCTACGTTTGTAAATAATTAAAGCGTATAAAACCTATAGTTCTATACGCTCTTTATATCGTTCGTAATAGTTCACCTCGCGCATCCGGATACGAGCAGCTGCCTGAAATCCGCGATGTTCACAGGTTTAGAGTAATAGTACCCCTGCTGCTCATCACATCCTATGCCGGCAAGGAACGAGCTTTGATCGCTCGTCTCCACTCCCTCGCACAGCGACCGCATCTTAAGCTCCTTGGTCATATGCACGATATTGGTGATGATGATTTTCTCCCTGTCCCCGAGCTCGCGTGAGCGGAGGAAGCAACGGTCAAGCTTAATGACATCGATCGGAATCTGACTGAGTAGCATGAGTGACGAATAACCGGATCCGAAATCGTCCATGGAAACCTTAATGCCCATCTCATGGAACGCCGAGATGAATTCCATGACTCTCTCGGTACGTTCGGTACACATCGTCTCGGTGAGCTCGAACTCGAGGTACTCCGGCGGAACCTTGTAGGTGTCGCACAGATCTTTAACGTACTCGATGATGTCAAGATCCTTCATGTGCTGTCTCGAGACGTTCATCGAAACCGGAACAACACTCTCCCCGTTATCAAGTCTGCTTCTGAGGAAAGAAAATACTTCGTTGTATATGTAGTAATCAACGTTGATTATCTGCCTGCTCTTCTCAATGATCGGAATGAACTGATCGGGATAAACCATTGTTCCGTTCGGCTTGATCCACCTGACAAGAGCCTCAGCCCCGATGATCCTGCCCGTACCCGACTCGATCTTGGGCTGATAGTAAGCTTTAAGTTCATGGTTCTTGATGGCTTCGTCGATAGTGGAGATTATCTCAAGTTCACTGTCGATTTTAGACGCCATCTCCGGGAGAAAGAGAGTGACTGAATCGTTACCGTCAAGTTTGGACTGCTTTCGGGCAAGATTGGCATTTGAAATGGCGGTTTCAACGTTGATCCCCTTCGCTTTAGCGTCGATAAAGAACACACCGGCCGTCATACGGATCCTTTCGCAAGAGAACTCTTTGCGAAGGATCTGTTCGATATATGAAATTGACGCTTTTATCTCTTCAAGGAAAACTATTTCGTCGCCATCGGCACAGAACCTGGCGCAGACAATGTTATCGGACACAACCCTGGCGCCTCCGAGAAAACCTTCTCCGCCCGACGAAAACATCTCGGACATTCTTGCAAGCAGCTTGTTGCCCCTTCTGTACCCGTAGGTATCGTTAAAGTACTTGAAATGCTTGATGTCCGAATAGACAATAGCTATAGAAGCTTCTTCCGGCATGTCACTGACAGCCTTCTTAAGCCTTGGAACAAATTCCTCGTAATTTTCCAACCCCGTTAATAGATCGCTCACAAAAAACCCCTCCGCTTTTTGTGTATTTATACTGTACTTATTGTATAATGAACTCCGGCTTTCGTCAAGTAAAAAATCGCCAAAAATCAGCGTTTTCTGCGGAACGGGATTATGTGGCTATACTTTAGCATTGCATAATAATGGCGATTTCATTCCTTTTTTGTGAACTTTTAACCACGAATTTGTGTCTGTTGCAATATGTACCCGTAAATCTGATACCGCCGTTTCATCCGTAGGCGATAATATCGACACACAGCGAAATGACAGCCGAAAGTACGATCAAAAGAATCGGCGATATCTTTTTCTTTCGGATCTTCTTGTAGAGCACACTGACCGCTGCCACTACAGCGATGATCACCGATCCGAGGATATTGATATCAAGCTTCTCTCCTCCCACCCCGAAAAGTGTGGAAAGTCCCATCGTTACCGCTGTCGACATGATGAGTGCAACCACTCCGGGTCTGACTCCCTCAAGGAAGGCATTAACGCCCTTGCGCTTCATAAACGTTCGCATGACCGATGCGATAAGAAACATGATAAAGAAGGCGGGCATTATAACGCCGATTGTTGCGAGGATAGCACCAAACACTCCGCCCTGCGAGAACCCGACAAACGTCGCCATATTGACGGCAATAGGACCGGGAGTTGATTCCGAAACGGCGATAAAATCCATCATCTGCGTGTCCGTGAGCCAGCCGTTTGAAACAACGGTCTCCCTCACAAGCGAGATCATTCCGTAGCCGCCTCCGAACGAAACGGCTCCGATCTTAAGGAATGAAAGGAAAAGTTGCAGGTAGATCATTTTTCGGCACCTCCTTCCTTTTGGGAAGGCTCCGGATCAAGGTGTCCTGCTTCCCGCGCCGGCTCGCATTCCGTCAAGCCGGCAGGCTTTCTTAATGAAGTCAATGCATATACAAACAGCCCCACGCATCCGCATGCAAGGATACAGATAACCGAGGAGAATCCGATCCCGAAGATATAAAAGCTTATGAACAACGCGACCACCGCGCCAAAAATAACATAGGTTATCGGTTTCTTTTTGAGCCCTTTAAACATCCTGAGGCCAGCCGAAAAGATCAGGTAAACAACGCACGCACGGATGCCTTCAAATGCGTACTGCACATACCTGAACTGCATGAATCTGTCAAAGAAAAGCGAGATCACGGTGATTATGATGACAGATGGGAGCACTACCCCGAGTGTCGAGGCGAGCGAACCGAAGAATCCGGCCTGCCTGTAGCCGATAAACGTAGCGCTGTTTATGGCGAGCGGTCCGGGTGTCGATTCTCCGATCGCGATTATATCAAGAAACTCTTCATGTGTGAGCCACTTCCGTCTGCCCACAAACTCTTCTTCAAGCAGAGCGATCATTGCGTAACCGCCGCCGAACGTGAACGCGCCTATTTTAAGGAACGTGAGGAAGAGCGTAAGTACAGGCTTTCCTTTACTCATTTTCCGACCCTCATCTTTCAAAAATTTCCTCCCGCATTTACCGATGCGGGAGGGATCGTATCTTATTTTCAATTTTCGGTTCCGAGTTATTTTTCAAACAAGAGATCTCTCATCACGGGATGAATCGTGCCGTAGGAATAGCCATAGTTTCTGACATGGATCATAAACACGAGTGAGAGATGTTCCTCAGGGTACATGATCGTAGCGGCACCCGCAGCTCCGTCCCATCCGAAGACACCGGGTTTTGCGGGAGATCCGAGAAGCTCCGGTTCCAGGAGGATCTGCATTCCGACACCGTAACCGTAACCGAGTCGACCCATGGTATTCTTGATATCCTCACGGCTCTCGGGTCCCAAAAGGTTGGTCCTTATGGTGTTAATGCTCTGCTCCGACAGAATCCTCTTGCCGCTCTTCCCGACACCGAAGCATGCAAGCGCATCAGCAAGAAGCGAGTAGTCGCAGGAAGTGCTCATAAGACCGGCTCCGCCGCTTTCGTAGCTCTCGGAAAGCTGATAGCAACACTCAGGTCCCATCGGAACGATTTTACCCTCATCATTGCAGATGTACTGACGTGCCATGAGAGCATCGGTATTAACGGGCTTAGCAAAGTGTGTGTTCTTCATACCGAGCGGTTCCCAGATATTTTTCTTCAGGTAATCCCCGAAGCTCATCCCCGAAACAACCTCAATCACTGCCGCGATGACGTCGTGGCTTAAGCTGTAAAGGAAATGCGTACCGGGCTCAAATTCGAGAGGAGACTCAACAAACGAATCAACGATCTGTCTTGTGGTTGCCTTTTGCCCGTACTCCTTAAGGACCCGAACAATCCCGGGACGTTCGAGGTTATAATCAAGACCCGACTGCATGGAAACAAGATGCTTGATGAGCATCGGTCCGCAGGGAGCCACGCCTCCGTCTGATGTCTTCGCCGTAAGATTTCCATAGGCAGGCAGAAACTTCGCAACATCATCCTCAAGTGAGATCTTTCCCGCCTCAACAAGCTGCATGAGAGCTGTCATCGTCTGGATCTTCGTCATCGAGAATACAAGGTATCTTGTATCGTCTCCCACTTTCACATTGTGAACGGGATCGGCATACCCCTTTAGGTATCTGTATATTTCTTCATGGTCCTTATTGATTCTGACGTCGATCGAAGGGATTCCCTGCGACTCCAGGCTGTCCAGATATTCGTCAAAAAGCTTCTTGTTCAATGCGATTTCTCCTCTCTGTTTATGCTTTTCCTGTCAAACTCGCGAATTGCTTCGCAATTTGCTCGTTATAAAGCAGATCGCTTCGCGATCCTGCTGGTACCGAGCTTGAACCCGGCACCAGCGAAAAGCTTCTCCCACCACCTAAAGGTGGTGGGTTATCTTTTTGCTTTATAAATCACAGCTCTTTTTAATACACTTTCATTATATGTCTCCGTAAAGAATTCTTCTTATCACTTCTTGGGGTTATCCTTATCCTTTTTTGCAACTGTTTCTCTGCCTTAGTGTCAGTGCCCTGTAATCACTTACACTTAAAGCCTATTGATGCATTCTCTCACTCCACACTCTTCAGGGCCTCCGCCATGTTGATGCGGCTGAGCCTCCTCCTCATCATGAGGTTCACGAGGAATGTAAAGAGGAATGTTAGCACGATTGATATCGCGTACGTAAAAAGGGTTCTGATCGATTCGAACGCAATGAGTTCGATCTTTATCCTGCTCATAACAAAGTTGTGCAGGGCGATTCCGAGCGGTATCCCGACTACCGCACCGCACAGCGTCATGATCAGATTCTCGCGGAACACGTACTGCGACGTCTCGAAGTTTTTGAATCCGAGAACCTTGATGGTCGCAATCTCTCTGATCCTCTCGAGGATGTTGATGTTCGTCAGATTAAAGAGCACGATAAAATCAAGCGCCGCCGCACACCCGATAACGAGCATGACAACGTACTTCATGCTATCGAGCATCGAATTGACACGCTTTAACATCTCATCCGTCAGTGAGATGCTGACAGTCTTGCCGTAGGAGGCGACCTTCGATCCTGCCTCATAAACGTCAGTTCCGTCTTTAAAATTCAGGTACGCAACCTTCCTCTCAACCTCGGGAAGAAACTTCGCGAGAGAACCCGTGGTCGTGTAGATGTAGTTGTAGATGACGTTCTCATAAACGCCCGAGATATCGAGGTCCACGTCATAGCGGTCGCCCACCTTAACGCTTATATGATCGCCCTCGAATAACCCGTAGGCATCCGAGAGATTCTTGCTGATGAAACATGACCCTTCGGCGGGTGGAGCGAGTGTCACGCCATCACTGTGGAAATCGACCATGTCATTGAGATCATCGAAGCTGTCAACCGCGATCAGGGTCACTGTTCCTGTGGAATGTTCGGTCGTGCAGGACGCGGGTCTGCTGTAGAGGAATGTGCACTTGTCGATCACGTC
>JAEEIH010000108.1 GCA_016281275.1 Lachnospiraceae bacterium | reverse complement strand
TATGCATGATCTTATCTGAACCATCTTCCTGTTTCCTTCTCCGACATTATCTCAGATCATTTAATTCTGAGAAGTGTCACGCTTCTTGCGGGAAGCTTAGCAACAATACCCTCTTCTGTGATCCTTACCGAATCAAGCTTAGCCGTCGTAACAACCTCGGGCTTATCAAACGTATTGTGCGCGTTCATTGCTCCGGTAACAACGGAGGCCTCAACAGCAGAAGCCTTAAGCGCATCAAACGCGATCAGAACTTCTTTCTCCGCAACTTGTCCATGATGTTCGAGTGCTTCGTGATTATCTCATCCATCTTGAGTGTCTTAAAGAGCGTGATAAACCATTCCTCGTCCGTGAAATCGGTCGCGCTGCCCTTGTGATCCCAGTTGTGGGGAAGTGTGTAATAATGCAGTGACAGCGCGTCAAGATTACCGTGAAGATGATCGAAGCAGTGCAGGCTCTCTGTAAAGGCATCAATCCCGTTATCTCCGCGTCAACGGTTTCTTTGTAATATTATTTGTGCTTTATCACTTTAAAACTTCAATGTCAACAGGAAATTTAGCTTCCCGTCGATCTGTAAAACTTAATACCCCTGTGGAAGAGGATCGTCATGATAAAGAAGACAACTATCCCCGAAAGCGGTGTCACAAACACTGTCCATACGGGCCAGCCGTAAAGCGGCTTTCCGAGGATGTAAGCTGCCGGTACGTGCATGGTCATGGCGAAGGGTGCCACGACCGAGAAAAGTATCCTTAAAGGACGCGGGAAAACGTCTATGGGATACTGGCAGGCGCTTCTGCCCCCGTAAGTGATGGCGTTCACAAGCTCCACAGACTTGACGCTGTGGATGCACAGGATGCCTTCTATCATGAACAGACCGAGAATGAGCAGACAGCTCATGACGATCGATTCAGCAAGAGCGAGAGCCTTCGGAAACGACCACTCTACTCCGCTTTTAATGCTGCCCATAACAAGAGCTGCCACTCCTACACCGATACAGGTGATACGTCTCGGATCCATGCCACTGCAGAAGACCTGAGTGAGTATGCCTCTCGGTCTCACAAGCAGAGTGTCAAGCTTCCCGGTGCGCACCATGCTCGGGAAATCACCGGTGATCCCTCTTCCGAAGAGTTCGGTCAGATAAAACGAAACCGACATGAGCCCGAAGAAGAAGTAGAGATTCCCTCCTTCCCATCCCCCGAGATTTTGGAATCGGTCAACCACAAGTATGACAACAAGCAGTTCTCCGCCCTCCATAACGAGTTGGGCAAGAGTCTGCAGGAAAAACGAAGTCGGGTATTGCAGATGGCTCTTCAGAAGCATCGCCATCGAACGCAGGTAAAGATGAATGGTATTCATGGTTATATCTCTTTGCATTCGATTTATCGAATGCGTTTCCTCGCGGTATTTTTTGACTGAGTCATAATCATTATCTTTGGGATTTTTTCTAAGTTTTATCCGCCCTGAACAATGATGCGTTTCCTGTTTGCATTCCACATGGCGTAGCCCGTGATTATCAAAGCCACGGCCCAAATGCCTTGCACGAGCAGGATGCGCGGTACATCGGCCGGTACATATTCACCCGTGTATAGTCTGATCGGACCGTCAAGAAGCTGGGCGTAAGGAAGCAGTGTGATGACCTTCTGCCAGCTGTCGGGGAAAAGTGCCAGAGGAAGAAGGTTTCCCGAAAATGTTATCATCAAAAGATTCATGAGAGACTGCATTCCTCTCGGGTCGAGGGTCCTCATGGTAAATGCCATTGTTATGTTCTCAAGGGCACTCATGCAGACAAGTCCTAGGAAAAGACCGACAAGTCCCGTGATCAACCCGGTGATCGACATGGGCAGCGTCAGTCCCCACCCCTCCGGCAGGACCGCCGCAAAGATGAGCATGGGGATACCGCGCATCAGGCTTCCCATCAGCTTCTGTGCCATAATGCGTGCGTAGTAGAACCAGTACATATCCACAGGCCTGCACAGATCGTAGGAGATGTTGCCGCTCCTGATCTTGTCGAGCAGGTCGGGATCGGTCGAAACGAGCATCCTGAAAAAGGCCTGCTGCATCCAGACATAGCAGGCAACATGTTCGATCGGGATAGCCTGGGGATTCCCGGCGTAAAGTGCCCTGTAAAGAGAGATCAGGATAAGTCCGAAGAACATCTGGCATATGATCCCGCCGATCATGGCGCCCCGATACTGCAGCTCCATCCTGTTTCTCATTCGAAAAACCGTTAAATATGCTTTCATAGATCAAGATCCTTGTACATGGAGGCTATGAGGTGGTCGATATTGCCCGAATCCTCGTCTTCGTAACGCGCGCTCACTTTGTGGTCATAATCGTACCGGTCGAGAAGCGTCTGAAGCTTACCGTCGAAGAGCTTCCTGCCGTGTCCGAGCACCATGACTCTCGAACAGAGTGCCGCGATGTCTTCCATGTCGTGCGTCGTGAGCATGACAGTCGTTCCGTGCTCCGCGTTCTCCTTCTTGAGGAAATCACGGAGAGCAAGCTTGCTCACTGCATCAAGTCCGATAGTCGGCTCGTCGAGGAACAAAAGCTCCGGTCTGTGAAGAAGCGACCCGCACAGTTCTGCCTTCATACGCTGTCCGAGGCTTAAGAGCCGCAGCGGTGTCCGGAGGAGTTCTTCGATCTGAAGCGCCTCGGTGAGCTCTTCGAGCCTGTCTTTATAAGCGTCAGCCGGGATTCTGTAGATATCCTTCAGCAGAGAGAAGCTGTCAATGATCGGCACATCCCACCAAAGCTGACTTCTCTGTCCGAAAACAACGCCTATGTGCTTCACATATTCTTTCCTGTCTTTCCACGGAACTCTTCCCCCGACCGAAACTTCTCCCCCGTCGGGTGTCAGGATCCCCGAAAGGATCTTAACGGTCGTCGATTTGCCCGCTCCGTTCGGTCCGATATATCCGAGCAGTTCTCCCTTCTCCACGGAAAAAGAGACGTCTTTCAACGCCTCTACAGTTTCCTTTTTGCGCAACAGCTTCCCTTTTTCCCTCTTTTTCCTCACAGTGAACGTCTTACGTAGTCCACTGACCTCAATGTAATTCATTATATCCCCTCTTCTTACAGCACAAACGACTGTGCAGCAGCCATCTCCTTGAACTTTTTGACGCTCACACCAAGCTTCTTGGCAGCAGTTTTGGTGTCGATAATACCGTCCTGTACCAATTCGGCCAATACTTTGGTCTCGCCTTCCGCGCGGCCTTCTGCGCGACCTTCCGCTTTTAACACATCACTTCTTAATTCTAATACTCTTCCTCTCATAACACCGTCCATCCTTTCCTTCGAATTCTTTGATGCCCTGCATATGTAGTCTGTTATACGCTTAATCAAATCTATTAAATCCGTTTCAAGAATCTCGTATAAGCTATCAAGTCGCTCGATCAATTCTTTTATTTCTTCCATGAGTTTTTGAAATTCACCACTTTCCGTATCATCCTTCTTAATGGTTTTTTCATAACGGAGCAGATAAAAAGGCAGGAATACCAAAAGCTTTTTTCCAAACAATTCATCCAGACTGTACGCGGATACTTCAAGTACTTCGGGATGATAGGGGTACACGAATCCATCCGGAAATCTCACTCGAAGAACCTCTTTTCTATTTTGGGCATTCTTTTCTCTGAGATAAATAACACACGATTTTGGATACCTGATTTCTGCAACCCCGTCTTCTGCGGATTCCATCGACTCCAATGCAATGGCTGTGTCATACTCAAACATCCGAATTACCATACATGAGTCATCCTTGCTCTGACATTCGAAATGATATCTGGCATCACGGATCCCCATAAAGGAATCTGTGATTATCCTGTTCTCCGGGAAATGATGTTCATCTCGTAGTTTAATGATCTCCTCATCGTCCGAATAATCCGTGCCAAATGCTTCGTTAATTAACGGAATAAAAAGCTTCGGCATCCTCTCGAACATGGTCATAAAGACATCGTCAAAGATACTGGTCTTAGTAGTTTGCTTATCATCCATAATTATATTACCCCTCTCGGTATTCTACAAGCGATTTCAACATTGGAACATGCGGGGAATCCCCGGTAAATGAACTTAAGTGTGAAAAGATAAGACGTAGGGTTGCTTACCCTACGTCTACCCTACGTCTGAATCTTAACACGATACTTATTAAAATAATACTTGGAACATAGCACAAAAATCCGGGGTGCAATTTGTTCAATATAACCAAAAATTATTTACGCGCCCTTCGCACGGAGGCTCCGGGCGCGTTAATCGCAATCGTTAATTACCTTCTGTACTGTTTCACTTTACTAAACGTTATCATTGTTTAGATTAAAAGATTTAAGATTTCAGATTAATAAACAAAGTGGGACGCACGGCGGCGCGGTCGATGTCGACGTCGTAGCCGTAGCCGCGGACGTAGCCGTTGCTGAGGACGCCCACAGCGCCGTCACCGTCATCGCCGGGCGAGCGCAGCCACCACACGCAGGATTCAATGTCGTCAGCGGTACAAAAGTAATTGTGCTGGTATGCCCCCTGTGCAACCGCGTAATCAGTGGGTGCACATCTTCGGTTGATGTCTTCAACGTATCCATCAGAGTCAAAATCATATTTTGTGTTCACTATATCCGAAAGCGAAAGCAGAAAAACCTTGTCCTTCGTATCTTTTCCTCCTTCGGTTTCCCAGTAGGGATTATCCTCGTTCTTTACTGCCGCGCTCCTGATCATCTTTTTCTCGACAGAGTTAAAAGCTGCATTGTAAAACTTTTTGTTCAGCCACTCACGCAAAGTGCACTCCGCCCATGTTGTGTTTACATACTCCGTATTATAAGGCAGGCAGTCGAGAGCGTACTTGCTCATTACAAAAAGTCCGTCCTTCTTTTTGTCGAGGACAACCCACTCGATCGGATCTTTACCGTTAATGGGATAATCCTGCTCGTAGGAACCGAACTTGATGATGTCACCCTTCTTTGCTTTCGAGAAGTTGTAGGAGGTCTTGTAGCCTGTTTTCGAGGACTTGACGGTAACGGTCTTGGCCTTGCTGAAGTCACCGTAATACCAATCATATGAGTCATCCAAAAAACTCCCATAATTGTAATACCTATATTTTACACCTCTGACCTTGACAGACACTTTCCCCTTTGTAAGGTTCTTCACGGTAACGGAACGGGTAGCACTTCCGTCCTTTTCGACCTTTGCGGCATTAATATAATTTCCCGGATTGTCATCGTTGTATTCATACGGATGATAATAATTCATAGTCTTATAACCCATATACCCGCAATCTGATGTCACCCAGACTTCATAGAAATCAACGTTGCTCGTATTCCCGATAGTTACCTTAATATCGGTGTCGTTCACCATCTGCACGGTGATCGAAGGCGTGCCCGGTTTGTTATCGTCGGCACTTGCCGAGCCGGCAGGCAACAATCCGACTGCGACACAGATCAGTACCAGGACTGCAACAACTCTTTGCAACATGTTTTTCTTAACCATTTTCAATCTCCTTCCCTACTTTTGAAACGATTTGGTACGTTTGCGAGCAGCTTAATATCTGTCATGGCACATCGCTGATATTCGATCCTCTTTCTGTAATGATCCTCATCTCCGCGTGCAAGCGGCATATCATTTCATTTGCACGGTAAAGGTTTTCAATTATCGATATGGATAGATTCTGCAGTTTTCCTGTAAATGTAAACATGTACTGTTTGGGAGATTTCTGGGTGACCGTAAAATCATACTTACAAAGCTCTTTCGCTTTTACTATCACCGAAAGCTCGTTTTCTCCTGAATGTGCCATGTAAAAAAATTTTTTCGCGCCCTTCGCCCACCGGCTCCGGGCGTGTTTAATGCCAATCGTTAATTACGTTCTGTACTGTTTCACTTCATCAAACATTATCGTTGTTTAGATTAAAAGATTTAAGATTTCAGATTGATAAGCAAAACGGGACGCACGGTGTCGTAGTAGTTGTTAACGTCGCCGTCGACGCGGACGCAGCCGCTATAGCTGACGCCCGTGGCGTATTCACCGCGAGCGCCGGGCGAACGCAGCCACCACCAGCAGGCCCCAATGTTATCAGTGGTAACATAACTTGAACTATGCCATGCCCCCTGTGCAACCGCGTAATCCGTGGGTGCACATCTTCGGTTGATATCATAAGCGGATTTGTCAGAGTCGAAACCATATTTTGTGTTCACTATTTCCGAAAGCGAAAGCAGAAAAACCTTGTCCTTCGTATCCTTTTCTCCTTCGGTCGAGCGGACGGGATTATCCTCGTTCTTTACTGCCGCGCTCCTGATCATCTTTTTCTCGACAGAGTTAAAAGCAGCATTGTAAAACTTTTTATTGAGCCATTCTCGGAGCGTACATTCCGCCCATGTTGTGTCTACGAACTCCGTGTTGTAGGGAAGGCAATCGAGAGCATATTTGCTCATGACAAGAAGTCCGTCCTTCCTTTTGTCAAGGACAATCCACTCGATCGGGTCCTTACCGTTAACAGGATAATCCTGCTCGTAGGAACCGAACTTGATGATGTCACCCTTCTTTGCTTTCGAGAAATTGTAGGAGGTCTTGTAGCCTGTTTTCAAGGACTTGACGGTAACGATCTTGGCTTTACTATAATCGCCGTAATACCCCCCAAAACTCCCATCATGATAGTAACTATACTTTACACCCCTGACCTTGACAGACACTTTCCTCTTTGTAAGGTTCTTCACAGTGACAGAGCGGACAGCGGTCCCGTCCTTTTCCACCTTCGCAGCATTGATGTAGTTTCCCGGATTGTAGTCGTTGTATTTATACGGAGAACGAACATTCTCATTCTTATAACCCATATATCCGCAATCTGATGTCACCCAGACCTCATAAAAGTCAACGTTGCTCGTCTTCCCGATAGTTACCTTGACATCGGTGTCGTTCACCATCTTCACAGTGATCGAAGGCGTGCCCGGCTTGTTATCGTAGGCACTTGCCGACCAGACAGGCAGAACTCCCATCACAACGCAGATCGATGCAATGATCGCCATAACCTTTCGCAACAAGACACGTTTCTTCATTTTAACCCCCTTATAGCATAAATATTTATTTTTTGCTAAAGACCATCTCTTGCAAAATGCGTCTTTATTAAGTTCGTCAAGTATAATATATATCTTTATGTTTCATAATTCTTCTGTTTCACGTGTTGATTCTTTGCTCTTCACTCTGAAGCCTCTCTTTTTGGAGAGGTTCTTCCACGCCACCTTCCCGGTTTACAGCACAAACGACTGTGCCGCAGCCAACTCTTTAAACTTCTTTACACTTACACCAAGTTTCTTGGCAGCAGTTTTGGTGTCGATAATACCATCCTGTACCAATTCGGCCAATACTTTGGTCTCGCCTTCTGTGCGGCCTTCTGCGCGGCCTTCTGCGCGACCTTCCGCGCGGCCTTCCGCTTTTAATACATCACTTCTTAATTCTAAAACCCTTCCTCTCATAACACCGTCCATCCTTTCCTTCGAATTCTTTGATGCCCTGCATATGTAGTCTGTTATACGCTTAATCAAATCTATTAAATCCGTTTCAAGAATCTCGTATAAGCTATCAAGTCGCTCGATCAATTCCGTTGTTTCTTCTATAAGTTTTTGAAATTCAACACTCTCCGTATCATCCTTCTTTATTGTCCTTTCATAACGGAGCAGGTAAAAAGGCAAGAATACCAAAAGCTTTTTCCCAAACAATTCATCAAGACTGTATGCGGATACTTCAAGTACTTCGGGATGGTAGGGGTACACGAATCCATCCGGAAATCTCACTCGAAGAACCTCTCTTCTATTTTGGGCATTCTTTTCTCTGAGATAAATAACACACGATTTTGGATACCTGATTTCTGTAACCCCGTCCTCCATGGATTCCATTGACTCCAATGCAATGGCTGTGTCATACTCAAACATCCGGATTATCATACAAGAGTCATCCTTGCTCTGACATTCGAAATGATATCTGGCATCACGGATCCCCATAAAGGAATCTGTGATTATCCTGTTTTCCGGGAAATGATGTTCATCCCTAAGCTTAATGATCTCCTCATCGTCCGAATAATCCGTGCCAAATGCTTCGTTAATTAACGGAATAAAGAGTTTCGGCATTCTCTCGAACATGGTCATAAAGACATCGTCAAAGATACTGGTTTTAGTAGTCTGCTTATCATCCATAATTATATTACCCCTCTCGGTATTCTACAAGCGATTTCAACATTGGAACATGCGGGAACATGCGGGGAATCCCCTGCAAATGAACTTAAGTGTGAAAAAGATAAGACGTAGGGTTGCTTACCCTACGTCTGAATCATAACACGATACTTATTAAAATGATACTTGGAACATAGCACAAAAATCAGGGGTGCAATTTGTTCAATATAACCATAAATGAAAGAAGTCATATTAATTATATTTTGATTTCCTTGATTAAAACTATGCCTCTTACCACCAAGCTTACGGTAACGGAGTTCTACACCATGATAACCGATATCTTAACACTATGACGGTCAATCAAAAATTGCACTAATTTACAATTATATTTTTAATCACTCTTTTTTGCATGCTTATTACCCATGTTGGTCGCATGCAAGTTTAGGATATATTTCTTTAACGCACTATTCACATAAACAAGAAAAATGAAATTTAGCTTTATCATATCTAACACTGCCACTACAATTTATAGCACTGATATACTGTTTTAAGATAGTTATGCCGTAGCTATTGAACGCTAACTACTTAAATTATTCGCCGTAGTTTTATTTATGCACTACGCCATCCTCACAACAAAATAACAGCCCGAACACTTAAACTCGAGCTGTTATTAATACTTATTTACATGCTACTTTTACACTACGCTCAAATTTACTATACCAAGCATCCAAAGCCATCTGAGCCATGCCCTGCTTTATTTCCTCACAGTAGTCTATTCCTTCACAACTGTACGGGAACCAGAACTCAATGTCATCGACATCGATGCTAGAGTACCCGCTTCCGCCTAAGAGTGCCTTTCTTGCTTCATCACGATACCTGTCGGCGTAATAGAAACACTGTTCTTGTTCGCTTTCCATTACGGCTACGATGCAAGGCTCTTCTTCAGGCATGGATTCATCAAGCATTAGACATTTATATAGCTTCATACTTTAAGCCTCCTTTATTCAAACAGCGTTCCGTACTCTGCTACGAACTTATAGCCGAGCTCCTTATGCTTCTTAGTGTACTGCTCTGCTTCTTTTGCAAGCTCTTCCGCATAAGGAACTGTGAAATCGATACCACCTAATTGCTGGTCTACAAAGCTATTCCCGTCAATATCACGAGTATCTGCCTCACAGTACCCTATCTCAGAAGGATCGTCCTTATGCCACCTAAGTGCTATTATTCCCAAACCACGCATGTACCCATCTGATGGACTAAACTGCTTCACTAAATCTTTGTAGTACTTTTCCTTTATGCGAGCGAGTGCATACCCACCTGTTGTGTATACGAGTTGATATTTTTCCGTATACGAACCCTTAAATTCCCTAAGGTAGTTCTCTAATAGTACCTCTACCTTCGCGACTGTTCTGTAAAACACGATGTTACAGTCCTTAGCGCCGTAAAACTTTCTGGTCATGGGGAGTGTTTCAAATTCCTTCTTAAGCTTATTTATACGAGACTTATCAAACCACTCGTGGATTGCGAAGTCTCGCGTCTTGCAACGCTTAGGTAGAAACCAAATACCGGGTACAAACTTCATATTGTTCTTAGCCACATATTCCTTGTTCCAAGGAGTAGTCTTAAAGCTAGAGCATTTGCATTCATCTCTATTACGAGTGTCTAATAACTCTGCAGTCACTTTGTCTATATCAGTCCTGCCATCACAGGATACAAGCTCAACGCCCTCACCTATCTTGTACACGTAGTCACTATCATCTGCTAGCTTATAGCACACAGTGTTCTTGTACTTACTATCCTGTAATACTTTGTTAGTGTCTACAAATCGTGGTACCTGTGCAATTATATCGTATGTTACCTTAAATAGATTAGTAGGCATGTAGTCTGCTAACATCCATTCCAAATCGTAATCATCAGCATTTCCCGGGCCTCTATCGCTGAACATACGTGTTCCACAGAAATCTTCTAAGCATGTAGCCATAAGCTCAGGCTCTTCTTTAGAATGCCCGATAGTTATTGTACATACGTTAGCGCCTTCTTCCGGCCAGAACCATAAGTAATCTCCATCTGCTCCGTTCATAGCCCACGGAAAGTCTCCCAACTCTTGCCCACGAGGTAACATCCATACTTGGAAAGTGCCTTCGTAATCGTCATCGTAGCAGTGCATCCAGATGGCACAGTCTGGACTTGCGTCCGGACAACACAAAGGAATATGATCCAGGTGCGTCCATATATTCTTAAAAAGTATATCGAAAGGATACGCATCACCATTCTTATCTCTAAGCAAATTTTCTGTATGCCAATTTCCTCTGTAATAACGAAGAGAATAGTCAGGCTTAAGCTGCAACTGAGGTACGAATGGCTGGAAAACAAAAATTTCCTCTTTTACTTTCTTTTCCCACACGTTGTCAACCCAATCACCTATTAAGTGCTGTGCTTCTCTGTCCTCTGGGGCTCTAGCGTTAAAATAGTCATACCCATCTACAATATAGTGCAGACCACCTTCTTTATCGAACCACTCATTAAATTCCTTGGCATTCTCGAACTTAAGCTCGTTTGCACTCAAGCCGTATCTTACGTACCTCGAGTCCTTTATATTATTATCCTTGACGAAGTACTTGAAGCACTTGTGCTTCTTATCAATCACCTGCATTGTCTTCTTGGTGCCCTTTTTTGCTGATGCCTCCTCACTCATTACAGGAAGCACTGTCACTATCGACACGATAGTTAATATCATAGCAACAAGCTTGATCATCTTCTTCATACTGCTACCTCCTCGTTTTGCTATACTAATTTATTTGCAAGTTCTTACTTTCATTTTTCAACTGCACGTAACTTACATAAAATTCGTATAATTTTCTTTTCTATTTTTACTATATAATATATAATGTTGATATTTCTCAAAGCTTTATCTTCGACACCAGATCCCCTATAGAACCCGTATCCGGCGTGTTGTTAGTTCATGATCACCTTACCCATTTGTCATACGGGCACTTGTCCGCCTTCTTGGCGGCCCTGAGTTCAACCATGCATCCGCATGCACCGCAAAAGGCGTCCTTCAAGTAACTGCACTCCGTACAAGTGGCGAGCCGTGACTCGTAGACATCGGCCGCTGCCTTCTCCCCGACCGGCAGCAGTTCGATAAGGCGCTTGATCTTGGCCTCGTACTGTGCCGGATCGATATCCCTCAGAAGGCAAAGCCTGCAGGGCTTTCTCACCTGTTTTTCAGTATCATACATCTCTCGTCTTTCTCTCACACACCAATTTCTTGGCATGCGTTTCTCTCTTATCTTACTCTGAGGAGCGTTACGCTCCTTGCGGGAAGCTTCACCACGATACCTTCGTCCGTGATCTTCACATCGTCAAGCTTCTCTGTCGTAACAACCTCGGGCTTATCAAAGGTGTTGTGAGCGTTCATGGCTCCCGTAACGACCTTGGCCTCAACCGACGAAGCCTTGAGATCGTCGAACGCGATCAGCACTTCCCTCTCGCCTTCAAGCGAAAGATTGTTGAGTGTAACGTTTATAGTCCCGTCCTTGCTCTTCGAAACCGATTCCGTAACCTCGGGCACCATGTTCTCACCGAGTCCCGTCTCGCCCACACCGGTGAGGAAGCTTGTGAGAAGCTCCGATCCCTGATGATGCTTGAACATCCTGAACACATGGTAGGTGGGTGTGAGAACCATCTTCGGACCCTCTGTCAGGATCACGGACTGAAGGACATTGACGGTCTGGGCTATGTTCGCCATGCGTACTCTGTCACAGTGCTTGTTGAAGATATTGAGGTTGATTCCGGCAACAAGCGCGTCTCTGATCGTGTTCTGCTGATAAAGGAATCCGGGATTCGTGCCTTCCTCGACGTCATACCAGCAGCCCCACTCATCTACCACAAGTGCCAGTATCTTCTTCGGATCATACTTATCCATGATGTTCGAGTGCTTCGTGATTATCTCGTCCATCTTGAGTGTCTTAAAGAGCGTGATGAACCATTCCTCATCCGTGAAATCGGTCGCGCTGCCCTTGTGATCCCAGTTGTGGGGAAGTGTGTAATAATGCAGTGACAGCGCGTCAAGATTACCGTGAAGATGATCGAAGCAGTGCGTGAACAGCCTGTTTAAAAGCTTCTCGGTCCACTCATAATCAAAGTCGGAGGGTCCGCAGGCCACACGCTTTATGGGATTATCCTTGTCATACATCTTTACGAAGGACTGGTAACGTCTGTAGACATCGGCATAATACTCGGGAACCATGTTCCCGCCACAGCCCCAGTTCTCATTACCAACGCCGAACCAGTCAACCTTCCATGCCTTATCGCGTCCGTTCGCACGTCGCTCGTTAGCAAGAGGCGACTCGCCCTCAAAGGTCATGTACTCGATCCATTCGGACATCTCCTGCACTGTTCCCGAGCCCACATTGCCGTTGATGTAGGTCTTGCAGCCCAGCTGGTCGCAAAGCTCGAAATACTCATGAGTTCCGAAGCTGTTGTCCTCGACAACGCCGCCCCAGTTTGTGTTGACCATGCGCTTTCTCTTATCCTTCGGGCCGATGCCGTCCTTCCAGTGGTATTCGTCGGCAAAGCAGCCGCCGGGCCAGCGAAGCACGGGAATGGCCATATCTTTGAGAGCGTCGACCACATCCTTTCTCATCCCTTTAACGTTCGGAACCGGCGAGTTTTCTCCAACATATATTCCTTCATAGATGCATCTTCCGAGATGCTCCGAAAAATGACCGTAGATCTCGGGGCTTATGGTCCCCTTTGTTTCGTTCTCATGAATTGTAAGTTTCGTCACTCTGTGATACCTCCGTAATTCTGGTTTTGTTTTCGCGAAATTACCGTGTCAAACTCGCGAATTGCTCCTACTTTACTTTGAAAAATTCATCGAGTTTCTTCAGCAGATTCTCTTTACCGATCGTCTTCAAAAGATAATCGGCCGGCTTAAGGTCAATGACCGACATAACGCTTTCCTTCTCTCCATGGCCCGTGAGGAACATAACGGGGATCGAATCGGTTTCCGAATCGCTCTTTAACATCTGCAGAACCTGCGGTCCGTTCGCGATGGGCATCTCGTAGTCTA
>JAEEIH010000107.1 GCA_016281275.1 Lachnospiraceae bacterium | reverse complement strand
GTTACAGAGCAGATCGGAAGACTTGCTTCGGAAAGCAGACAGAATGCCGGCGATCTCGAAAACGTTATCGGAAAGTTCAGCTTGTAATTATCTTGACAGATTTTTCAAGGGAAGCGCCCAAAAGGCGCTTCCTTTCGAGTAGGAGTCAGCCTACTCGATTGCGAAAAAAGAACACCCGCTGAGGAAACATGTCACACAGCGGGTGTTCTTTTGGGGATATGTCAATGTCAATAAGAAAGAAAGCTGTTTTGGTCTGACCTTTCGGTCATGCGGCAGATCAAGCCTGAGGCTCTTCAGCCGCGGGAGCTTCAGCGACGCTCTGAGGATTATTAAGCGATGCAATCCATTCTTCTACCTTTTTGATGGAAGCATCGATCGTGTCTTTTGAAAGCTGCGGAAGTTCTTCGCCCCAAATCTCTTCTGCCTGCTTAAAACCTTCTTTGATGGCATCAAGCATGCCGGCTGCGAGTTCGGGATCGTTTCCTGCAAGAGCCTTTGCGAAATCAAGGATCCTGTCTGAGGTCTGCTCAACGCCCCAGTATCCGTCTTCTGCGATATCGGCCTGAGCCTGTGCCTGAGTCTCGGGGTCAACCTGAAGGCTTCTGTAGGCGCTTGCAAGTCCGTTTGATACATCAAAAGTACCGCCCTGCTTAAGAAGAAGCTTCTCAACAATTCCTCTGAGTTGCTCAAATCTTTGATCCGCCTCTGCTTTAAGTCGCTCGATCGTTTCGGGATCGGCGGGCTTGCCGATAAATTTGTTGTTTTTTTCAGCAGGCTTATCTTCTGTCGATTTTGAGAAGACAGCCGCATCCGTACTTGTTACGTCGACGGTGGTCTTTTTGATTGAAATGTTGATTTCCTCGTATTTTGCCGAGGCTGTGGTACTGTTACCGCTAATACCGTTTATAGCCATATTGTCTCCTGTCCGGAGCCGAAAAGCCGTGTCGTGGTTTTAATGCCTTCCCTGGCTCCTAAAAAACCGCCCATTACATTCTTCCTTGAATGCGCATCGGGCAACAAACTTTTGCTGCTAATCCATATATCGGCAAGAAATCCCGGATAGATAACCCCGCCTTGACTATTTCACCGGGGAATCCTAAAATCATAATAAGATAATTGTAGAAGGGAAGCTTACAGAAAGGAAGGAAGAACGTGCAGATATACGGATATACACAGCTTACACTTCTCGATTACCCGGGAAAGCTTGCAAGTACTGTATTTGTGGGGGGCTGTAATTACAGATGCCCGTTCTGTCATAATGCGGATCTTGTTGCGGGCACATCCAATTTGCCGCTCATTCCGGAATCGAGCATTCTGCGTCATATACTAAAAAGAAAGAACGCCTTGGAAGGGGTCTGCATAACCGGGGGCGAACCTACGATTTACAAGGATCTTCCCGAATTTATCGAGAAGATAAAGGACATAGGTCTTCTTGTGAAGCTTGATACAAACGGAACAAATCCTGCCATGGTTAAATACCTTCATGAGCAGGGATTGATAGATTATGTTGCGATGGACATCAAGTCCTCACCGTCCGGTTATGCAAATGCGGTCGGGCTTGAGGAAATATCCATGTCGGAGATATTTGAAACGACGGAATTTTTGCTAAAGGGCAAAATTGAATATGAATTCAGGACTACGGTTGTAGAAGGAATCCACTCGGTAGAAGATTTTGAGAAGATCGGCAAATGGATAAAGGGAGCGAAAAGGTATTTCCTTCAGTCGTATAAGCATTCGGATAAGCAGTTCGTTTCCGAAGGGCTCGAAACTCCGTCAAAGGACAAGATGACGCAGATACTTGAGGTGTGCAGACAATTTGTTCCTGCGACTGTCATCAGAGGAGAAGGGTGAAGCATGAGCGGATGAAATTTCGGAAGAACCCGTAGTCAAAAGAAAACGGAAAGGCAAAGATTCATGGATAAAGATCTTTACTATATGAAAAAAGCGCTCGCCCAGGCAAGGCGGGCTCTTTTGCTCGGAGAGGTTCCGATCGGCTGTGTGATCGTGTGCGACGACAAGATTGTCGGGCGCGGATTTAACAGAAGAAATACGGGAAAGACCACACTTGCCCACGCCGAGCTTATCGCCATCGATAAAGCAAGTAGGAAGCTTGGAGACTGGAGACTTGAGGGATGTACGATGTATGTTACTCTCGAACCGTGCCAGATGTGTTCGGGCGCGATCGTTCAGTCCCGGATCGACAGAGTGGTGATCGGCGCGATGAATCCCAAGGCGGGGTGTGCCGGATCGATCCTCGATATCCTTAATATGAAAGAATTTAATCATCAGGTCGAAAAAACGCTCGGAGTCGGAAAGGAAGAGAGCGAAGCTCTTTTGAAGGAATTCTTTACGGAGCTGCGCATCAGGAATAAGGATCAAAAACGTAACGGTAATGATCTCGCATGACTCCGAGAATCTCGTGGGCGTTTGGGATGATCCCTGTATATTTAAAGCCAAGTTTATAAAGCAGCCCGATCGAAGCCTCGTTTTCGGGGAGCGCGTCAGCCGCGATATACGGAAGATTGCAGAATTTTATCACAAGGGGAAGTAAAAAAGAGGCTGCTTCATATGCGTAGCCCTCCCGGCGATATGATCTGTCAATCTTATAACCGAGACTCGGTTCATGTTCTTTGTCGTGAAGATAAGCAAAGCTTATGTTCCCGATAACAGTGTCCGGGTCTTTTTTTATGAAAATATAATATCTCACGCCTTCCTGCGTTTGATACAGGTCTCTTTCGGCTTTCAATGCGCTTTCCTGATAAAGCGCTGTGTATGTTATGTCTCCGTAGTGTCTGTCGTAATATTCGAAATCCGTACGGTTTCTGAGCAGATAATCGGAAACCGCAGATGCCAGACGGGGGTCGCTGACAACCAGACGGAGACGTTCCGTTTCGTATTCTGTTCTCAGTTCTGTGTGCAAATATGTTTTCCTTTCATAGCCCCGTATTATGACGATTGACTGATCGGACGAATCGGCACAACGACAAGACCGACCTTTATACCGATTTGGGATAAAGGGGATCGTGCGGTCCGCAATAACGGGATTTGTGATCTTATATCGCCTATAGTATATAACAACTTGCGGCAAAGCGCACCTATTTCCTGAAATATTCACAAAAACAATAATGAGCTGCGTGAAAATCCAGTAAATGACGCGAATCCTACAAACAAGTGGGGTTACACTACATTTTGTGTCTATTTACTAAAACAAACCATATATTTTGTATTATTCCTTTGACTTTTGACCCTATATGTGGTAGTATAAACGAGGGTTTTTTATAAAACCCATGTCGGGATATGTTTATGCGACAGCCGAGCGCCGTCGCATCGGGCAGGTAATGAGCTGCCCGACTGTTACAGACCTAGGGTCAGAAAGAGGGAGAGTATGAAACAACCGGCTAACATGTGCAGAATCTATAACCTGATCTTGAACAATATGGGAAAGAGGGTTACGGTTCGGGAGAACAGGGGACGAAACAGGTACGACACCTCGGAAGGCATCATTACCGAGATGCATCCTTACGTTTTTTGTGTGATGGTTGAGGGCGACATGCCTGAGTCTTCGAAACAGGTGTCCTACAGTTACACAGATGTTCTCATCAAAGACGTGGAGCTGCAGTTCTGATAACAGGAACATAATGCTGTGAACAATCCGCTGACGGCGGATTGTTTTTTTTACAAATGGTAATAAGTGGTTCACAGAAAATTAATGGTATTTTTTGATTTTGTATGGTAGCATTTAGCACGAGAGCTTGATCCGCAAAGGATCGTTAGGGAAAGGAGCATCATGGGATTCAGAAGAAGACTCGTAGCAGCGTTCATGATCGTCGTGACGGTCCCTATAGTATTGCTTGTTGCTCTCGGTATTGCTATATTTGACAGCCCCGATATTTCAATCAAAGAAGCGTTTGATTCACCTTCGATTGTAACAGGCGGGGCGGATGGTCCTTCGGTAATGATACCTCTTTTTACCGGGATCATATACATATCCGTTGCGCTTTTGATGACGGCAGGCGTCATGCTTTTATGGATATACAGAAGCTTTATCAAGCCGCTTAATCTGCTGACGCTTGCAACCCGGAAGATGCAGGAAGGAAATCTGGATTTCTCAATACAGGGAGATCCGGATGATGAACTCGGGAACCTTTGTGAGGATTTTGAGGACCTGAGGCTTCATCTTAAGGAACAAACCGAGGCGAGACTTAAATACGAAAGTGACATCATTGAGCTTATCAGCAATATATCACATGACCTCAAAACCCCTCTCACGGCCATCAAGGGTTATGCGGAGGGTGTCCTCGACGGGGTGGCGGATACTGACGAGAAAAGGGAAAAATACCTGAGGACCATATACACCAAAGCGTCCGATATGCAGGTCCTTGTTGATGAGCTGGCGTTTTATTCAAAGATCGACAGTAATATCGTACCGTATAATTTTGAAAGCCTGGACATAAACGGATATTTCATGGACTGTGTCGAGGATTACAGCATAGACATGGAAATAAAAGGCATAGAGCTTGATTATGTACCGGCTGAGGACGGAGTTTTTGTGGTGGCCGATGCGGAACAGCTCAGGCGCGTTGTAAACAATGTCATCGGAAACTGCGTCAAATACATGGACAGACCGCGAAGCGATTTAAAGCCCACCTTCGATAAGGAGGACGAAGGCGTGGAGGCGGAGGTCGAGCATGAAGGACCGCGAATCACGATAATGGCGAGAAAGCTTGACAATCTTGCCGAGATTTCGATAAGGGATAACGGTCCGGGAATCGCGCCCGAGGATATAGGCCGTATTTTCGAAAGGTTCTACAGAGCGGATCAGTCGCGTAATTCCAGAAAGGGTGGAACCGGTCTCGGACTTGCTATCTCCAAGAAGATTATAGAGGATCATGGCGGTACGATTCGTGCGGAGAGTGAGCTCGGCAAAAATACGACCATAATATTCACGCTTCCGCTTTACAAGGAAGAAAAGATTGATGCGATAGAACCGGGCGAAATCGTGATGAAAGACAAGCAGCCGAATGTTTTCACAAGAGCGATAGACAGCTCGAGGAAGATCATAGCGGCAGCCAGAGACCGTGACGGACGTGACAGAAGAGGATATAAAACCGGATCAGAGGAAGAAACGGGGACTTCCGTAAAAAGCCAGAAGCGATAGAAAAAGCATCCGTTAATGAGGAGGAGCGTTACATGGAAAAAATTCTTATAATCGAAGACGAGCCGACCATAGCCGAACTGGAAAAGGATTATCTTGAACTTTCGGGATTTGAGGTTGAGATTGAAAATGACGGAAAATCAGGTCTTGATAAAGCACTTTTAAGCGATGTCGACCTTATTGTCCTCGATCTTATGCTTCCCGGCATCGACGGTTTTGAAATCTGCAAGCGTGTTCGTGAAGAGAAGAACACCCCCGTGATCATGGTTTCGGCGAAGAAGGATGATATAGATAAGATCAGAGGACTCGGTCTCGGAGCCGATGACTATATGACAAAGCCTTTCAGTCCGAGCGAGCTTGTGGCAAGGGTAAAAGCGCATCTTGCGAGATATGAGAGGCTTCTCGGAAGTGTGCCGCATGAAAATTCGGTGATAGAGATAAGAGGAGTCAAAATTGACAAGACGGCGCGTCGTGTCTCCGTTAACGGAGTGGAGAAGCCGTTTACGACAAAAGAGTTCGATCTTCTTACATTTCTGGCGGAGCATCCGAATCGCGTGTTTTCGAAGGACGAGTTGTTCCGTGAGATATGGGATATGGATTCTATAGGTGATATTGCGACGGTAACGGTTCATATAAAGAAGATACGTGAAAAAATAGAGGTGAACACCGCCAAACCGCAATATATAGAAACAATCTGGGGAGTCGGATACCGCTTCAAGGTTTGATGGTTTGTTGCATTTTCTGTGTTAAGCGTATAAGATATTACTTGGAAATGCTAAGGGCGTTTCGAGGTAAGGTTGAATGGCTCGGATACGCAACAAAAACAGAAAATAAAAGTGCTTTAAAAGAGGGGAGCATGTATGCCGGAGGATGTTGAAGAGATTTTAAAAAAGATTCATATTATGTTTGCAAAATGTGAGGCTCTTGAAAACACCCCCGATAGGGTTATTGTGTCAAAGCAGGAGATGTTTGTTCTGCTTGAAGAACTCAACAAGGCGATATATGCGGTCCTCGATCGCTATGAGGCAACGAGACGAAGTAGGGAAATGGCGCTTCTTGAGCAGAACCGAAAGGCTGCGCAGATAGAGGCGGACGCTCGTTTGAAGGCGGATGATGTTCAGGCAGCCGCATGCCTTTATGTGGACGGCGTGCTCGGACGTGTGAAGGATAAGCTTGAAAAAACGAAGACGGATATTAAACATCAGCTCATCGAATTGATGGCAAGTATCGAAGGTGAGCAAACCACTCTCGATGACAATAAAGAAAATGTCAGAGACGAGATGGAGCAGTATCAGGACGGAGCAATATATCTTAAGCTTCTTGAAAAATTGCGTGAAGAGCAGAACAGGAAAGCTTCGGATAACGATGACGGGGACGAAGAACAGGAAGAAGAAAAAGGGAAAAAGCCGGGAATTGTTATCAGAGTCAACAATCCCGGTGAAAATACCGGTGTGACTTTTTCGAAGCGAAAGCATGGACGCGCTGCCAGAGAGGAAAGCCACGGCGACGGGCATAACGGCGCGGAAGAAGCCGGAGCAAACGGGGATGCGGAAGTACCAACCCCAAAAGGTACGGTTTTTACTGCGGAAGATTTCGACCTTGATGCGGAATATGAACAATGGAAAGACTCTCAAGGAAAGGGTGAAGGGGAGCTCCCGGAAACAAAGAAAGGAGTATTTGCCGGATTGTTTGGCAAAAAGAAAAAGAAAGTATGAAAAAAAGAATTGTAGCGTCGTTCCTTGCACTTTTAATCGTGCTCGGTACATTTGTGGGTGTAAATGAGGTCAGCGCCATTGAATACGTCGACACATCCGGATATGAGAGCATTGCCGAACTCTATAAGGACTATTTTAGGGTTGGCAGCGCCTGCGAAGCAATCTCGCACTGGAATAACAAGAACAGTGAAATCGGCAATAAGTTCAAAGAAGAGCTCATTCTTAACGTATTTAACAGTATCACCTGCGGCAACGAGATGAAACCCGCATATAATTTTGACGGATCGAGCCCCACTCTCTATACGCCCGACAGATCAGCCGTTGAAATGCTGGAATGGTCGAAACAGAACGGAATGAAGATGAGAGGACATACTTTGCTCTGGCACAGTCAGAATTCTCCCGCAATCTACGCGAAGGATTTCAAGCCGACATCAGGCGGAAGGCCCACAAATAACGGGGAAGCCAAGCTTGACGAAAAATGCCTTGTCGACAGAGCGACTCTGATCGAACGTATGAAGACTTATATCTACGGAGTCATGGAATTTATTTATTCACATGGCTACGGTGATGTTATCTACGCGTGGGATGTTCTCAACGAAGCCACCGATGATGCCAAAGGCGACGGTCTTCGCCGTTCGCATTGGTATGAGATGATCGGAGCCGAATACATATATTACGCATTTCTTTTTGCAAGGGAGGCAACGGTCAAATATGCAAAAGAGTATGCGTCACTTTACGGTCTCTCTTCCGACGGCGATCTTTCTCCCATTCTTCCGAAACTTTACTACAACGATTACAACGAGTGGTTCTCACAGCGTCGTGATAATATAATTTCATTTCTTACACAGAGAAAGTACAATGACGGTCACGCGATGGTACAGAGCGACGTGATCAAGCCCGACGGAGACGGGACCATATACGGAGACGGGCTTGTCGACGGAGTCGGCATGCAGGGTCATATCAATGACAAGCAGAATTTGGACACATACATGCTCGCTCTTGAGAAGTACAGTGAGGCGGTGGGCGAGGTTCAGGTTACCGAGCTTGATATCGAAGCAACTAAAAATGACGATAACAGATGGCTTTTCCAGGCTAAAGCTTATTACGAATTCTTCAGAAGACTTATCGAGGAGAAGAAAAAAGGAACAAATATCGTTGCGGTAACGATCTGGGGACTTACGGACGGATCTTCGTGGAAGTCGAAGACAACACCCCTTATATTCTATGATAACCTTGAAAAGAAGCCTGCTTTTGACGCTATAGTTCTTGCCGCAAAAGGAGAAGAATTTAACATGACGCTAGCTTCCACTCAGAGGGAAGTAAAGAATGCCTTGATTGATTTTGAGCCTTATGACAGCGGCAACGGAAATCTTACGCCCGTTAATCCCGTGCAGGCCGGGTTCTTCTCCAGAGGATCGGGTCATACTGCCAATATCATGCTTCAGATGAACACCAATCATACCGTGAAGGATGAGGGAGTCGGATATGCGCTTAAGGTTAACAGGAAAGAGGACGACGCGACACTCAAGTTTGATGTTTCCGCATATGCCGGAAAAACTGTCGATATTAAATTCTTTTGCATGACAAAAGACGGAACCGTGATTTCCGGTATTGATAGGGACGAGGCGGTTCCTCTTGCCGCAATCAAAACAACGGGAGATTGGGACGAATTGTCTTTCAGATTCTCGATTCCAAAGGACACTCCGTCTGAATACGTTTATGTTGAAACAGACGGACATGCAGATTTCTTCGTGGACGATGTGAGTATCAATATAGTTCCCGAGGATGATAAGAACCCCGATTCCGAAGTTGTCCCGGCTGATAGGTTGGCTGCTCTTAAGGCAGGTGAAGAAGCGGAGGCTTCCGCTTCCGAAGACAAAGGTGAAGGTATTGCAACCGAACAATCCGCGGCAGAGAACGAAGCGGATGCAGTCAAAACTGAAACTACCGGTGTAGAACAGAAAGAAGCCGCCGTATCCGAGAGCAGCCCGGAGAGCGGTGCCGTAACAGAGTCCCCGGATGCCGGTAATGCTTGGGTGTTCATTGTGATCATCTGCGGTGTGGCCCTCGTGGTCGGTGTTGTGGCCGGAGTCTGCATCGCAAGGTTCGGAAAAGCGAAAAGAGCGGTCGCAGAAAAGAAGGAAGACTGACAGCCGCAGAGGAGCGTATTTTATTTTGTTGATTCGGAAGGATCAAGCTCCCCTTTTCGGATCACTTCTTTGACATTCTTTTCAGCCTTAATGCGGGGGGTCATCACTATGTGATCGCACCCCTCGCACTTAAGGCGGAAATCTATTCCGATCCTTAAAACCTCCCAAGTGTACGATCCGCACGGGTGAGGCTTTTTCATTTTTAGTCTGTCACCAACTCTGATATCCATGTTTTTCGGCTCTCTTTATATGTTTTTCCAATATCTTTGTTGCACCGTGTATTGCGCGAAGCGGTGCATCTTCACTGCGAATGATCATTATGCAAGAAAGCCCCTGTTGGCCGAATTAAGGTCAGTTTCATTAAGGGTACCCTTTCCGTACGTGAGACCTGCGTAAACGGTTTCTGTGTTTTCCATGACGGGGCCGTCTGTATCAAGAGAGGATATTTGCGAGAAAGAATCCCTGAGGCGTGTAATAATACGTTTTGCGACATCAAGGTTTTTCGTGGTGCCCGAAATGTCGCAATGTACGATGATGCGCTGTGCAAATTCGTAAAGACGAAGCAGGCTGACCGCGAGAGGGATCTTAAGATCGAGCGTCGACATGAGTTCGCACAAAAATCTTTGAGCAAGCTTGATGCTGTGTCTGAAGCCCTCAATATCACCATTTTCAAATGCACAGACACAGTCGGTAAGGTGCTGCGCGGTTATGTCGTAAACTATCACCGTGAGTTCTGTTCGGTTGGCTTGTGAAATACGTCTTGTATAATCTTTTGTCTGTTCCTGTGTCATACATACTCCTCTCTTTGGAAGCGTAATTACGCTTCCGATTCCTTGTTGGATACTTGACCATGAGTCGGGTTTTAATTGGAAGCGTAATTACGCTTCCGATTCCTTGTAGGATACCTGACCATGAATCAGGTTTTCATTGGAAGCGGATTTTATCAGCCGTTAAGGAGAGAGAGGATGTTCTGCGGACGCTGATTGGCCTGGGCAAGCATTGCCGTGCCGGCCTGGTCGAGGACGCTCTGCTGTGTATAAACGGTCATCTCTTCCGCCATGTCCACATCTTCTATGCGGGACATGGACTCGGTCATGTTAAGCCCCGTTACATCGAGGTTTGTGATGGTATGGTCAAGTCTGTTCTGATATGCGCCGAGCTTTGCCCGGATGGACGAAACTTCGTTAACCGCATTGTCATAAAGAGTGATTGCTGCTTCTGCGCCTTCCTGTGTGCAAACGTTTATGGACGCAATGCCGAGTGTGACGGGATCTGTACGCGGGATCCTGACTTCCATGGTCTGATCTTCGTTGGCGCCCACCTGAAGATACATGGGGCCTGCGGAAAGCAGTGTGGATGTAGCTTCGATATCGCCGTCCGCAGCCCAATCTTGTTCTTCGGAGCCGTCAGCGGTTGCGTCGGTAAAATCGGTACCAACCGTCCCCGGTGTTATCTGGTAGCGCATTTCGAAGTTGTTGCTGTCACGCACATAAACGATGTCGCCGCTTCCGGAAATGGTTGCTGTCGGAGAGAAGCCTTCCCCGAGTTCTATTTTTGCATCAACGCCGTAAGCGGTAATGGTGTCTGTGGAAAGACCGAATGCATCGGCAAGATTCGGATTGTTGCACTGAATGGAAATCTTCTGCGAGGAACCGTAGCCGCGCGACATGAAGATAAGGTTACCGTCGCCGATGTCGAGTTCTTCATAACCTGCGGTATCGGGAGTTCCGTCCATGCTTGAAGCATCTCCGAAAAATGCTTTTATATTCATTGAGTCACAGAGGTTTCTGATCGAAGCAAACGCATCTTCGAGAGAAGTGCCTTCCCTGAGATAAACGGAATATCCGTTTATGGTTATTGTTCCGGCTTCTTCCTCGCCTATTTCCGTAATGGACGGTTCGCCTCCGACTACGACCGCCTGTCTGGGGTCACAGGTAAGAGTCATCTGATACTCCACACTCGGAACGGTGTCGGAAGCGTAGATCAGTTCGAGACCGGGAACGTTTGAATAAGAATTGTTATCAATGTTGCCGTCAAGCAAGGTCTTAGTATTGAATTCGGTGGTAGTGCTTATACGCTGTATTTCGGCGGTCAACTGATTAAGCTCCTGCTGGATGGACATTCTGTCATCGGTGGTATTTGTTCCGTTTGCTGCCTGTACAGCGAGCTGCCTCATACGCTGAAGCATTGCGGTTACTTCATTTAATGCGCCTTCCGCGGTCTGAATAACGCTGATACCGTCGCTGCTGTTCATCGAAGCCCTTTCGAGACCTTCGATCTGTGTCTTCATTTTTCTCGAGATTGCCATGCCTGCCGCATCATCTGCCGCACGATTAATGCGGTAACCCGAAGAAAGTCTTTCGAGAGCGGTGTCGAGATTCTTGTTTGTCTTTCTGAGCTGACTGTTTGTCTGCATTGCAGAGATGTTGTGATTGATCCTCATAAGCGGTTCCTTTCCGATTTATCTGTTTGTGTTGTCCGTTGTAAAGTATATGGTTTAAATGCGGTCGATGACCGGTTTCAGTATGGAGATGTCCATATCTCCACAAAAGTTCTTGCTGCTTCGTAAAGTGTTCCCGAGGAGGCTTCGCTTCCTTCGGGTGGTGTGTATGACGGCGGGATTATGCCCGTCAGATCGGAGAGCTGCTGAAGTATTCCGAGCCCTGCCGAGCGTACCGTGATGCCCGAAGCATCTATGCCTCTGCCTGCCATTCTGTCTCTGTAGATTTCGAGAAGCTTTTCGGCGCCGATGGTTTCCTCAGTGCTTTCGCATGAGATGCTTCCGTAAATGAATGCCCTTGCGCCCTCGCTTCCGTTCGGAGTGTTACGTACGGTAAGGGAGGCGGTGGTAACGACCATCTCGTCAGCTATGTGAATGCTCACCGTCCCGGCATTTGCCCTGTCGTGTATGAAGGTGAGGTTTATGCTGCTTCCCGAGCCGTTTTCCAGGGTGAAACGGTAGTGTTCCTTTTTTGTCATGTCTCGTAAGAGATCGTAACGTGAAAGTGCCGAAAGAACACCGTCCGGGGACTGCGTGTTTGTCTGTTCGTCGGGGAACAACATGTCTTTTACATTATTCTCGGCATCGCTTAAATGCTGTGAAGCATATGCATCAAGGGTTTCTTTGCTTTCCATGGCAGTTGTGAGAGATGCGCTGTTGCCTGCGGGGATTCCCAGATTATCACCGTTCAATCCATCGATGAGCGCCATGGTGTTTTTTACGCTGTCCTTCAGACCGAGCTTTTTTAAGAATCGCCTGTATTCGGGAGAACTGCTCATGCAGAAGCGAACAAGTTCTCTTGCCCGGGCGGGACCGGTTCCGTTGTCTTCCTTTGCCTCACGCAGCCTGAAAGCAACTTCTTCGAGAGTGAGTTCTTCGTAGCGGTCGTCCGGAACGCTGTCTTTGAGCGCCCTGTCCGTTACTTCGGGATCGTCCTCGGAGAGGATCTCGTTTGTAAGGCGTTTATTATATGCAAATGCGGCTTCAAGGTTGGCCGAGATCGAATTGACTAAATCATTATGCACTACAGATGTAGAATCATCAATCTTAACATCCATTCCCGAATCTCTGCGGGAACGCTGCGCTGTGAGGAGGTTCTTGAGGGTCATGTCCCGGCCGTCGGCAAGAACGGAAGCTATCGCTGCGTAGTCATCGCGGCTTATGGTGTACAGGAGCCTGTAAATGTTTATGTAGGCTGTCCGCTCCGCCTCGCTGATGTCGCCTTTTTCGTCAAGATTTACGAGAAAGGAGCTGATCTGTTCTTCGCGGGAAAGGGGAGACTTTTCCGGAGCTTCGTCGAGGAGGTTTTCAAGCGAGTCGATGCTTTCTTTCAGAGGATTGATGCCTCTTTTTATAAGCGAAAGAACGGCGGCGGGTGTCATGCGGTTAACGACGTCCATGACCTTTGCGTCGTAGTATTTGACTTCTTCGATCGATCCGGCGGTAACATCCATCCCTGCCGAGGCGAGGATACGTACCGCGCGCTTGTTGGCGTCCGTAACGGGAAGATTGTTTTCGGTGAGCACATCGTCGATATGATCGAAAGCTTTCTTTATCGAGTCTCCGAGATCTGCACGAACCTCTGTCGCGCTTGCGTCGTAGGAAGCGATAACGCTCATGGTCACGACTGAACGTGAAGCGGATATTTGCTCGTCAGCGGCTGTCGCGCCGAGAGCTTCGAAGGTAATGCTTGTGCCGACGTTTATTGCCGAACGGTAGAATGAAACGGGAGCATCGGCTATCTCTGCGGCTGTAATGAGGGTGTCGGTCGCAATCCTTGATGTCTCTTCATACGAGAAGAACAAGTTAGTCGTCCCTGCATCGATATCCCATTCGCGTGAGAGGTCTTCCATGAAAGAACGGAGCCTTTCGCGGAGATTGTTTATTGTGTTTTGTACGGATGCGAAGTCAAATGTTGTACCGAGATTTTCTGCTGTTTTGCCCGAGATCCCGGCCATGCGAAGACGTGTTTCTTCAATGCTGATCCTGAATGTGATCTCGCGCCATGTTGACAGCTCGGACGCGTTCATGTTGTTCTGTACGGCTGCTTGTATTGAAGAACCTTCGTATATTGCATCCCGAGAGGTTTTGTTACCGTCTGTTTCGCGGGCGGCACTACCGGATGTTTCAGCGCTTTCGGTAATAGGACTGCTTTCGGGTGAATTATCGGTGTTCGTGTCTGCCAAAGAGCTTTTTGTTGTTTCTGAGTTGTTTCCGGCGGGTCCGTTTTCGGCGGGTCCGTTTTCGGGAGTGATACCGACAGCCCTGTCCGTACCGGTGGTTTTGGTTGAAATTTCGGGGGTGATGTCTGCTGAAATGATTTCGGGAGAGATCGCGATTCCTTCCGTTACCGTGCCGACATCCGGGACAATTTCGGTTGTCCCGGTTGCAGCCGGATTGAGGGGAGGGGTATATGAAAAAGGAGTATCAGCGTTTTTTTCTGCCGAAATGCGAGCGGCGGTGTAAGCCACGCCGGTTTCCGGGCCGAGGGGGGTGGTCCCGGAAACAGCAGGCTCGGGGGAGGTATTCGAAACGTGAGTGGTATAAGCGTTTGAAGGAGAAACACTTTCTCCGAAAAGTCTGTCGGCCATGCGGAGCGTGCTGCCGTAGCGATCGGCAGCGGTGCGCGCCGACTGTTTTTTGATCATTTTTTTATCTTCTCTCAGATTGCTTATCTGATCTTCAATATCATCGGTCTTTTCGATGCGACCTTCATGAATCCTCTCAAGGGCGCGGACAAGACGCTCAGCCTTAAAATCTTCAAGATCGAAACCTTCGTCGATGATCCTGACAGCATCGTCCTCGCTCATGTCCGATGCAGCCTTTGTTTCCTCGGACTCTATATCGTTCATCGTTTCCCTGAAATCGCGGGTGAGACGAAGAAGAGAAGAATCTCTCGGATCGGTTATGGCAATGTTGTTTACCGCGTCATTGTTTTTTAATGCACCGAGGTCTTTAAGGCTGACTTTACTGCCGCTTTTCTCAACTTGAAAAGCGTGCTTCTCACCGATTGCGGAATATCTGTACAGCTCGGGGTCGGCGGGGATTTCCTTGGAAATCTCATCGAAACGGATCATGGGAGAAGACCCGTTCTGTATGACAGTGCCCGTGATGATGTCGCCTTCCTCGAGACGGGAAAAAGCATCCTCTTCCTGTATGAGAAGGAAGGAAGCATCGGGAGAATAATTGATCACATTGTCCTGATTGATCCTCATAATAGGCACGTCCTTCTGCTGAACAGAATTCGTTCGGCGTTAAATGATACCCCGGATAAAGAGTCAGCTCCTTCTGACCCGCATTTCGGAGATTGTCGGTCTTTCGGCATCCGTGCCTGATTATCAAATGTGAGATATGCTTTTTGAGCATGTTCCCTGTTGGTAATAATATCGGAAGAAAAGCTCGAATACTTAACAGCCGGCTTGCATTGTATCGGGAAAGATTTGAGTGAAGAGAGCAAACATCAGCCTGCTTTTGTTATGAGAGAAATAAATTCGTTACTCGGAACCGGGCGTGAGAAGTAGTAACCCTGAATGAAATCGATGTTTTCGTTTCGCATGGAATCAAGTTCATGTTCGCTTTCTATTCCCTCGGCAACGACATGAAGCCCAAGGTCGTGCGCCATCTTGACTGTGGTGGAGACGACGTGACGGGCTTTGTTTTCAACGAAATATGCTTTGATCATGTCCATATCAAGTTTGATTATGGAAACCGGCATTTCGACAACGTACATGAGGTTGGACTGACCTTTTCCGAAGTCATCGAGAGAGAACGAAACGCCATGGTCGAGGAAAAGCTTCATTGTGTCGAGAAGAGTGTTCTTGGCTTCGATCGAGGCCGTCTCGGTGATCTCAAGATTGATCTTTGCGGGATCGATCCCGTAGCGTGATGTGATATTGACAAATTTGTCAAAGAGGTCCGCCTGCTTGAACTGGGCTACCGAGAGGTTGACCTCAATATAGTCGAGAGTATCGGCGACATCTTTGTGCATAGAGAGAAGCGAGCAGACCTTTTCGAGGACACGGTCACCGATCCGGATGATCAAACCTGTATCTTCGGCTACGGGGATGAATTCCCCGGGTGATATGAGCGTTCCGTCCGCGCGTCTGATGCGCGCAAGTGCTTCGCAGGAAACGTAGCAATTCCGCTCTGTGGAGAAAATAGGCTGGTAGAAAACTTCGAGTCTGTCCTCATCGAGCGCGCTTCTGATCTCGGCTGCAATTTCGTGGTAACGGTGATACTTTCTGAGATGGGTGTCGTCAACGTTCATGATGACAAGGCTTGCGGTCGATGCGGAAGCCTCACGGGTCATGTGTATAAGCGAGAAGAGTGTGTCCGGACTTTTGACGAGCGTACAGTCGGGAAGAGTCACGACTGACACTCTTGCTTTGGTACGGGAGCGTTCCTTTGCGATGCGGGCGAGATTATCGCGGTAATAATCGCGGTACTCGGTAACAACTTTTTCCGCAATATCCTTGGTTCTTGAGAGCATGACAAGCTCGTTTTCGATGTTCTTGTAGACCGCGATATTTCGATATCGATGCAGAAATGTTGCCGTGTTCATCATGATGTTGGAAGATGTTCCGAGTGCATCGTCGGTCACTGTGTCTTCAAAGTAGAAGGAAGTCACACAGTAATCCTCGGATCTCTCGAAAACCTGATCAAGGAAGAGAAGGAGTGCGTGTGAATTGAAACAGCCCACACGTTTATCATGCAGCGAAGCGGGATTTTCGAGAAGAAAAAAGAGAATGAGCACGCCGAGCATCATGGAAAAACCGATGATGAGAAGGTAAGAATTCAGGAATTGAACGGTTGCTGTGACAAGCCAAAGAGCCATCCATGAGGAAGTCGCGATAAAACGTCGCTTGTTGAGTCTGTCGCGCTTTGTGATGATCAGGTAGATTGTCGCAAGGATGTAAATAAAGGCGAAAATGTACGTGACTGTGGTTGTGGGCCCCATGCTGTACACAATCCTGTCTTTGTGGTACCAGGAAATGGGCATCAGAAGAACTATGACGGATTGAATGGGCAGTATGATAAATATGATCCGGATGACCTTGTGATACATGGCTTCGGAGAGTAGTTCGGTCAGAATGTAATCAAGCCCCGCGAACGCCATGCATATGATGGAAGCAAGGTAAAGCTTGCAAGAAGCTTCGACGAGCCAAGACGGGAGCGTGTCATCGTTACAGATGAAGATAACCGAAAGAATGTCGAGCAGAAGGCAGACAAATGCACCGATAAGGATACGGGCGAACACGCGCTCGGTAAAAAGACCGATCTTCTTGCTGCAAAAGAAGAACAGCATGATTAGGATGATGACAAGTATAGAACTTGTCTGAATCTGGATGTTATAACTCACGCCAAAATCCGCCTTTCAGTCAGAATCCCCCCTTTAAGCGATATTTCACCGCCGCAGAATCCTCGACCCACACACCGACTAAACAGTTTGTCAGGCTTTCGATGCTACTCTTAATAATACCATTAGAATTGCGAAAAAACAAGCATATACATAAAGAGAAAGCATATACCGCTACACAAATCGAAGCTTTATCGCAGGAAACACCTGAAATGTGAACAATCATTAAACCGCAGGATTGTAAAGCCATATAAAGAGGATGCGCTTAAAGGTACTTTCGAAATGACATTGACAAACGTGACCGTAAACGAAGACTCGAAAATCTGCTTGACTAAGGAACTTCTGCGTTGTATATTAAACGGGAAATCAAAATGTACGAAGTCGGGAGTTATTATGAGAGGACGTTCGTTTACAAGCTACAGCTTTTTCTTCGCCTTTAGCAACAACAATCTAAAGGCTTTTGTGCTGTAGACTGATTTCACATAAACATGAGACATCGGGACTGTGCAGTACAGAGCGTGCTGGACAGTTATTTTTTTACCGATCCGAAACTGATC
>JAEEIH010000106.1 GCA_016281275.1 Lachnospiraceae bacterium | reverse complement strand
TCGTCCGAATCAACCTCGGATGCGATCGAAACCATGCCTTCCTCGACGGATCCGTCTTTCGATGTTATTGTAACGCCGCCTTTCCGGTCGTCATTTACTTCGTAGCTGACGGTGTAATCATCTTCCGCAAATTCGAGCGTGCTGTTGTCGCTTGTTATGTTGACTGTTTCAGTGTCCTCGGGAACGCCTTCAATCTTGACACTATGTACGTCAGAAATATCATCTTTTGATACTTTGACCATGTTTATCTTGGTGCCGTCGGGGAGTGTGACAAGAACAGAATCCTTGAACGTGGTGCCATCGGAATTGACCCTTATAGTGTGCACTTCAGTTCCCGCATTGTTATCGGTTGTGAGGATTGACGAGCTCTCACCTGCCTCAGAGGTTGCACCTGTAGCGGGTACTTCGGGAGCGTCGGTTGTGGCACATGAAGTCAGCACGAAAGTGGCTGTGAGTGCCGTGATGAGGACTATAAGCGTTGTGAGCTTGGAAACTTTTTTATAATTGATAAGATTTTTGATTCGCATTTTTATCTCCATTCTGCCCAGCGATTTCTTCGCAAAGGCCGTTGTGAAAACGCGGAAGCTGTCGTCTTCTTTGGCGTGATTCACGATCGAAAGGCAGTATTCCTTCCTGATCTTGTCGCCGAGGATATCGACAACCTCTTCATCGCAGCGCATCTCGAGGTCGTTAAGAAGAAGCCTGAAGGCAACCCATACAAGCGGGTTGAACCAGTGCAGGCACAGAACTGCGAGCGCAATCGCCTTGATGAGCGCGTCGTGATTTTTGATGTGTATCTGTTCATGGAGAAGCATGTAATCCTTTTCGTTCACATCGATCGAAGAGGGAACGCAGATCTTCGGACTGAAGATGCCGAAGACAAACGGCGTCCGGATTTCGTCGGATTCGAGAAACTCGCCTTTGTGCCTGAAAAAGCGCGAGATCGTGAGATTCGCTCTCTTAGCGCTTATGGCCACGTACGCGAGTATCCCGGCAACGCCGACACCCCAAATGATGAATATGAGACTCGAAACCGCATCGTGATCACTTTGGAGAGGGTCAGCAGATGTTGTTTCATGTGCACTTACAGTGCCGTTTTCCGGAATATCATAAGGTGAGTAGCCGGTGTTGTTTCCGGCTCCGGTTTGCGAGAGGATACCCGCATCAGACAGTGCTTTCAGAACTGTATCAAGGTCGTTTGCGGATGTAGTCGCGGTTTCGACGGCACCGGTTTCACTTGTGCTCTCAAGGTTATCGATCACGCTTTGGGGCGCGAGATTTAAGAGGCTTAAGGGTGTCTCGAAATTCACGGGACAAACAAGTCTCACTGCGGCCACCAGCCAGAAAAGCACCGTTGCTTTTTTCGGGAACTTTCTGAACAAAGCGCGAAGCACGATAACGAGAAGCACGGCGATGCTTCCGTAAGCGCTCATTCTGAGCAAAACCTCGATAAATGTCTTCATGTAGTATCCTTTCGTTCGCTTTCTCAAAGCGATGTACGAATTCCTTTTTGTTTGCGTGATGTCTTATGATCCTGTATAACATCAGGCCGGATGTATGACTGCTTATTTCGCGGACACGCATTTGGGTATCATTCCGGTATTCCGAGATCGTTATATTACTTCTCATCCAGATGCTCATTTATCAGATCGATAAGAGCATCGGCATCTTCACGGGAGATCCTCCCGTTTCCGAGAAATGCGCTGACAAACGCGGATAGTGAGCCGCCGAAGCTCCGCTCAACCAGGTGGTTGCTCAGTGACTTCTGGACATGGCTGCGATCGATAATGAACGAAACAATGCTGTCCTCGTTCTTCACGAGCTCCTTGTCGATTACCTTATGAAGCATCGTGTAGGTCGTCGACTTCTTCCATCCGAGCTTTGCCTCGCAAAGCTTCACAAGCTCGCCCGATCCGAGAGGAGCATTGTCCCAGATGATGTCCATTATCCTAAGTTCGCTCTCGCTGAGTGTCAGATCTTTCATACTTCTTCCTTTCGTGTGGTCCATTCAACACATCCAATGAGACGAGGGTTGTGGTCCGGTTTCATATTGCTTGTAAACAGGCGTTGTTTTCAAAGTTACGTTATCGCTCCCGGCCGGGGATCGCCGCGGTCATCAGCCCTGCGCATAGGTCGATTTCCACAGCAGAAGACAAGGTCTATTACCTTAGACCTGTGGTTAGTTTACAACTATAGACTAAATGTGTCAACCACTTTTTTACGAAATCACAGGATTTTCATAAGGTGACAGAATGGAAGTATTGACATTGAACTCGGAGAATTTTGACGAACTTGTTATGAAATCGGATGGACCTAGGGGACGGGGGTTGTGGACCACATTATGTGGTCCACAACCCCCGTCCCCTAGGGTCCATCATACTCCGTCTGCCATAACGACAGTTACGCCGTCACCGATTCCTGATGCTTCGATCAGGATCTTGACCCGTTCAAAGCTTTCTTTGTCCGCCGCCTTCACAGTAATCACCGCATTTTCGGCAATCCCTTCAAATGCCCCCTTACCTATCTTTGTTATACTGTCGGTCAGTTCTACAGCGCACAGTTTTTTCGCATTCGCAAATGCGTTCTTACCGATAACCGTAACGTATGAAGCTAACTGTACCGTTTCAATATATTTGTTGTTCGCAAATGCCTTCGAAGCAATCGTTTCCACTTTATAACTCTTGTTGTCGGCAATGATAGTTTCCGGTATGATCACAGCCTCTGACTTTGTCTTAACCTTTTTAAGCTTGGCTGCGCCGGCTTTCTTTAAACTCTTGCCCTTTGCTTCCCGCGTTCCCGCAAAGCTAAAAGTATTCTTTTCTCCGTCAGTATCTTGAATAACCTTCTTTATCGTGATACTTGCCTTCTTCTCTCCCGTTTCTTCGTCGAGAGCGATCGTGACCTTCACCGTCTCGCTTTCTGAGCTTCCGTCTGAATTTTTCGTTTCCTTCCTGACTTCGTAACTGCCGTCAGCATTTACAATCTTGTCGGAGAACGTAGAACTGCCGTCCGCATTATTTGTTTCTTTTACAGTCTCGGTGCTTCCGTCAACGTTGACGGTTTTGGAGCTGAATGCAGAACTGCCGTCGGTGTTTTTCGTTTCGGTGCTTTTTGTTGTGTTGCCCTCGGCATCAGTTTCGGTAATCTTGGTCGTAACCTTACCCTTTGCCGTGGTCTTTTCCACAACATCAAGCTTCGATCCGTCCGCGTTTTCGGTATTGGTCGTAACCTTGACTGTTCCGTTCTCACTTCGTGTCACAGACCCCTGAACCGTTTGGAGAACGTTGCCTTTCGCGTCCATAGTCGTGGAAATCGATCTGGATGAACCGTCCTTTTCCACAACAGTTTCCTTGTTAACGGTCTTTCCGTCTGTCTCTCTGATGCTTTCCTTCGTTTCGGTAGTGCCGTCGATCCCCTTCTTGGTCTCAGTCCTCATGCTTGACCCATCGGTATTTGTGACTGTTTCCGTTTTGGTGATCGAACCGTCCGCACTCGTGGTTGTTTCTGTCTTTCCGGTCGAACCGTCCGCGTTCGTGGTAATTTCCGTCTTCACGGTCGAGCCGTCCGAGTTTGTAGTGGTCTCCGTCTTCACGGTCGATCCATCGATTTTAGTAGTGATTTCGGTTTTCGTAATCGAGCCGTCGTTATTCCTTGTCTCGTTTCTCTCGGTCACCGAACCGTCACTTTTCACGATCACAACAGCTATAGAGTTATCGGTTGTCGTATTTCCGGTATCATATGTCGAAACATCTTTATTTCCGTTTTCGTCATCGTCCGCAGTATCGCTTCCGCCGGTACCTTCTTCGGTCTCGCCTTCGTCGATATGTTTCGGCTCGATAACAAACTGACCCGTCTCATATCTCACCTTATAATTCCCCTGTTCCGCTTCTCCTGCGGGTGTCAATGCATATGTGCCCGGATCCTCTCCCTCGGTCCTTGATATCGTGTAGCTGATAATGCTCAGCGGCTCTCCTTCCGCAAGACCGCTCACTTCCGCGTCAAATATCGGATCGGCATTTCCCTCGGTTTTGGTCTTGTACGTAGCTTTGACCGTGACAGTCTTTTTCTTCATATTTACGAGCACATATCCCGAAGACGTATCACTGCCCTCTATCCTGTAATATACCTTGTAAACTCCCGCTTCCTTACCTGACGGTATTTGAGGTATAAAGGTCTCGGCCGCAGGCTCGGGCGAACCGTTCTTTACTGCAGCGTAGTAATAGATGCCCGCACCTGTCACGGTTTCAGGTTGTCCCGCTGATACCTCCGACCCGAGAACCGGCACTGCCACGACTCCCGGATAGATCAATTCCTGTTCAGTTCCGTTATATACAAGATTCCTTGCAGCCGGCAGATTCTCGGGAATCCATTCGGCATAAAAGCAGGTATCTCCCGTGACCGTGTACGATGCGCCCGCCTCGCAGAAATTGCCGCTGCCGTCCGCCTCGGTATTCCAGCCTGTAAATATATACCCGTTCCTGTACCCATAATTATATGGCAAGGTAATGGTCTGACCGATCTTCGAGTTCTGTGTACCGATTCCGTCGTCCTCGCCGTCCGTGTATAACGTTACATTCGCACTTCTGACGCTTTGCGCGTCCTTGTTCCACAACTTCACACCCGAAAGGCTCAGTCCTGTCGATGATCCCACAGGACTTAATGTGAGTCGGAAATAACAGTATTGCTTGTTTCCGGATTCAAACGAGACATTTGCCTGAGTATTGTTACCCTTCGGAAGGATGACATTCAAGCCGGCCGCTATGGTCTCCCAACGCCCGTTCACACTATCCTTCGCTTCAAGCGTCACCTTTATCACTTTCGCCTCATAGTTGCTGTTTCCGATCAAGGTAATGCCTGAAGGAATGAAATACTCTTCCGAACCAAACTCTGTCTGACCGTAGCCTGACACATTGAATGTCGTGCCATACTGTTCGCCTTCTATATAACGACCATAGACAGTAAGACCCTCACGAGCCCTTGACAGCCCGTACAGATTACTGATCTCCAGATATCTGTCAAGTCCAAACGAACTGTAGCCGTCACCGGATGCATTCCAACCGGTAAAGCCGTTTCCCGCAAAGTCTCCGCTCGAGTAAACAACCGCTTCCTTCGGATACCAGACTGTAGTCTCCCTGCCGGTTCCGTCACATATTTTAAGAGTCATACGACTGAAGGCTGACTTAAACCTCGGATAAGCAAAGTCCCGACCCATGGTCCACACCTGCTCAAAATCGAATCCCTCAAAGCTTTCGGGGTTCTTTAACGCATCCGCCGACAAAAAAGCGCATCCCGTAGTTGAGGCTTGCTGTCCTCCCGAAAGTACAAGAGCGGTTGCACTGCCCTCTTGTGCATAGCAGTGGGATATCTTGTCCGCATGCGAGGTACTTCCCGCAATACCTCCGACTTCGTGATTGCCTGAAGTAACCGTGCCGCCCGCGTGGTAGCAGTTTGTCATCATCTCGCTGTTTCCGGCAATACCGCCCGCATAGCCCTTATTGATCAATACTTTTCCGACGTGGTAACAGTTCTCGATAGAGCTGATCTGCTCATCGATATTGGGCCAAACGTATATCTGCTTTTCCTTGTAGGCACAATACCCGGCAATACCGCCGGCATAGCAATCATCTGTATTTTTCGAGACATCAACATCTCCCGTAAACGAACAGTTCTCTATCCTGCTGTTTCCATCACAGTAACCGGCTATACCGCCGATATATTTGCCGTGGAAATAATAATTTGCTTTCTCGCCCACTACACCGGTCACATTCAGGTTCCTGATCACAGCGTCTCCCGACAGGTAACCAAACAAACCTATCGATGAGGAATTCAAGCTTGAGTTTGCAAATATGTTCAAATTCCTGATGCTGTGCCCAAGCCCGTCAAATGTACCCTTGAAAGGCTTGTTATGTTCGAGCCCGTCATGCGAATAAAACTCCCCGATAGGCTTGACGTTGGTATAATCGTCTATATCACAATACAGGTAGAACGTCGCTCCCTCAAAGGAATTACCGGCGCTTACCGCCTCTTGCAGAGCCCGCAATTCTTGAAAAGAATAAATCGCGGTATCAACCGAAAGATTCGGTTCCGTGCTTCCCTTTCCGCCAACCTGATCCTCATATATCCTTGCCCATCCGTTCTCAAGCGTAAGATAGGTTTCAAAAGCCCTCTCCATCCTCAGCTTCGGGATACTGTCACGGATCTCCCAGATCTCGCTGAAGTTCCAGTTTTTGAAATTCTTCTTATCCGCGAACCTGTCTTCAACCTCATACCAGCCATAGTCCGAGCCATCGTGCCCTTGGACCCCGTCTTTACTTCCCCTATCATAACCTAGCGCACGAACCGAACTTTTGCTCCACCAATAATTATTCAGTAAAGTAAGAGCCGAACCTGAACTATACAACTCCCTGTTTCCGATCAATGCCCCGCAGGTGATTTTCACGAAGAAATTGGGATCATCTAACAAGCGAGCGCATGTAGCATTAAAACTGCTCACCCCGTAATCATATATGAATTTATAATTATCTACATGGGCATCCATCGGCACCATCCGCCATATTGCATCAGCATCGGGTCTGGTAACCCAATCACGGGTTTTACAATAGTTATGCGCAAAGAACATTTCGCCTTCATCAGAATCCAGGATATATCTGCCAACCTGTCCCTGATACCACCTCGGTCCGATATAACCGGCAATTCCGCCTATATCCGAATGTCCCATTACATCTCCGGTATCATAGCAGTCCTCGATAATATCGTCTCCGCTTACGTGGATAAATGCTCCTACAATTCCTCCGACCATAACGCCTTTTGCAAACACAGAGCCATTGTTTACGCACTGCTTTATGCTTGTAGTTCCCCTGCAATAACCGACTATTCCTCCGACTCCCCTCATATAATCCAGGTCGTTGTAATTAACACTTAATATAACGTCAAATAATTCCGTCCTGTCTCCATATACAATATCTTTCTCTCCACCAAAAACAGAAGCATCGTTTCGACATCTTTCGATAACGCAGTTGTTCTGTGCTTCACCGACTATGCCCCCAAGAGAAGTAAACTGCATGTCAGCTCCATCGGCAAATCTCCCAAAGGTCAAAACATTCCCCACATTGATACAGTCGGTAATGTTGCTGGATTCGGCGTACCCAACGATTCCACCTACCTTACGGCTATCTGATTTCCTGCCCTCATCCTCTTTGTTCACTTCCCCTTTGTTCACACATTTGGTTATCGTGGCATTGTAAACCTGACCCGCGATTCCACCCATCATATCACTGCCTTTATTAGATCTCCTATATAAAGGGGCATCGTTAAGACAATCTTCTATAGTGCATGCTTCGGAACCATTTTTCTCAATGCCTCCAACAATTCCACCGATTATTTCCAATCCTCTTATCTCACCCTTGTTGGTGCAATCACTAATGGTACTTCCCCGTTTCATGAAGCCTACTATGCCACCTGTATATTTTTTCGATCCAAGCTTCCCGTAATTGATGCAGTTCGAAACAGTGCCTGAAGCCAGGACACTCACTATGCCGCCTTTTTTCTCGTCATATTCCGATTCAAGTTTCCAGTCATTAATGTCGTCGTTCCATACTCCGTGCGAATCAATAACAGGCTTATAGATTCCACCCACATCATATTTATTGTACATCTCGCCTCTATTGATACAGCTCGAAACACTTCCGTAATTTATGGCAACGATGCCGCCTGCTTTAACCTTGCCTTCATTGACGCAGGTCAGCACCTCAAGATCATTTTGTCCCGCGATTCCTCCGGCAAGTATGCCATACGAGGCAACAGAGCCTTTGTTGGTACAGGTTCTGACAGTTCCCTTGTTATGACCGACTATCCCTCCTTCCAAGGTTGAAACCTTGCCTACAATACTTCCGGTATTCAGGCAGTTAACCACATCTGCCGTCTCATTGACGCCGATAACGCCTCCGATTCTTGAATACTCATCGTTACCCGCAAAGGTCACGCTTCCTTTATTGGTACAGCCTTCGAAATACGACGTCTTAAGCCAGCCGATAACGCCGCCGATATAGTCGCCGGTTCCCTCTACCGATCCTTTATTGGTACAATTGACTACTTTACCGCCTTCATAGTATATCGCAGCGATACCGCCTATGTATGTGTCGCCCTTCACGGTTCCTTCATTGACACAGTCCACCACTAAAGGAGTATTACTATCATCCTCCGGATCACCGACTATGGCAACTATACCACCCGCATAATCGCTGTCTCCCGCCAGGGCTTCGGCGGCAGTGACTTCTCCGGTGTTCAGACAGCGCTTGATCTGAACGTTATCGGTAACATTTCCGGTAATGCCGCCAATTTCATTGTATCCGCCGACTATACCATCGTTCCTGCAATCCGAGATAAGGGTGCGGTCCAGACATGCACCGGCGATTCCGCCAATCTTTGTTCCCGAATATGCCTGCACGGAATTATTACTGTCACACTTACAGCCCTGAACCTTGCAGTCGTCCCTCAATATGCCCGCGATTCCGCCCAAAAAACTGACATAAGTTTTACCGGAAACCTTACCGCTTCCTTTACAATCATGGATGATCACGGAACCGTTAAGCTCTCCCGCTATACCGCCGATATACCGGTTGCCCGAAACCTGCCCTCTGTTATAGCAATTATAGCAATGTCCGTTTCCCCAACACCTTCCCGCTATACCTCCGACGCTTTCTCCCGCATATATGGTCCCGTAGCTGCTACAGGTATCCATTTTCCAATCACCGCCCAGGCCCCCTACTATACCGCCACAGTAATTTTGTTCCGCATAAACCGATGCATAATTGTCGCAATTATGCAACTCGTTATCTCCGCTCTGACCCACGATACCGCCGACAAAATCATAGCCTTTGACAGTGATATTCTCATCGCCGTATATTCCGTTTGTGCAATCGATCAATGAGGCGTTGGTTATTCCGACAATACCTCCGCAGATTCCTCCGGAAGCACATTTCGTGTTGGCCGTATTGCGGCAGTTCATGATGCTGATGCCATCCCCATTCAGTTTTCCGGCTATACCTCCGACGTCGTCGGCTCCGCCCGTGACATCCGCCTCATTTACACAGTTATCCGCAGATCCTTCACCTTCGCCCGCTATACCTCCGACAAATCCTCCGTCACCGCAGACCGTCCCTTTGTTTGTGTTGAAGCTGAGAGCCTGCTTCACATGCCCTGCAATACCTCCGACATGCTTCGACTTCCATGTGACATTGTTACCTCCTGTACCCCAGGCACCTGACAAGGAACCGTTTATTTGATCTTTTCCGTTTATTGTTCCATCATTCTCACAATTTTTAACACTTCCCACGGAATATCCCGCAATACCTCCGACATCCTCAATACCTGTTACCGAACCTGTATTTTTACACTCCGAAAGCGCCTTGCCGGAATACCCGGTAATGCCGCCCACATACCTCTCGCCTTCTATCTGACCGCCGTTCTCGCCAAAGAACACTCCGCACGCTGCATATCCGACAATACCACCGGTGTATGACGATCCTTGAATTCCCGTATAATCGGTGCCATTGACCGAAGCATTGTTTACGCAATGTGAAAGAACATCCGATGCATAACCCGAGATACCTCCGGTATACTTCTCTCCATTCACCGTTCCGGCGCTTGTGACGCTCTCAGCATTAAAGCTCCCTCTGATATAGCCCGTGATACCGCCGGTGTATTCTATTCCTTCCGTAATTCCATTGGACGCGGATCCGTCGAGTTCCGTATACTCGTCCGTAAAGCCAACAATACCGCCGGTGTATTTCTCCCCATACACGCTTCCGTATGATGAGCTTCCGCTTATCGTGCTGTTCCGGGCTATCCCCGCGATGCCGCCGGTCAGAAGCTCGCCCTTTACGGTACTACCGCCGGAAGCTGCCGTCCGATTGCCACTGCTGCAGCCGTCAACGAGACCGCCATTATAACAAGCACCAACAATACCGCCGGTCAGAAGCCTGCCTGTGATCTCTCCCGTACCGACACAGTTTTTGATCGTATATCCGCTGCTTGCCCCGGCAATACCACCGAACATGCTGTTTTCAAATTCGTTGTTTATGATACCTGTTTCGGGGTCGAAATCCGCTGCCCCCTCATTACTTCCGATACAAGTCACGCTGCCCGAGAAACGACAGTCTATGATCTCGCCGCGTCTTACACGTCTTCCGTTCTCATTTTTCAATGACGAAACGGCGTCCGTATATCCACGTAATCCATCTGCAAAGCCTGCAATCCCTCCTGCAAAGGATCCGGAGCAGGAGACCCTCGTATCGGCAGAACAGCTCTCAATCCTTGCCGAATAACCGGTGTAACCTGCGATAGCTCCCACGCAGCTGTTACCGGACACACTGCCACTTTCTGCTCCTTCGGAAACTGCTCCGAAGAAACATTCGGCGATCGTTCCAAGGTTATATCCCACTATACCGCCGACATAGTTAGTTCCGCTAACAGAACCGCTAACACCGAGGTTTTTAACCTCTCCCTCCAAAACACCGAAAAGACCGCAGTATTCACCTCCGGTCAGACTTAACCCCGTTATCTTATGCCCTGCTCCGTCAAAGGTTCCCGCAAAACGATGTTCCATGTTTCCGACAGGAGTCCAAGAAATCCCTTCAAGGCTGATATCATCTCCCAGCAAGAAGTAGTAGCCCTTGTAGGAAGATCCCTGACCCACCTCATTCGCGAGCATCGTCAGTTCCTCCGCCGAGACGATCACCCACGGATCGTCATACGTCCCTTCCCCGATTCCCGAACCGTTCCAGTAATAAACCTCATCAGAGGCCATCACCGCATTAAGACGTAGCAATACGGTTGCAGCGAATATCACCGCCGCAATAAAATAAAAAGAAACATTTCTTTTTTTCATGGTTTATCAATCTCTCCTCCTTCAACCCTGTTTGTCGTCATCTTTCAACTTCATTTACTCTCTACACATATAGAGTACGCTTAGGTCAAAAACTCCTCACATGATTTTAATAATATATGGACCATGGGGACGGGGGTTGTGGACCATTGAAATGCATGGTCCACAACCCCCGTCCCTCGTGGTCCATCTTGCGCAAGCGCGAGACCAAGCATCACGAGCGACGCCGAGCGAGTGATGCGTCGCCCCACCGCACTGCGGTGGGGGGGATCGAAGTCGAGATAGCTCCACACCCCAATAAAATCAAGGAGGACAGCACCCTATCCAGGAGCTGTCCTCATATTTGTCCCCACCAATTAATGTCATTAAAGTCTTTCCGTTCCATACAGATTGTGAAGATCAGAATTATCCTGTTCCCCTGCATAAATATCCGAATCCGAAACAGAAATACCCTTGCTGATCTTTTCTTCTATTTCCCTGACATTATCTCTTACGGCTTCCATCAAAGGAACCAGTGACAAGATGCTTTCTCGTGTGGTTACCAGTGAGTGCCCATAACGACTGTTTGCTTCCCAATCAGTAATCTCCTCAGCACGATCTATAATCTCCGAAGGAATATCAGCATTATATTCAAGTTGAAGCCATCCGGCCAACGTTGCAATATCATGAACCTTTAAAGCGCGATCATTTTCATCTTCCCCGAATATCTCTCGAAGATAGAACTTCAGCGCCTTTTCTACAGCCTGCTGCGCATGATATGCGGCAATGTTATACATTGCCTCATCATTATTGGGATTCCCCTCCGCAGATAAAAAGTATTTGACCGTGGCAATATCTGCTGTAATTACACTAGATGCCGGTATCTGATTAGCGCTCATATACGGTTACCCCCTTATCCACAACAGCCTTAAACCGATCATTAAGCCTATCGTACTTCAGGATATCACACTTGTCATTAATCACACGTGCCAAACGTCCGCGTATACGAAAATAAGCGGCATTATTGCATTCATATTCCGAAAAAATGCACAGATCTATATCAGAGTCCTCTGTACAGTCCTGGCTTATTGATGAGCCAAAAATAACAATCTTATCAATGACCGGAGTTTCAATATTATTATCTTCCACAAACTGAAGCCCCTGACGAACTTTCTCTCGCTTGAGAGGATTGATCCTGTCTAGATTTCTGACCATACAGACGCACTCCTTTCAGTATATTTTGAGTATATCTTCTTGTATTATATCGTCCGAAAAAAAAATAATCAATATTGTTACTATGGAAGAATCCGGGCTGATACAGATTTGCGCATAACCATCTACGCGTGTAGCGCGAGACCAAGCATCACGAGCGACACCTAGCGAGTGATGCGATGCTCCGAGTGCAAACGGTTCAATTGCACTCGGAGGGGATTGAAGTCGGGATAGCCCAACAAACCCAGAAAAATCAAGGAGGAAAGCACTCTATCCATGGGCTGTCCCCAAATTTGTCCCCATCAAGAAATCAGAGTAAATAACTCCCGATCATGTATAGCGGAACATTAGTCATCCACTCTTGTTCACGGTAATCCGACATGGAGGTCCTTATCCCTGTGAGTCCGTATCTGTCGCAGAAAACTTTGAGTGATTTTGCTTTCAGGTTTTCTTCAGCCTTTACCTCGATCGGATAAACAGTATTCTTATACTGAACGACAAAATCCAATTCTCCTGTTGAATTATCCGCAGACCAATAATATACAGAGTTTCCGACCGGCCCTGCAGTAAGCTGTTCACATACATATTGCTCTGTGAGTGCTCCCTTAAACTCCGCAAAAATACTGTTGCTTTCCAGGATAACCGCGGGATCCAGATCCCCCATCGCGCACATCAGACCTACATCCAACATATATATTTTGAATACATCCAGATCTTCATATGCTTTGAGCGGCAGTCCGGCCTTTGACACTCTCTTTACTATTCTGATGATCCCATAATCTTTAAGCCAGTTTATGGCCACTTCATAATCCTTTGCACGACTTCCGGTTCTGAGCAGCCCATATATGAATTTTCTGTTTTCTTTCGTTAACTGTTTTAACAGGCTGTTCCATACAGCTCTTATCTTTACTATCTCTCCTGCCGGCGCATGTTTGGAAAAATCGTTGTCGTAAAAATCAATCAATCCTTTTTGAACAGACCTTACTTCGGCATAATCTTTGGTCCTGATCCAACTTTCTACGGCCTCCGGCATACCTCCGACCAGATAATATGTCTTCAGCAATTCTTTATATTCCCCTGCGAGCGCCCTGACAGAATCATGGTCTTTGCTTTCCAGAAGCATTCTGAGACCGTTTTTGCCATTAGCATCAAGAAATTCTTCAAAGGTCATCGGATATAAAAAAAACTCTTCGACTTTTCCGACAGGGAATGATGTTCCCTCATGCAAAGCAATACCCATTAACGAACCGGCCGCAACGATCGGAATATCCGGAGCCTGTTCGCAAAAATACTTAAGGCTTTCCAACGCTCTCGGGATTTCCTGGATCTCATCGAAAATGAGCAGAGTCTCCTCCTTTATTTTCTTCCCCGAAGCCAACTCCAAAAGTGGAATTATCCTCTCCGGATCAAGCGGTCCGTTAAATATCCCCGCAAGCGTTTCGTTCTTTTTATCGCATACAAAGTATATGCTGTCTGCAAATTCCGCCTTGGCAAATTCCTTTATGATCCAGGTTTTTCCGACCTGCCTCGCACCTCGCACAAGCAGGGGCTTTCTCTTGCTTTTATTCTTCCACTTCAGAAGATCTTTCATGATATCTCTTTCCATCTCAGTATCCTCCGAATAAAGAATAACTTATCAACACTTTTTCGTCAATAAAAATGTTAAAAAACGCACTTTTTCGTCAATAAAAATGTAAAAGTGCGTTTTTCATAACAACTACTGTTTTTCAGGGCTGTTTTTCAGGTTTCAACTTCTGATTGACAGTGCGAGTTGCGCTCAGTATTCTCCCACATCTATCTTTTTCTGAAGTACACCCGCATAGTCATGCGCAGTTTTACACCGAATGATCTGGAAAAGTCTCCAAAGGTTCCTTTCATCTGCTTGGGCATTTCTTTGTATGAATATTTCATTTAATTCCTTTCTTTGCAAGTTGCTCTTGTAGAAGCTATTTCAGCATTGATTTCTTCAAGTGTCATCTCAGGGATATCAGCAGCCTCTGCCCTCAATGCACTGAACGCGTTCTTAAAACCTTCTCTATTGTTCTGTTCCGGCAGTACAGCTTCAAAAGGAAGCCCACGAACCTGTTTCGTACGCTTCATAAACATACGGAATGCCGCAGGAAGGTCCATACCAAGCTGTTCATATATATCTGTTACTTCCTGCTTTAATGTCTTATCTTCTAAAGAAAAAGCGGAAGTTCTGATCAGTTCCGGTACACCAATATCTACTCCGGCATCATCACTTTTGTTCTCTGGTCATATATCAAAACACCATCCTTTTCAATCTGTTTCCACAGAGCACTTCTTCTGATCGCGCTGATGTCTTTCTTTCCCCCGTAGGACAATATGTCAAATTGCATCGGGAATCGATC
>JAEEIH010000105.1 GCA_016281275.1 Lachnospiraceae bacterium | reverse complement strand
GATGATACCCATCGGATCGGATGCCGAGTCAAATACTTCCGAAACGGCAGTGGCAACATCTCTTGCCTTGCTTGACTTAACTGTACTTCTCATAGATTTCTGTCTCCTTTTTGATAAAACGAGGCACGTCCCACGACTAAAACATGTCAATTTGTCATTCGTGTATTTGCCGAAATAAGATAAGGAACTCTTGTATTATACTACGCATAACGCAATTATTCAATCTATTTTTTCTATTTAAGAAGCGGTGTTTTTTCGTCCGTGTTGTCGCTGTCGCTTCTTGCTATTCAGCAAAAAACAGCTTAGGACCCATAAACACGATAAACGTACAGGATCATAAGCTGTTTTTCAGACATCAAACAAACTCTGTAAGATTGCTATGCCGTTTTTTTCTCTACTACGGATTTCCCAACCCATTTTTTCTTAAACCAATAATACATGACTATGAGCCCTCTGATACATTCATCGGTTGCAGTTCCCGCAAAGATACCCGCAACACCGAAGCCCATCGAGACACCGACAACGTATCCTGTCGTAAGACCCAACCCCCAATTACAAATGATCCCCGCTACAAGTGGGAATATATAAGCTCCCGCAGCCTTAAGACTGTTTACAAAGGTCATATTGAGACATCGCCCGGCCTCTATAAATATATCCACGATCATTATGGATTGCCCAAGTGCAATGATATTCTCATTGTCCGTAAATATATGCAAGGTGTAACTGCATAATATCGCATTTAGGGATGCCAAAGCAACCGTTATGGGCATGGACGTCCGCAGTGTCTTAAACACACGCTTATACGCCTCATCCGTTTTGTCCGCTCCCACCAAGTGACCCGTTATTATCTGGGTTGACATTGCACATGCATTCGAGAATATCATCGCAAACCATATGAGCATATTGCAATAAACTCTTGCATTGACCGCATCGTTCCCCATAGCGTTCACAAAAGAAAGAAGCGTTGTCTGATATACATTGTAGGTAAGATTCTCGCCCGCCGAAGGAAGACCTATCTTTACCATCCTCATAAGCAGTTTTCCCGGAAACGGCTTTAATAACCGCAGCGAAATCCTACCGATCTTAGCCCTGTAGAAGAAGACAAATAGAACCGCCACTGCCAACACTCTTGCGGTAACAGTCGATATCGCAACGCCTTCAACTCCCATTTTCAAAAACGAAAGCGGTCCGTACAGGAAAAGATAATTACCGACGATGTTAACCGCATTGATTGCGAGCGAAACCCACATGCCGATCTTTGTATAGCCGTTACACCTGAGGATCTGAAGCATTACGTTAAAAACCGCTGTCACAAAACCCGAGCCGCCGACGATATAAATGTATATCATAGAATACGGTCTCATTTCGGGTGATACATTGAGAAAATCCATGATAAGAGGGTTGGCCGCACAGAAAGCAAGACTGAGTGCCACGCCCAACGCAAGATTAAACATGACCGCCAGCGTGTAGATCATGTTCATCTTTTCGTACAATTTCGCGCCCAGATACTGCGCCACTACAACACTTGTCGCGGTAGCGATGACATTGAAAAAAATGGTCATCATGAACAAGATCGTGTTTGCATTTCCTACCGCTCCGACAGCATACTCATCATAGTGGCTGAGCATGATCGTATCCACGTTGTTGAGCATCGTGTTAAGAAAAAGCTCAAGGAACATGGGTCCCGCCAAAAGTAGCAGCGGTGTTTTTTCGTCTATGATTATCGTCTTTTTGTTTTTCATTTCTGTGTCCTGTCAATGAGACAATGTTTGATCTCCGACCTTTTCCGATCAACATTGTCTGAATCCTTATCCTTCTTCGATTGCATTGACATATTACACCGACCCGCTGTTTATAGACAATCATATATCGGTTCGGTTTCTTTTCATTTTTTGTTCAAAGACTTCGTCTTCCGGTTTTTCATTCTCAAAGTAATCTGACATGCGAGCATGACCTTGACCTTACGCATGTCGGTTGCGATGAGCGAGGCATCACCATCTCGTAATCATCGCGCACAGCATAAACTTCGCCTTACGCACGCCTGTTGCGATTCAGATATCCTTCAGACGTGCGGTTATCTCGTTGCATCTGTCGTAGATCTCATCAGTGTTGATATCGCTGCAGAAACGACCGTCCCTGTAGAGGATCTTGCCGTCGATCATGGTCATCTTGACGTTGCTCTTTGAACCGCTGTAGACGATGTTCTTCCTGATGTTGAGGAGCGGTTGCATGTTGGGCTGCTTGAGATCGATCATCACGATGTCGGCGAGCTTTCCGGGTGCGAGCGCGTCATTATCAAAAAGTCCCATGGCCTGAGAGCTGTTCACGCATGCCATCTTGAGTACTTCATAGGCATCAACCGCTTTCGGGTCGTTGTCTCGAAGCTTAGCGAGGCCGGTCACAAGGAACATCTCCCTGAAGAAGTCGAGGCAGTTGTTCGAAGAAGCGCCGTCAGTTCCGAGAGCCACCTCAATGCCCTTCTGCAGGTACTTCGTGATGGGTGCGATACCGCTCGCAAGCTTGGTGTTCGAGCCGGGATTGCTGACCACGCGGAT
>JAEEIH010000104.1 GCA_016281275.1 Lachnospiraceae bacterium | reverse complement strand
CCGTCTCGCGCTTATAACAAAAAAGAGAACACCGGTCGGTGTTCTTTTTTTGTTATAAACGCGTAGACGGGGCTCGTTTTCACGTGAACCATGTGAAAACGGATCCCCCACCCACCGCAGGGCGGTGGGTGCGACGCATCACTCGCTCGGCGTCGCTCGTGATGCTGGGTCTCGCGCTACGCACAAGATGGACCACGAGGGACGGGGGTTGTGGACCATGTACTTCAATGGTCCATAACCCCCGTCCCCTGTGGTCCATGTTTTCCGCTAATTCAGCCAAGTCATTAGAAATATGCTCACGAAACAAGCATGTTACTGCAGAATGCTGGAAGTGAAAAGGTTACTAATTTTCGTGGAAATTTGAAGTATTTGTGGTATAATGAACCTTAATGCAAAGAAGAACTTCGATAAGATATTTGCTAAAACCGAAACAGAATTGTGAAATAGACTTGACAGGAGAGTATATGAAGCGGTCAATCTCTATCGAATCGAATCGAATCGAATCGAATCGAATCGAATCGAATCGAATCGAATGGAACGGATAATAGCGCTCAGGGCAGAACTGAATCTGCTCATTATTTCGTGTACAATTTAATACACTTGATAAGATCAGACTTGAAAACGGTCATGTAAGCATAAACCGGTATTCAGGTCTGTTTTTATATTATCCCGCTTGCGGGATTGATTCATATTTTTAGGAGGAACAAGGTTATGAAGTTACTTAAAAAGAGTCTGGCATTATTGCTGGCAATGGTACTGACACTGGGTGCGTTCTCAAGCCTGAAGGCTGAGGCAAAAGAGATCACTATCAAAACGCCCAAGATCACGAGCGTAAAACTTATAAAAAATGATGCGGGGATCAAGGTCGCGGTAGGTAAGACCAAGGATGCCGAAGGGTATGAAGTTTATGTTTCGTATGAGGCTGCCGATAACAGTCTTTATCAGGATGATAAGGATGTTTATGCCAATTATAAAGAAATTCTCAGCTACAAACATATGACTGATATCGAACAGTCCGGCAGTAAAAAGAGGACGGTGTCGATAAAACTTGATGATTTTATAAAGGCGGGAATGACGAACAAAAACTTGAAGACTCTTCCTGCCGGCAAGTATACCGTAACAGTCAGATCATATAATAAAAAGAAGTATGGCACGACTGTCTGGAGCGAATACAGTAAGGAAAAATCAACCACTGTCGCTCTGGAAAAGACAGGCAAGGGATACAAGTCATCCTATGATTTTTCGAAAGCAAAGAAAGGTGATATCATTACTTTCGGAGCATATGAGCAGGACGGAAACCTTGCAAATGGGCAGGAACCGATAGAATGGGTAGTACTCTCAAAGACAAAATCACAGCTTTTTGTTGTCAGCAAGTTTGCATTGGATGCTGTACCTTATAACGACAAGAACACCGGCGATACATGGGAAACATGCACATTACGCAAGTGGCTCAATGAAAAATTTTATAATGCCGCTTTCAATAAGGATGAAAAAGCCCTGATCAAAACCACTACCGTTGAGAATTTTGATAATCCTAAGTACAAAACACCGGGCGGAAACGACACAAAGGATAAAGTCTTCCTGCTTTCACAATTGGAAATGATAGATTCTGATCTCGGATTTTCGGAAGAGTATGAGACATATGACGTGAACCGCAGATGTGCGCCTACAAACTATGCAGTAGCTAGAGGTGCTTACGCTTATACCGGAACGGATGAGGAATATAAGACTAAGTCGGGTGAAGGAGCCTGCGACTGGTGGTTGCGCTCTCCCGGCAGCTACGCCGACTTCGCCGCGAGCGTGCTCAACTACGGCTACGTCCACTCGTTCGGCTTCTACGTCCTCGACGACAGCAACGGCGTACGCCCCGCTTTGATAATTAATCTGAAATGAGTAATCTTTTAATCAGGTTTTTTGAAAATGGAACAAAATAAAAACGAACTTGGAGTGATCATAAAAGCAAAGGAACTTTGCGCATATATTTTTGCGGTTACGCAAAAATCGCCGAAGCAGTATAGATTTACCTTTACATCGAAACTGCAGAACCTTGCACTTTCGGTGATCGAAAATCTGTACAGGGCGAATGACACGCCTCTTGGTGTACAGGAAGAAATGAAGAAATATATCCTTGATGATGATTATTTGGGAATACCTGATATCAGGAGCGGTTTCATAAAAAAAGAGAAACGGTTATATCTTGATGACGGAACTTTTTTAGAACTGAAATGAAGGTGTTGCAGTGTTGCGGCTATGCTTAAGGGCATAGCCGCTATTTACGTTAATCATAGGGTAAGGAACGCTAAGCCATAGCAAATTTGCAATTTGAATAAAAGGATTGTGGAATCTAATTGTTTATAGTAAAATTATTATGTAAAAGTATGCAGAATTCAGAGATTTTATTGTATCATTTTTTACAGAAAGGGTGAGAATATATGCTGGCAGTTCAGGGATATTACGATGGAATGACCATACAGCCTTTTGAAGAGATAACCGCAAAGCCTAATCAGCGTGTGATTATAACGATTATGGATGAGTTTGTGGAACCCGTTCAGGCAAGCACAAAAAAAGATATGCGCGGGATTCTTTCAAAGTACGCGGATCCGACGTTGGCAGAAAAGGAAAAAGGCGCGTGGGAACGCGCTATGGTAGAAAAATATGGTAATGCTTGATACGAATATGATTCTCAGATATCTGTTGAATGATAATAAGGAGATGGCAGATAAAGCTGAGGAATATATGAATGCGGGAAATGTTTTGGTTACGATCGAGGTTATCGCCGAGGTAGTTTATGTTTTAAAAGGCGTTTACTCCATGCCGCGTAAGGAAATAGCAGATACACTAAAAGCCTTTCTAGGTCTTGTCAGCTGTCGGGACATCGATGTATTAAAAACTGCAATAGATACCTTTGGGGAAAAGAACCTTGATTTTGTCGATTGTGTTTTGTTCGGGTATCACAAAAACAGGCCTGTTGAGATCGCTACGTTTGATGGTAGATTATTGAAGCTTATCGGTTCCGTATGAAATAAATGGTTTTTGTTTGATGGGGACAATAATGGGGACAGCCCCGGATAGGGTGCTTTCCTCCTTGATTTTATTGGGGGTGGAGCTATCTCGACTTCGATCCCCGTCTCGCGCTCTCAACGAAAAGACATCCGAACGGATGTCTCAGACTGAAGACAAACGAGATTTTGGAAAACCTCCAAAATCTCGTTTTTTCTTACGCAATGCTAAAAAATAATCGTAGTTTTCTCCCAAAAGGGTTTCCCGGACCTCCCAGAAGCCCCATTCTATCCTTCATTTTTG
>JAEEIH010000103.1 GCA_016281275.1 Lachnospiraceae bacterium | reverse complement strand
TGTTAGGTCGGATACGCTCATTACCTGTCCCGAGGATATGGACGCCCTTATAAAAGAAGCAAATTTCAAGGGTTTTGGGGCCACGGACTTCAGACCCGTATTTGAATATGTGGACGGGCTCATTTCCGACCACAGGATCGAGAACCTGAAGGGACTTATATATTTTACCGACGGATACGGAATCTATCCTGCCAAGGGGCCGAAATATGATGTGATCTTCGCGTTTTTGCGGGAAGATAAAAACCGGATGCCTGTCCCGCCCTGGGCGATGCAGACGGTGTTTAATGAAGAAGAGTAGATAGATTAGTTTATTAGGTTAGATTTCACGGCAGAGTGTGTGCACGACTCCTTTTCCGGACACGCTCTCGCTAATGTCCTCGCAGCAACGGACGCTAAGCTCGAAAAAACCTCGCTAAGCGCCGGCGCTGTGGATTGTCCGTCGAAGGAGTCTACCACACACCCTGCCTGTGCTATGAAAAAAAGAAATCAAGGCTCATAGTTTTTTCATTCGGGAACCGTTCTGCAGGTCAGGGCGGGGCAGGGGGAGAAGTAATAATAAATGTGAGTGGGGGAAGGCTTGCACAAAGTGTGTCAGGGAAATAAGTCGTGCACGGGAACTGCTGTAAATGGGGCACTATCATAGCAAAAGAAAAAGAGGGTCAATATGAATATTGCATCTGCGAAAGAGTACATTAAAAACACAGTAAAGATATATCTCAAGCGGGACGAGTTCGGCGATTACAGGATTCCGGTCATGCGTCAGCGCCCCATCTTTCTTTTGGGGGCACCGGGCATAGGAAAGACCGCCATAATGGAGCAGATCGCGGCCGAGCTTGGCATTGCCCTGGTAAGCTACTCCATGACTCACCATACACGTCAGTCGGCTCTGGGCCTTCCTTTTATCGAAAAGAAGAACTACGGCGGAAATGAGGTCAGCGTCTCTGAATATACCATGAGCGAAATTATCTCGTCCGTATATGAGACCATGGAAGAAAGCGGCATAAAAGAGGGTATTCTCTTTCTTGACGAGATAAACTGCGTGTCGGAAACCCTGGCGCCGTCCATGCTTCAGTTCCTGCAGTATAAGACCTTCGGCAAGCACAGAGTTCCCGAGGGCTGGGTCATAGTCACCGCGGGAAATCCTCCGGAATTCAACAAATCCGTCCGTGAATTCGACGTGGTAACGCTGGACAGACTGAAGGTACTGAATGTTGAAGCGGATTACCCCGCCTGGCGCGATTACGCCAGAGAGAAGGGCATTCACGATTCTATACTCAATTTCCTTGAGATGAAGAAAGACTGCTTCTACTCCATGGAAACCACCCCCGAGGGCAGAGCCTATGTGACTGCCAGAGGCTGGGAGGATTTGTCGGATATCATTGCTTTGTACGAGGAAGAAGGCATTCCCGTGACTGATGACTTGATTGGTCAATACATAAGGAATGATAAGATAGCCCGAGAATTTGGGGCATATTACGATCTTTACAACAAATACAGACGCGACTACCGCGCCGACAAACTTTTAAACGGCGACGCGAGCGAATTCATCATCGAGAAAGCAGGGAATGCCGGAATCGATGAGAGACTTGCGATGGTAGGATTGCTTCTTTCGAAAGTAAGAGACGAAATAAAGGATATCATGATCAGCTCCGATGCACTCAGAGAGATGTATGCGGGCGTGAAGACCGTGTCCGATTCGGGTGATGTTTTCGAAGGCCTTTCAAAGCAGATCGCCGCGAGAGATACTATTCTTGCGACCAAGACAAGAGCAGGCTCTTTATCCGATTCAGAGAAGCGCAAACACAAGAAAATAAAGGCTTTCTTGGCAAAATTGACTGACGCAGTCAAAGACTCGGATAAAGACCAAAAAGATGCTTTGAAGGAAGCCTACAACGGTCTTGTTTCGGAACTTAAAGAGAAAACGGTTCGTGAAAAGACCCGCCTTCACAATATGTTTGAGTTTATTTCGAAGGCGTTTGGCGATGAGAGTAACGAAATGCTCGTGCTGGTAACAGAACTTACGGTCGGAGAGAAGACTTCCAGATTCTTAAGCGCATTCGGATCTGACGACTACGATAAGTACAACAACCTTTTGAAGGTTTCCGACAGAGGCGGTGAACTCAAAGAGGAAATTCTTAAAGTACTTGATGCTTCGAAATAAATTGAATTATTTCGGAGAAATGCAATTTTTTAAGAGCGTATTATGGTGAGAATTCAGGCGGGGGAGGTTACACTCCTTGCGGAGATTGAAGACAACAAAATAACGATAACCGGCTTTGAAGGAGCGGGCGTTGATTTAAACATTCCCGAGACTTTTGAGGTGGGTGGCAAGAACCTTCCTGTCTCGAAGATTGAGCGAAAGGCTTTCTTCAACAGTTCGTTCAAAGAAGTTTCACTTCCGGGATGCCTTGAAGAAATCGGAGACTGGGCGTTCTCAAAGTGCATCCATTTAAAGAAACTCGTAATCAGAAAAGCGAATGGCCGTGGGGATGCCGATGTAAGTGCCGAAAACCAATCTGTGAGTGCTTCGGGTATGGAAGTTTTTAACGGAAATACCTCAGACATGAGCTGCTTGACCGATATAGTCAATAACGCCAACAAACCCGGTATCCATGCGGTTTTGACAAGATTTGGCAAGGGCATTTTGGAGGGTGCGACCGCAATTGAAGAGATATGTATCGGCTACGAAGAGCCGGACGACCTTTCGTACCTTCTGGCAGCGGTGGTGTCAAAGCTTCCGGCACAGTTTCTTCTTCGGACCGGGGATCTCGGAAGCGAAGAGTGGTACGACAGCTTCGATCTGAGCCTTGATTCCTTC
>JAEEIH010000102.1 GCA_016281275.1 Lachnospiraceae bacterium | reverse complement strand
TCAGCTTCTGCTACAACGAGATCTCTCTTATCTGTATCAACGCCCTGACGAGGGAGTGCTACGTTAATAGTCTGACCAACCTTGTAGCTGCCGCCATCAACAAGATCACCGTCAACTGTAACGCTCTCTGCGTTCTTCTTTACGATAACCTTGAGATCCTGCTTAAACTTCTGGTTCTCATCTGCATCGAAAACAGTAACGGTAACTGTTGTAGTACCAAAACATCCGAAATTCAGGGCATGTTCTTCCTGAAAACTTCCTCAAGTTTGGACGAAAGCTGCTTCTGCTTGTTGGGGTAGAGGTGGGAGTAAATGTTGAGAGTGGTTTCGACCTTTTCGTGCCCGAGACGTTCGCAGATAAGGAGCGGCGTGACGTTCATCTCGATCAGAAGCGAAGCGTGCGAGTGGCGCAGGTCGTGGATGCGGATGCGCTTGACACCCGTTGCGTTACAGGTGACCCGCATTCTGTACACAAGCTTGTCGGATGTAAAAGGGAAAATTCTTTCTGTACGGGATTTGACGGAACCGGAGCGGAGGAAGGCTGATATCTCGCGCATGAGAGAGGGGTGAACAGAGATCGCCCGCTCGCTTTTCTTTGTTTTGGGCTTGCTTATGACATCATTTTTATGAAATCGATGATATGTTTTTCCGATCCTGATTTCGTTCCTTTTTATGCTTATATCGGCAGGGGTCAGAGCGAGGAGTTCACCGACACGCATGCCGGTCCAGTAAAGAAGTTGAAAAGCGAGACGGGTTGCAAGGTCGGAGACACCTTCGATAAAGCGAGAAAATTCTTTGAGTGTCCAGAAATCGATTCGACCGGAGAACGAAGAACCGATGCTTCCGGCAAGAAGAGCGGGGTTTGAGCGGAGCTCCCAGAAACGGCAAGCCCAATTAAAGATGGAAACGAGACAAGTATCGACGCGACGCAGGTACATCGGAGAAAGCTTCGAATCGATCAGCTTGTTTTGCCACTCGCGTACCATAAGCGGTTTGATCGAGGAAATATCGCGACCCTGAAAAAAAGGAAGGATATGGGTGCGGATGATGCATTCGTAGCCGATGTAAGTTGTCAGACGACGTCTGGAACGTTTGTCCTCAAGAAACGAGTTGACTACAATCTCAAAAGAAACGTGTGATCTTTTCATGATAAACTCCTTTCTGATCATTTTGCCTGATCCGGCGGTCATTTGAACCTGATACATAAAAGAGCTCTATGATTTCTGTTTCTGTAATCTATAATGTATCACCCCGACGGTCTTACGTAAACCACTCCGTGATTAACGGATGAAGCGCTGTGAATTGCTCCTGAAGAAGGCAAAAAGTGATTATTTTATGAAATAATGTCGCCCAAACTATACAATTAAAAAAATATGATTATAATAATGATAACAAATCGGGAGCATGACGCATGGTCATGTGTTTGGTCCAAAGGCCCGTTGCATTCTCTTCGGGAATTGCGGGGGTAATGAATCGGCGGCAAGAACGGCCGCGAAAGAGGAGAAAGAGAATGAATAAGATTATCAAGAGCCTCGTGGCATTGTCGGTTGCGATGGTGATCGCATTTTCATCATCCGTGGAAGCGCAGGCTGCAAAAAAGTCCACGTCTGCGGAAATGTCCGAAAGCATTAAGACCGAATCGATTTCGTATGATGCCACAGAAATCTTTGAGAAGGCTTCACCGGCAATTGTAGAGCTTAAGATAACCGATTCCTACGAGCAGGTCTACATCGGTTCGGGTTTCTTTGTCGGGAAATACAACATTTTGACCAACGAGCATGTAATTCACAATGCGTCGAAGATTGAGGTTTACGGCATAGACGGAAAAGAGTACACGCTGACCTCAATCTACAAAATGGATGAAAAGGTTGACCTCGCTGTTTTGAGAGTGAAGGAAAAAAATACCCAATATCTCACATTTGCAGAAGAGGAATCGAAGGTCGGGGACACAATTTATGCTATAGGAAGCCCGGTGGGTGTCACAGGTGCGTTCCTGAAAGGGATGGTGTCTGCCGAGAAGAGAATCTTTAACGAAGTGAGCTATGTACAGCTCGATATAGCGTCCGGGAAGGGTCTCGGCGGAGCTCCGGTTCTCAACGATCGGGGAGAGGTTGAAGGGGTTATGTGCCTTACGGTGCCCTCGGCAAATTGCATTAATATGGCCATCAAGCTCGAAAATATCAAACCGTTTCTTGCCGACATGAAGAAATCTGACAGAGTGAGCCTTGCGAAATTCTATAAAAGAAACATAAACGGCGTGGTAGAACCCAACTCGATCAATTTGTTTGATTCGGCATCCTACAGTTATACATCCGACAGCTTTGAAGGCGTGTACGAGGAGCTTACTCCCGAAGAAATCTATAATGAATCTGTAACCGCGATGGCTCAGGTGTATGGCTTTGTGAGTGTTTTTGGGGGCTTTTTGAACACAAGCAGCGGAGCGGGTTTTTTCATCGATGAAAATACTGTTGTCACCTGCGCCCATGTTGTAAAAGATTATAATACCGACATGATCCTTATAGTTGATTATAAGGGAAACACTTATGATGTGGAACGCGTTGTTGCGGGAGAAGGAGATTGCGACGTTGCGGTACTCAGGGTTAAGTTAAGGGAGACAAGCAAAGAAGGAGCAGATTTTGTTCCCGGAACACTTCGGCTCGGAAGAGATTATATTCCGGCATCCGGTGAAGAAGTTTATGCGCTTGGCGATCCGAGAGGATATATCGGCACTATGTCACAGGGGAACATTATGGTTCCGAATGTTGTCATCGGAGGCGTTGATTACATGATGCATTCCGCAGCGACATCGCCCGGTAACAGCGGCGGAGCTCTTTTGAACCGCTATGGTCAGGTGATAGCTGTTACGAATATGTTGATCACTACAAGTGAAAAGATGTGTCTTGCCGTTAATATTGATAACATAAGTAAGTTGTTAAAAGAAGCGAGACAATAAGAAGGAGCTGTTTATGAATTATTTATGCCCCTGTCATTTCGGACTCGAAGCGGTACTTAAAAGGGAGTTGCTCGGGATCGGGCTCAATGTCACACGCGTAGAGGACGGAAAGGTTTTCTTTGAGGGAGAGGCGATTGCTGCGGCAAGAGCAAATACCTTTCTCAGAACGGCCGAACGTGTTCAGCTCGTGATGGGAGAGTTTTCCGCAACGACTTTTGATGAATTGTTTGAAGGAGTAAAGGCGCTCAACTGGGATGAATTTCTGCCCGTGGACGCCAATTTCTTTGTTTCAAAGGCATATTCGGTAAAATCAAAGTTGTTCAGTCCGTCGGACATTCAAAGGATCACAGGTAAAGCCGTGGTAGAGGCCATGAAAAGAAAACACCGCCTGACCATTTTCCCTAAATCGGGCGCGTCTTTCCCAATCAGAGTTGCCATAATAAAGGACAGAGTTACGGTGACCATTGACACCTCGGGAGAGTCGCTTCATAAGCGCGGTTACAGAAAGCAGAGAAGCGCGGCTCCGATTTCGGAAACGCTTGCTGCGGGGATTATCATGCTGACGCCGTGGAGGGAGGACAGGATATTGGTCGATCCGTTCTGCGGTTGTGGGACGATTCCCATCGAAGCGGCGCTTATCGGGCGAAATATAGCGCCGGGTATGTCGAGAGCTTTTGCCGGGGAAAAATTCCCTTTTTTGCCCGATAGGGTTTGGAAAAATGCACGGGAAGAGGCGAGGAGTCTGATCGTGCCTGACAGAAAGATGTCCATTGAAGGTTATGATATCGACAGCGAGATCTTGAATGCGGCGCGACGTAATGCGCAAGAGGCGGGAGTCCTTGATACGATACATTTTCAGGGCAGGGATGTGCGGGCGCTTTCGTCATCTCATCAGTACGGTTTTATAATTACGAATCCTCCATATGGGGAACGGCTTTCGCCCGATACGAGAACGGCAGAGACGCTCGGAAGCAGCGCAAAAGAGATGAAGATGAGCTCAAAAACGGATAACAGCGAACTGTCCGCACTTTACAAGGATATGGGAAATGTGTTCGGCAAGCTTAAGAACTGGTCGTATTTCTTTGTCACGAGTTATGATAAAGCACAGGAAAGCTTTGGCAGAAAAGCGGATAAAAACAGAAAAATCTACAACGGAATGATAAAGACTTATCTTTATGAATATTACGGACCGAAACCGCCCAAAAGAGAGCAAAAATAAAAGCCTTCGGCAAAGGGCATTCGCATCGGGAAGCGACGCTATTGACCGCTTCCCGATACTCCGATGGAAACAAGGATGTCATTCATTACATCTTCCTTGCAGGTTTCGTTAAGCAGTTCGTGACGCGCCTCGTCATAGATTATGCAGTCGGAATCCGCAAAACCGAGTTTCTGGTAAAGGTTGAAAAGTGTTGTAACGCCTTGACCATATCCGCCGACGGGATCGTGGCTTCCGCTCATAAAGACGATCCGCATATCGCGATTAATACGCTTGATCCCCGAAGGGGAGCAGGCGCTTTTTGTCAGCTTGACAATATCATTGTAGTATGAAGCGGTGAGAAGAAAGCCTGTATATGCATCGTTTATGTATGCTCCGACAACAGCGTTGTCACGGGACAGCCAGTCGTAGGCGGTGCGATCGGAAATGTCGGAAAACCCTTTATGATTGTTGATACGTCCGGAAAGGAACGGAGAGTAGTGGGAATCTCCTTTCTTCAGACAGGTAAGCGCGCTCCAGAAGCCCAGGCTGAAACACTTTAGGGATGAATAATAGGGCGTGCCGCAGAAAATGCACACATCGGGATGCTCGCAGACCTGGATTGCGTTCTGCCCGATGACTGCGCCGAGGTCGTGACCGAAAAGGATCAATTTTCTGGCACGGTTGTTGTCGTGAACGTAATTAAGGACAGCCACCGCATCGGATACAAGAAGCTTGTGTCCGTTTTTTTCGCTTATGCTTCCGAGTAATTCAAATTTTGTATCGTGACCGTGACCGCGGAGGTCATATATATATGCATCAAGATTGTTCTCGTTCAGAAAATCGATGAAATGCTGATATCGTTCGCTGTGATCGGCGGCACCGTGTATGATCACAACGCTGCCGACGGGTTTCTCGGCCGGCGAGGGAAAGAATTTGAGGATGATCTCATTCTTATCTTCCCCCATAAGGGTGACAGCTAAATTTTTCATGAAGACCTCCTCTAAAAAAGGGTTGTTGACGGCTCTGTTTCCGAGCTTCGAAATCGTGGAAAAACGGGGAGCAGACCGCTGAAAACGCCGTGCCAAGCAGTTGCTTGGGAACCGTTCTGTCGGAAAAAACACAATATATTATAGATATACTGGAGAAAAAAAGCAAGGAGCGGAAAAGCATTCAGCACATCGGTCGTTTTTTTTGTGACTGTTATACCGGAAGAATACGATGGCGGAGAAAGGCGGCTTTATACACAGAAAATGCAGTGTGTAATAACGCTGTTTTCTTGTTTTTTAGGGTCATCTTTGATAAACTCACGTTTGTACGAAAAATGGCTTTTGGCTTAAAAGGCAAAATTTGATTCAGGAGGCTTCATCATGGGTTTATTCGGTTCAACAAAAGACAACGGCATGGGTTATGCCAGTGTAGAAAACAAGCAGAATTTTACAAACGAGGATCTTTTAGCAAAGCTTTCAGAAATCAAGGTCAGCTTTGGAACTCCGATAATGGGAGACATCAAAGGAACGCAATCGATACTTTACAAAAATGTTTCGGATATGTTTGATGTTTTTGCGAGAGTTGACGGTAAGAAGATCATCATGGGAAAAATCGGTACGGACGGTGTTTCGGGCGGAAAGATGGCACTCAGCGCCGGACTTGACCTGTTCCTCGGACACAAGGATTCGGGAACCTCGACGGTTGACAGAGCCGTTACCGAACTCAGCGGTGTTATTACAAAGCTTGAGAATGGCGATTCCGTGACTGCATCAGCGGCAGCCGGACCTGCCAAAACCTCCACGGGAGCGGCAATAACTCTTTATATGAAGCAAAAGGCAATTTCTCTCAAACCTAAGTTTGATATTTTTGATCGTGATGAAAAAACTGCGTATCACGTTGAGGGCGATATTGCCAGACTTAATTTCTCCATCCAAAAGAATGGTTCAGAGGTTTTGAAGCTTAAAAAGAAGCTTCTCGCTCTGATGCCCGAATACTCGATAGAGAAGAACGGCAGCCAGATCGCAAAGATCAAGAAGAAACTCAAGTTTTCCGCTCCCGAGCTTGTCGGTGAGGTTAACGGCAAGGAACTCAAGATTTCCGGTGACCTCATGGGATTTGATTTTGATCTTCAGATTGGCGGTAATACGATCGGTCACGTGGATACAGACAGAACGATTTGGTCGGATTGTTACCGCATAGCTATTCTCGATGGAGCATTGCAGGATGTGGTTGCAGCGCTTGCCATTATATGCGACAACGTTGTCAATCAGGAGCAGTCGAGATAACAGATCAATCCGAGAGAGGTACATAGGCGTTATGAAACAGATCATTTTTGCTACCGGAAATGAAGGGAAAATGAAGGAAGTCCGCGAAATCATGAAGGACGCGGGCGACTATGAAATAATATCCATGAAGGAAGCCGGTATCAAAACCGATGTGGAGGAGAACGGGACATCCTACTCGGAAAACGCCCTCATAAAAGCGCGCGCCGTGAGGGAGGAAGCAGTCAGGAACGGCATGACGGGGTTTCTCGTTATGTCGGACGATTCGGGCTTTGAGGTGGACAAGCTTAACAAAGAACCGGGTATCTATTCTGCCAGATATATGGGCGAGGACACCTCATACGATATTAAAAATGCTGAAATCCTTCGCAGGATGGAAGGCGTGCCGTGGGAAGACAGAACGGCACGCTTTGTGTGTGCTATAGCGATGGTCGGCGAGGATGGCCGCGAAGAAGTGGCGGAGGCTACGTTTGAGGGATTTTGCGCATATGAGATCAAAGGCGAGTACGGCTTTGGTTACGATCCCATCTTCTTTGTCCCGGAATACGGATGCAATGATGCGGAGCTTCTTCCGGAAGTGAAAAATTCGATCAGTCACAGGGCGAAGGCGTTAAGGATGGCACGTGACATACTGGCTGATAAATTTGCATGATTGCCGTCTGATAGGTACAAATATGATCATCCGACGGGTACGTTAGCGATTGCATGCGACGTACCGGTCGGTTAATTTGCATGATTACCGTACGATCACGGAAAACAGGAGAGGTTGAGATTTGAAAGCAACGGCATTTGTGGACGGGAGCTTTGACCCGGCGGTAGGAAGGTACGCATATGGCTGTCTGATCACGGATGAAAGCGGAAAAGAAACGGAACTTTGCGGATGCGGAAACGATCCGGAAGGCGTAAAGCAGAGGAATGTAACCGGAGAGATGATCGCGTCCATGCTCGCTGTCAAGTGGGCCTTGAAGAACGGATTTAGCGAGATTGAAATCCACTATGATTACACCGGTATTGAGAATTGGGCAACGGCCCGGTGGAAGACCAACAACGACCTGACACGCAGTTATAAAGAAACTATGCAGGCGTGGTCAAAACGTATCGGGATCACGTTTGTCAAGGTTGAGGCTCACAAGGGAATCGAGGGAAACGAGCGCGCGGACGGGCTTGCAAAGAAAGGGCTCTCGATGGAGCCCGGCGTTCTGCCTGTCTGAAACGAGGGAAGTATGGTTGACGGCACTATGAAGTTGATATTTGGAAGATGTGGTTATATAATGTTGAATGTTGACTGCGGATATGGTGGAATTGGTAGACACGCCAGATTTAGGTTCTGGTGCGTGAGCGTGCAGGTTCGAGTCCTGTTATCCGCATAAAAAGGGAGAGATGAAATCTCCTTTTTTTTATGCGGGAGAAGGACTTGAGTGGTGTAAAAACAATCGAGTAGGCTGACTCCTACTCGATTCGACGGGACATCTCGCGTACAAGTCCGCTCGATGTCCGTTCACTCAGCCGTCTGTTCACAAGCAAGCTTGTAACAGACGGCTTTCGTTTATCGCACAAAAAAAAGAGAGATGCAAGCATCGCTCTTTTTAATAACAGGGGCAGTAGGATTTGAACCCACGACCTGCGGTTTTGGAGACCGTTATTCTACCAGCTGAACTATACCCCTGTGTTTCCTGAAAACTGTGTTCCTTGAAACACGCTTGATTATAATACAACAGCATTATTTAAATGTCAATACCGAAAATCATCACTTTGCCTCACCCTGCCTTACGGGTATCTTTACGGTGTCGGTGTTATATACCTCATAAACCTTGTTCCAGCGGATGAAATACTCCTGACCGTTGATCAGGGTGTTGGTCTTCATAAGCTCTGCTTCCTCGTCGGTCACTTCGTTGTAGATCGTGTCGTACTCGCTGCCCGCGTCGGAATTTTTCCATGCCATGATCTGGATGGGACGTGCGACATTTTTTAAAGTATTGCACGAAATGTCCATACCGTACCCGCCCGAAACAAGGATTGCGCGGTAAATCTTGTCGGTTCCGTCGGTGACGGTGTCGATCGTGTTGTTCTTAATGGTGAAATCTTTCCAGTTCATAACGCGGATCGCGTCTTTGTCGCAACCCGTGATATCGCAATCCGTGATCGAGATGTTCACGTGAAGCTTGTTTTGCGAGTATTTATGAGTTCCGATCGCACGTTCAAGGTTCTTAAATGTGCAATCCCTGATTGTGACAAGATCGTTCGGGGTTTTGTCGTAGGAAGACCAGTCCGCATGAAAACCGCCGGTGGCTTTGTCGGGAGTGTCGAGGTTGATCGCCTCTTTATTGTTGTTCGGGGAATCCTTGTGCCCCGAGAAAGAGCAATTCTCAATAAGGACGTTTTTTGAAGCGTCTATCTCAAGGAAGTGACCGGAATACATATTCTTGAAGTTGATGCCACTGACCGTAATATTTGAATTGTGGCACATCATAATGCTTATGACATCCTGTTTCGAAGCCTGGTCGAAGGTTACTTTGCCTTTTCCGATGAAAGCCACGTCGTGAACGCCGCCATAACCCTTATAAACGTCGGTTTTTTCCGAATTTGATGGCGAGCACAGCTGAAAGAACGAGTTGGACGCAGGGAAAAGCTTCGTACCGCTGTCCATTGATTTTTTGATCGTCACCTTCTTATTAAAGATGATCGTCACGTTTGAAGGGACATAAACGGTATTTGATAATGTATATGTTCCTTTTTTGAGGATCAGAGTTCCTCCTCCGGACTCCTCGAGCTTTTCCATGTAGGAACGAAGCAGATAATAGCAGTGAGTCGCTTTCGAATACGTGCTGTATCTCTCGTAGTTCGAAGCGGTTTTGCTCTTCGGCGAGATCTTATAGACAGGAAGAGAATCGTCCGCGAGTTTGGCGCCTGTTGCTTCTCCCGAAGCGGCTGCTCGCGCAGGCACGGGCGTAACGTAAGAAACAACCGCTCCCACAGTAATTATGAGGGAGAGCAGGAGAGAAAGAGCCTTAAAGAAACGGGAGCGCTTATGCATATGAACCTCCGTGAATGTGATCTGACAGTAATTAAAAAGAAAAACCCTTGAAACACATGATTTCAAGGGTCTGACCGAACATGAGCCACTCGGGACTCGAACCCGAGACAACTTGATTAAAAGTCAAGTGCTCTACCGCCTGAGCTAGTGGCCCATACCTGAAAGGCATTCCCCGACCGTTTTGCGGCGGAGGTTCTGCATGTTTTGCAGAGCAGGGATAAACAGCATACCCTGAAGCAGGGCTAGCTGGATTCGAACCAGCGGATGCAGGAGTCAAAGTCCTGTGCCTTACCGCTTGGCGATAGCCCTGTAAGGGTGGGTACTGGGACTCGAACCCAGGGCCTCCAGAGCCACAATCTGGCGCGCTAACCAACTG
>JAEEIH010000101.1 GCA_016281275.1 Lachnospiraceae bacterium | reverse complement strand
TACAGTGATAGAACCCTCTGTCTCGCCTTCACCCTCTTCATAAGAAACGGTGTCTGCCAAAGCGTACTTACCCTGTGACGAATCATATTTTAAAAGATGCGCAAGCATCTTGGGGCTTGTAAGATCGTTGATGGCAACAACCTCATAACCCTCTGCACCAAACATCTGTCTGAATGCCAGACGACCGATACGGCCAAAACCGTTGATTGCAACTCTTACTGACATAAGAACCTCCTGAAATTTAAAAATTGATTATTAAAAGTGCTAAGCCTTTTATAATTTTATCAAGCGTTCATATTTTAGTCGCTTTGATTACTTTTTTCAAGTGTCTTTTATCGGCACAAGATAATTATGGTCAATTCAACCAAATAATCCCGACATTGATCTCATGATAATTGTGAAAAATCACAAATCGGAACCAAAAACGATTATGCTTCGGTTCCTTCGCCCGAAGATGACTCCGCGTCTTTTTTCTCATTCGGGATTTTTTCGGCGGTATCGCCGTCATAATCCGGCTCCGACGCTACGGTAGGAGCACCTGCGGAAAGAACCTGTACCTTTCCCTGATAGATTTCTTCCACGGCGATCGAAAGCGGCTTATTACACTTGACCTCAACAAGGGGCGTTGCACCCTTAATAAGCTGTCTTGCCCTCTTTGCGTTAGCAACACAGATAGAATATCTGCTCGAGATCGTCTTCTCGCCATCCTCGTCATTTCCGTTGATAACCTCAAAAAGTTCACTGTAAGACGGATGTATCATATTAAGTCTCCTTCCTCTTGACCCATAATGCTGTTGTATCTTTTTGCTATAGTTTCGGGTAACAGCGCCGAAAGAACGACCTGCATCCCGGTGGTAACAATAACTGATTTGCACTTTTTCCCGCTGGTGGCATCAATGCATTGCCCGTTATCACGCGCAAACTGTACCATACGCTTTGTCGGTGCAGCATCGGGACGTACTATCGTAAGTATCCCGGAACTGCTGATGTAGTTGCCGTAACCGATGTTGATCATAAACGCCTGCCTATTCAATATTCTGAATCTGCTCACGGATCTTCTCTATCTCTGTCTTGAGATCTATAGCCGTATTGGTTATCAGAAGATCACTTGCTTTTGAAAGTATCGTGTTGGCCTCCCTGTTCATCTCCTGTGCGATGAAATCAAGCTTACGCCCGATATTTTCAGCTTCGCCCAAAGTCTTGCGCATATGGTCTATATGAGCCCGAAGCCTCACCGTTTCCTCATCGACGCAGATCTTATCGGCAAAAAGCGTTATCTCGGTAGCAAGGATCGCCTGATCGATCTGGGTGTCGCTCAAAAGCTCTTCCACTTTATTGGTAATGCGCATCCTGTATTCATCGACAACCTGAGGTGACCTTTCCTCGATCAGATCTATCGCCTTCACCATTCCGTCAAGCTTACCTATCAGATCATTTTTAAGATGCTCACCTTCGTTGACTCGCGATTCGACAAATTGCTTTGCCGCAGCGCTGATCGCATCCTCAATAATCTCCCAAAGCTCGTCGGTATCGATGCTCTGTTCTTCAATGGTGAAGATCTCGGGAAATCTTGCAAGCGTGGACGCCTTAATATCGCCGTCTATTCCAAACGATTCTCCCATTTTTCTGATAAGGGCGAGATATTCTGAAGCGATATCTTCATTATACTTCACGCAGGACTTTCCGAGCGCGTAATCCTCATATGAAATATAGACATCAACTTTGCCTCTGCTGATATAATTCTTAAGCAGATTTCTGATGGATGCCTCAAAAAAATTAAGCTTTTTGGGCATCTTGATGGTCATTTCACAGTATCTGTGATTAACACTTTTAATCTCTACTGTGATCTTTCTCTCGGGGTTCTGCGCTTCGTACCTGCCGAAGCCGGTCATGCTCTTAATCACGTAAACCTCCAACCAAGCTAACTGATCATAACGACAAAAACTAACTGATTATATAAAATTATTGAATCTTAGTCAAGTATCCCATAAAATAATCGTTCAATGATATATCGCGGCGCCGATCCTTTGGAAATGCGTAAATGCCGGTACATCAAAACATACGGCGGTTATCAGGTGAAATAAACTATATCTTCGGCCGCCGGTTCGGCATCCTTAAGCGATGTGACATAGATTACAGGTCCTTTCCCTCTGTATTCGCGACAAAACTGATTTTTGATCTTTCCTGTTACATATACCCAGTCCTTGTCTCTGTGCGTCGGAAAGAAATCCTTATATGTCGAGGTAATTCTCGAAACAATGCCTATAAAACCTATATCATTCGCGCAACACTGCATGGCAAAACGTCCGGGAGCGAATGTATCCTTCGGCATTCCCTCATTTCTGTAGAACTGCGCCCTGAAAGAAATCTCTTTTCCTTCATATTTTTTCGTGTTGTCCATGACATCGAGATAAAAGAGCCCAAAATCATCGTCTTCTATATCAATATGATCCTGACCGATGTCATAAGGAAGTTCGTCTTCCTCACCGGTTCCGGCTTCCATGCCGTCACCCGTTTCATAAAGGATCTGTGCCTTTCTGTTGACCGGCTTTATTGTTCTTCTGACCGTCTTTCTGTCGAGCTTTTCACATCTGTTAACAATGATCGTATCGCTGTATCTGAGTTCTTCGATGATAAGCGATCGCATGTTATTGATATAATTATCGAAAGTCTCTCCGTTTATAAGCGTGATCATCTGAACGGTGATCCAGCCGGCAGGAGTATCTGTTTCAAGCACATCCTCCATCTTCCACATACCGTTGAGTTCCACAACAACCTTGTCTGGTCTGTACTTGGAATTGAGTTCATCAAGATATACGGGATCGAGTCCGCCCATATCGGTCGCGAACACAACATCGATGTTTTTCTTTTTATATTCATCAATGTCATATTCTTCAAGTCCCTCTTCGCATACTATTAGGAGTGTTCTTGATGTGTTTATGAATTCGGGATCCTCGAAAGTCGTCCTGATAAACGATGTCTTTCCGGACTCGATAAATCCGTTTATGAGATATACCGGTATATCCATATATTTATTCTGCGATAACGCCTGCATCCGCCCTTATGCAAAGAGCTCGCGAACCGCATCCTCCTTCACTTCGCTTCCGATAACGCATATCTTGCCGATAACATCGCTTGCTCCGTTTCTGATGTCGGTCTGTCCGGGAACCATATCGAAATGTATAAAAGAATCCGTATCCGAAGGAACTATGCCCTTTGCGCGGAGAATCACACCGTACTTTTCGGCATCCTCAAGCGCAGCAAGCTTCTGTGCGATCTCATCTTTGGTAAATTTATGAAGCGTCTCAATTCCGACACTTGCAAAGATCTCATCGGCATGATGATGGTGGTGTCCGTGATGGTGTCCGTGACAGCACTCGTGATCATCGTCATCATCGTGGTGGTGATGATACTCATGCTCATCATCGTGGCGGTGGTGATGCTCGTGCTCATCGTCGTCATCGTCATGATCATGGTGGCAACATTCATGTTCGTCATCGTTATCGTCGTCATGATCATGGTGGCAACATTCATGTTCATCATCGTCATCGTCGTCATGATGATGGTGGCAACATTCATGTTCATCATCGTCATCATGGTGATGATGGTGATGCTCATGTTCATCATCATCATCGCCGTGGTGATGTCCGCATACGGGGCAAATACCTTCTTCCTTGAGAAGCTCTGCCATCATATCATTCTTCTCTTCCATAGCCTTAAGGATTGCTTCTCCTCCGATCTGATCCCACGGAGTCGTCACAAGAACGGCATCCTTATTGTGCTCACGTATAAGCGCAATGGCCTCCTGCTGTTTCTTTTCATCAACAATTCCCGTTCTGCTGAGTATTATCGCAGCGGCATGCTCAATCTGATCGTTGAAGAATTCGCCGAAGTTCTTCATGTACATTTTAGCCTTTGCGACATCCACAACAGCTATAAAATTGTTAACCCTTATGTCAGCTTCTTCGGCAACGTCGTTAACGGCTCTGATAACATCCGACAGCTTACCGACACCCGATGGCTCAATAATGATGCGGTCAGGCTTAAATTCATTCTGCACCTTTACAAGCGCCTTTCCGAAATCTCCGACAAGCGTACAGCAGATACATCCGGAATTAAGCTCGTTGATCGTAACACCGGCATCTTTAAGGAATCCGGAATCAATCCCGATCTCTCCGAATTCGTTTTCGATGAGCACAAGCTTTTCACCTTTGTATGCCTCATCGATGAGTTTTTTGATGAGCGTGGTCTTGCCTGCGCCCAGGAAACCTGAAAAAATATCAACTTTTGTCATTTTAAAAACCTCTTTCCAAGATCCTTTACAATGCACAAAGGTAACTGCATAAGCAGCTACCCGATTTGTGGGTCATAAAAAATCTTAACGATCAAATAGATAAAACAGCAATATCGGGACCAAAGCACGGTCTGATCGAACGAACAGAATCATTTCGCTGTCTTTTCGGGAAGAAATCCGTCAACGGCATTTGCCAGACCGGTAGCTATCTTCTCCTGGTACGTGGGTTCGCAAAGATTCTGCGCCTCCCTTTTGTTTGAAAGATATCCACATTCCACAATAACAGCAGGCATCTCAGCCTTACTGCAAATGACAAGATTATCTTTGGTCACGACACCTCCGTTTATCGCACCGGTCTTTTCCGAAACCTCAAGAGCGATAAGCTCTGCGAGCTGTTCGTTCGTGGCATCGTTCGATGTCCATGCTTCAACTCCTTCATCCGACGAATTTTCCGAAGAATTCTGATGGATGCTTATCAGCGCAAGCGCCCCCTCGCATTCGTTGGCAAGTATGGCTCTGTCGTTTATACCGACGAAACTGTCATCGATTCTCGTCATATATACACTGAATCCTTTTGCCTTGAGTTTTTCACTCAATAACATCGCAATCTCAAGATCGATTTCCTTTTCGTACTTCAGAGAAGAAATACATCCGCTGTCGTACCCTCCGTGCCCCGGATCTATCACGATAAGACCTCTTTCCGAAGTATTGACCTTTGAATTTTGTAATTCTTCTCCGGACCCAAAGCTCACCTTTTCATCCGCCATGTTATCAACGAGAGAAATCTCCGAAGACTTAGTTTTTGAAAGCTTATCTTCAATAACGGCAGTGTCTTTCGGTGAAAAAACATGTACCAGAAGCATGATGATACCGACAAGAACAAGAATGGCGGCAATACCCATACCTCCGAGGATGAGCATCGCTCTCCTCTTTTTTTTCATCTCATTAAGGTACCATTCCTGTCTGCGTCTGTCACGTTCTGTCAATCTGTCTACTTCATCACTCTTAAATGTTCTTGTCCCCATTTTTCCTCACATACATAATATTTTATTGCTTAACAAATATGTACGGCATAACCGTCACTCCAAAGGATCGTGATATGATCACAAAATGTATATCAGGCAGAAAAGCATTGTGCATTCCATGCCGGATCTTATATTATATCGGACTGTTATGTAACACTGAAATTTAAATTTCCATACGGGTAATGTACCGATGTTTGTCCATAAAATCATATATATCAAATACCGGATCGGCGCCGGTTTTAATGATAAATACCATATCGACGCAACCATCCGTACGTTTCGTAAGAGAAACAACCGAAAAGTCTTTGTCTATCCCTTTCATCATTTTAACGAAGTTTGCAAGATTATCTTCTCCGGGAGCAAGGGTAACCTGTACATTGTGAGGATCGTGTCCTTCAAGTTTTCTGAGGGGTCTGTATATTACGTATTGACAAAAAACCATGCAGACCGTGCCAACAGCTCCGACAGAATAAAGACCGCATCCGAACGCAAGACCTACAGCCGACACCGTCCAGATGCCAGCAGCCGTCGTAAGTCCCGAAACAGATTTATTCTTAAGAAAAATAACTCCGGCTCCGAGAAAAGACACACCGGTAACAACATTGGCCGCAACCCTCGCGATATCGGCATTAAATCCGTCCCGCAGCAAGTCGTTAAATCCGTATTTGGATACAATGGCGAATAAGGCTGTGCCGAGAGCAACAAGGCAATGCGTTCTTATTCCGGCTTTTTTTGCACGTTTTTTTCTTTCAAAGCCGACAACGGCTCCGCATGCCATTGCGGCAAACATCCTCAGAGCGACCGTACCGAAGAATTCCCACGTCTCGTTCATAACAAATTCCTCTGTGCAATAAACTATACATTACCGTGCATAATTCTACACCAGACGGGATTTTTTGTAAACAAACAACGGAATTTCAAGAGGATTTCAAGTTGTTTTCAAGTATATTTTCAGATAAAATACAAAAAAATAACGGCTATAGAGCCGTAATACATAAGTCATATTGAAAGGGTACCGGGCCGGATTCACGGAGTGTGTCCGGCCCGTCTGGGAGCGTCCTGATCTCTCAGGACAATCAAATTATGCACCGACATACTGTTATATTCAAGTATCAATTTATATTTTTTAATATCAAAAAATACACAACATTGAAAAATCAAGCATTATGATGTATATTAATTTCTACCGAACTATAAATTATATATAAATATATATGTTTTCGATATCTAATCAGTTACGAAAAATATAATCAGATGTTAATCCGAATCACGTAATGCAATTATTTATGGAAGGAAGGCGTTCAGATGAAAGTATTTAAAGAATCCAAAGGATACTTCAGAAAGATTTTTACTTTCCTTCTTATGTTCATTGTTATTCCTCTGTCTGTTGTCAGCATAGTTTTTTTTGCTTTTTTCTCACGCCAGATCAGAGAAACATATTACGAAAGTCAGGCCAATTTGGTACACGCTCTGGTAACCGAAGCGGAGAATACAATCAGAACAGCTGCCAAAAGCATACCTCAGGATTCGGTTATTGCATTTTTTGACGATCAGTTTACCGGCGGAAGCGGGATCATGACCGTTAAAGTTTATGAAGCATCAGATATAACAGATGAAGAGATTAATGAACTGAAAAATAATCTTCCATCGGATCAATTGCTTATAAACGGCACATTTCTTGATGACACCGCTGGATATTATGTAATACTTAAGCTTAATTCCAAAGAGCTGGGAATGGATTCATATCTGTTTATGCTTGTGTTCATTACGACCATCACCGCTGTAGCCCTCGCCATTGTTGCTTATTTTATCAGCAAAAAGATTGCACAGCCCGTTCAAACTCTTTATAAGAGCGCCATTGTTACCAGAGAGCAGGATTTCTCGGATGTGGCTGCAGCCGAAGTCAATGAAAAGGACGAAGTAGGTACGATTGCCGCTGTATTTGAGGAAATGAATCACGATCTGCGTAATACAAAAGAGCTGATCAACACATACAAAAGCGCTGCCAGATCATATTCTTTCTGCCTTTTTCTCGAAAAGAACATTCCGCATTCCCGCTTTCTTGATGACAACGAAAATTTCAAGGATTGCAATTCTTTCCTTATTTGCGGTATCAAAATCTGCAATGAGGTTGTGGCGTCCCACTATCTTTTGAATCTTTCAAGGCTTATCAGCGGATTTCTTTCCGATGATTCCACCAGTCTTGTTTCACCAATAAATCAGGATTCACTTCTTGTTCTTCTCGGTTCAAAAGAAAAAAACGAAACTTTTGAAAGACTGTTAAAAGATCTTTATGACATGATCGACCCTCTCGCCAAATCAAAATATATCATGGCTGTTACCGCCGTTACCTCAGATCTTACCGCTCTTCCGAGAAGAAACAAACAGCTTAACGAGCTTATTAAAAACGGTGAGTTTTATGAAGCATATAATAAGCTGATTTCCCGTGAAACCATAGTAAAACTTTCGGGAAAAAATCTTCAGTTACTGATAAACGAATATTATCCGAGATTCGCCAGTTCTTTGCTTGACAACAACAGGCTCGGTATCGAAATGACCGCCGACCGTTTCTTTAACAAATTGGAATATGTCGAAATGGAATCATCCATTGAAACCATTCAAAAGCTTTTGACAAGACTAAGCGATGAGCCGACGCTCTCCGAACGGATCGATTCCGATATTATTGAACAGATCAAACAAATGCGGACCTTTAAGGAGATCAAAAAATCCCTTATTGACATCATGATCAAGGCAGCATCCTCTTTCGAGCAGGAAATCAACCCCGAAAAAAAGCTGTGCGAAAATGTAGCTGCCATGCTTATCGCCAATTACAGCAAAGATATCGATATGCTTTCCATTGCATCAAACTTTTCCGTAAGCTATTCATACCTTTCAAGAATATTCAAGAACAACATGCTGATGACCCTTACTGACTATCTGAACAAATACAGGATAGACAGAAGCTGCGAGCTATTGAAGGAAAAGTCGGAGAAGCTCGAATCGATCGCAATAAAGGTCGGTTATAATAACATACAGAGTTTTCAGCGGTTCTTTAAAAAATATAAAGGGACAACACCTACATTGTACAGAAAATCTGTTTTACAGAACTGATAATTCGGCTTATATTTAAAGATTTTCTGTGCTTATGTTTACATGGGTTCAAAAAATCGACAGGAAAGAAGGGACTAAATGAAACATGATACGATAAACGTCGACGGCATGATGTGCTCCATGTGCAGTCGTTCGGTTGAAAAAGCCGCATACGCGGCCGGTTCTGAGAGTGCCCGGGTCAATCTTATGCTCAAAACTCTCACTGTTGACTATGATGATAGCAAAACAAACATTAAGGAAATAATGCGGTCTGTGAGTAAGGCCGGCTATAAGCCTTACCCCCCCGGAAAGGATTCTACGTCGATTTTTCTTCACCGTCTTATATGCGGAATCATCCTTCTTGTGCTTTTGCTGTCGGTTTATTATCCGCATATGTACTCACTCGTATTCGAAGATTATATAATCCCCGTAACATGCTTCCAGTTCGTTATAACCACTCTTATTCTTTTACTAAACAGAGGATTTTTTATCAAGGGATTCAAGAGCATTGTTTCACGTACTCCGGGTATGGATGTTCTTATATCCATGGGATCCGGCATTTCCTATGTTTATAGTATTTTTCTTGCGGTAAATATCATAATCGATACTCTAAGCGGCAATACCGAAACTGCTTTTTCCTCTTCCCGGATGCTTTGTTTTGAGTCGGCATCGATGATACCTGTTCTCATCAGCATCGGAAAATACCTTGAAGAAAAAACAAAGAAAAAAACTTCAGGTGCATTAAAAGAACTTATGAATCTAAAGCCGCTTGAGGCCGTCAGGATCATTGCGAACGAAACTTCCGGAACCATCGATGCAGTTAAAAACGGTTCATACGAAACAGAGACGGTATCCGTTGATGATGTAAAAGTCGGTGAAACCATCGTAATAAAAGCCGGTGAAACAGTTCCCCTCGACGGAGTTGTCATCTTCGGTACCGGAACAACCGGTGAAAGTGCCTTAAGCGGTGAATCCGCTCCGGTCGACAAAATAGTCGGAAGTCCCGTATTTCAGGCCACTACGGTTCTTTCGGGATTTCTTGCGGTTGAAGTTACCGAAACAGGGAAAGATACGATGCTGTCAAAAATGATAGACCTTGTTACAACCGCTTCCATGTCAAAGCCCGATATAGCAAGGCTTGCTGACAAACTGAGCGCTGTATTTGTTCCCATAGTATCGGCTCTTTCAGTGATCACTTTTTGTATTTGGAAATTTGCCGTAGGTGCCGATTTTGCGAAAAGCATAAGCTACGCGATAAGCGTCATTACAATCTCCTGTCCCTGCGCTCTGGGACTCGCGACACCAACAGCCGTAATGGCGGCTGTCGGTCGGGGAGCAAAAACAGGAATACTCATAAAAAACGCTAAAATTATCGAATTACTCCATAAAACAGACACCGTAGTATTCGACAAAACAGGTACTCTTACAACCGGAATCCTGAGCATTACCGATACGGACTGTTCGGATGAACATTCACTGTCAACTCTTCTGCTTTGCGAAGAACGCCTTACACATCCAATCGGAAAAGCCGTATGCGATAGTCTTCGCGATAAAATCTCCATAGCACATAAAGCAGAAATATCCGATTTCGAAACACGTCCCGGATACGGTTTGACAGCTGTAATAAGCGGACAACGATTCTATGCCGGCAATCGCAAGTTAAGGAAAGAAATCTGTCCGGATGTTCCGGAAAGTGACTTTGACAGAAATGCCGAAAAATATATGAAAGAAGGAAAAACCGTAATCTTTTTCGGTTTTGAAGGTTCCTCACCGAATGTGATAGCGCTTTCCGACACTCCTAAAGAAAGTGCTCCGGATGTGATAAACTATCTCCGTAAATATGGAATCAAACCTGTTCTTCTTTCGGGTGACAACCCTCTGTGCGCTCTTCACACGGCAAAACAGCTAGGGATCAATGATGCTTTCGGAGGCATGGATCCTATCGGTAAGGTCGACAAGATCAATGAACTTCGCGCAAACAACCATATTGTTGCTTTTATCGGTGACGGAATTAATGATTCGCCTTCACTCACAAGCGCCGATATCGGTATCGCAATCGGTGCGGGAACAGACATTGCGATCGAGAGCGCCGATATGGTACTGACCTCATCAAGTCTTTTATCCGTTATCGATGCTGTCCGGCTCGGTCATGACACGATAAAAAATATAAAACAAAACCTTTTTTGGGCTTTGTTTTATAATGTATTATGTATTCCGCTTGCTGCGGGAGCGTATTCGACTTTGGGTCTTTCCATAAGCCCCGCGATTGCCGCCGGACTGATGAGCATCAGCTCTTTGTTTGTTGTTACAAATTCCCTGAGGCTTCGCTATTCACGCAAATGACAGACACCCAAATAAAAGAAGGAACAGCGCTGACTGTTCCTTCTTCTATTTGGGGATAATCAATCCTTATTCACTTTGCATTTCTTCGATATTTACAAAAGGATATCAATCCTCACTCACTGCGGAGAGCTTCAACAGGGTCCTTCCTCGCGGCACTCATAGCGGGGAAGATTCCTGCAGTGAAAGTGAGAAGCATACTTATTCCGACAAGTATAAGAGCAGCGATGTCGGGAAGTTTAGCAATATTCGAAATATCGGTAAAATGATATATTATCGCATTTATCGGTATAAGTAATAATTTGGTAATAAGAATTCCGAGCGCTCCTGCGCTGAAACCGATTATGAGCGTTTCAGCGTTAAATACCCGAGCAATATCTCTTTTCGAGGCACCGACAGCTCGAAGAATACCGATTTCTTTAGTTCTTTCAAGCACAGAGATATTGGTTATTATTCCTATCATCACCGATGAAACCACAAGAGAAATTGCAACAAACGAAATAAGTATGTAGCTGATAACGTCAATTATCGTAGTAACAGACGACATTATAAGCCCTACATAATCTGTATAAGTGAGTCTCTCGTCTTCCGAAAGATTATCGTTGTAATCAGCGACGATTTCAGCTATCATATCTTTACTTTCAAAATTTATCGGAAAGATGTTTATAGCCGAAGGTTCCGCCGGATCGGAAACACCCATCTTTTTCAAATTATCTTCATACGTTGTATCCGAATAACGTAATGCATATTGTGATGTAAATTGTCCGACATCCGTATATGACTGATTTGATGCAAGCAAAGCTTCCTTCGCGGCAAGTCGCTCGGATTCCGGAAGCGATTCTAAATATGCCTCAAATTCTCCGACATCGGGAAGTGCCGCTGTCGAACCCGTATCTGCTTTAAACGTAGTGTCGTTTACGAATTTAAGACCGGTGAACACATCCGTTTCAGGATCGGCTTTTTGTTCCTTTACGATTTCGGAAGAATTGACTTCTTCTATCAAATAGTTCATAAGCGAAGTTCTGTAACCGATCCTGCCGTTTACAGAAGAAGACATTGCCGCGTCCGACTTCGGACGTATTATTCCGCAAATACCCACTAGCAGTCCGTTGTCTATTGCGTTTTTCATGAATTTTTCGTCATTGCTTCTGTCAATCCAAACTTCTTTTGCCGGGATAACGGATGAGCTTTCATCTGTTTCTCCAAAAGCAGTATATATTTCGGGCGTTCCTTTTTCGTAGATATCCGTATTTGTAAGAAGCCTGAACTTCTGAGAGAGGATTTCATCATATGTAAGTGTTTTGGCCTCAGGGAAGGAAACATTTTCTTCTCCCCGAAGAGTGGCACGGAAAGCCTCGGTCAGCGCGTCGCTGTCCATAATACCGAGAGCATACAAAGTATAATCTACAAGCTCGTTTTTATCATTAACGATCAGGACAACCTCATCCTTTTCTTTGGGAAACTTTCCGGCAATAATTTCATATTGTTTTTCAAGAAGTTCGTCATTGTCAAGCAGACGTGTCCAGATTTCGGTCTCCATGCCCATTCCAGCACCCATGCCATTGCTCATACCCGTATTTTTCATTCCCATGCGTTCAAAAACTTTTGCGGGTGCAACCTGAAAAATTCCGTTTTCCGTATCGGCGCGATATATATTCAGCTTTGTTGAATAGGAATACTGAATATCCGAAACAAGATTTTTAAACTTATCCGGGTTTTCTTCTATATATTTCTTGAAAGCGCCGAGATTGTTATGGCTGACTTCTTTAAGCATTGCATCGATAAAGTCGGTCATTATTGTATTTGTGTAGATCTTATCCAGTTCATGCTCCTGCGACCCATTTCTCGAATCAGAAAGGATCTGCATAAAGCTTGCAATATTAAGCGTCTGTTTTTCAATCGTGATCGGATAACTCGAAAGTGTATCCTCCTGTACCTTGTCGATATAAAGCTGTACGCCGTTGGAAATTGAAAGAATCAATGCAATACCGATAATGCCGATGCTTCCGGCAAAGGAAGTAAGAATCGTCCTTCCTTTTTTTGTAAGCAGGTTTGTAAAGCTAAGTGACAATGCCGTAAAAAACTTCATCGACTTTTTGGAAGCTCTGTGTTCCTTAAGAATTTTCTTCTCTGCCTTTTTTGCTTCCTTTTCTGCTGTTTTGCCGGAATGTCTTTCTTGTTTTTCTTTAAGCTTTTGTTCTTTGTCTTCCTGTTTTGCCTGTTTTTTGGCTTTTTTTACTTCTTCCCTGTATTTCCTCTTAAGTTCCTTATTGCTGAGATGTTCTTCTTCCGCAGGTTCGGGAACAGGAATCAGTTTTTCGAGTTCATGTGACGCAACATCATCTTTTATGCCGGTTATCAGACTGTCGTCAGTAGATAACAGAGGCTCGTTTCCTTTCCATACACCGGGCTCAAAGTCATATACATCCGTATCATCCGAAACAGACTCATCTTCCCTGACCGGCATCGAATCGGACTGGATTTTACCGTCAAGAAGCTTGATTATCCTTGTTGAGTACGTCTGCGCAAGCTCAGGATTATGTGTAACCATGATAACGAGTTTATTGGCAGCGACCTCAGAAAGGATCTCCATGATCTGTACGCTCGTAGCCGTATCCAAAGCACCCGTAGGCTCGTCAGCAAGCAAGATATCGGGATTGTTAACAAGCGCCCTGGCAATGGCAACCCGTTGCATCTGACCTCCCGACATCTGTCCGGGTTTCTTCTTAACCTGATCGGAAAGCCCTACCTTATCGAGGGCTTCAAGTGCACGTTTTTTCCTCTCACGTCGCGAAACACCGCTCAAGGTGAGCGCAAGCTCTACGTTTTTGAGAACCGTCTGATGCGGAATCAGATTATAATTCTGAAATACAAATCCAATCGAATGATTTCTGTAGGCATCCCAATCCTTGCTCTTATACCTTTTTGTAGAAACACCTCTGACCTTAAGGTCACCGTCTGTATAATTGTCAAGACCGCCTATGATATTAAGAAGTGTTGTTTTTCCGCAACCCGAAGGTCCAAGGATTGAAACAAATTCACTGTCTCTCATCTCGACCGAAATACCTTTTAATGCTTCAACCTTAATATCTCCGGATTCATAAACTTTACGTATTTCTGTTAATTTTAACATATGTACCTCAATTTACACTATTTCTAAGGCATTGTTTCGCTTTTAGCAATTTGTACGGCATGATTTCACGAATCAAAACACGCGATATTATGATGATAACAAATTAGGTAATCTAATGCAAGGGGATAAAAAGACACAATAAAAAGGGATAAAACGCATATTACGCAAAATACACGTTATTCCTATACCTTTTTTTCGGAGATTCTGCCTGAAATCACGCGGATCACAATGTATGCCAGAACATCCGCCGCTATAGAAATCATGCGTACAAGAATCGAAAGTGCAAGAACCAAATCAAGATACGGAGTATTTATATAAATAAGCGAAAAAACTGCTTCTCTTACTCCGATCCCTCCGGGCGCACCGACTATCACAAAACCGCAAAGCCAGGCAACAATATATGCTCCGAGCAGCCCCGCAGGTTCCGGTGCGAATTCACCCGGCGCTATCACAGCGAAAAAAGCTATCAGCGTAACTACTCCCAAAATAAGCAGTATAAGCGTGTAAGAAACAATATCAAAAAGAATAAGCTTTATTCCAACGCGTTCACGCAATCTGTGTACAAGGCTTCTGAGAGATTTTTTTTTCTTTCGAAGAAAAACGATCCCGACAATGATAAAAAGAAGCACAAGAACTAAAAATACCGGGATTATATACGAATATCGGGCAAAGACTTCTTTTATTATATCAAACTTTCCAAATACTGCCGAAAGGATAAATGCGCTTAATATAAGACAACCCACTTCAAGCAGCGAAGCAAGCACAGTATCAACATGCCTTACTCCGTAAGACGAAAAAAAGATATTACGTTCAACATACTGAAAAACATTTCCGGGTATATATTTGCCCAGATTTGACCGACAGTACACCAAAACGGCTTCTTTTAACGGGACTTTCTGTCCGTTTCTGCCTTTTCCCACATTGCGTGAAAAAACGACACCGAGAAAAAAAACCGAGAGTGTCTGAATGAAAAGTGCAAACAGAAGCAAAACAACAGACGAAACCGTAAAATCAAGCTTTATGGAAGAAAAATCAAATTTTACGATCCTGTAGCAAATAAAGCCTGCCGACAAAATCATCAGGACAATACCAGCCGAACGAAGTGCTCTGTTCTTCATCTTCCTTTTTCTCCTCTTTAGAAGGGGGTGTAAACCGCTTCAGATTCCTCGCCACAAACATGACCATCCGGCAGGCTGTCAACAAAATATTACTTATGCATTGCTTTGCTGATCATTTATTGACCGTCAAAAGAACCATCTGCCACGGAAGTGATTTTCTGTAGGCCGTCACTTCAAGTCCCCCTACATTATCGATAAGCTTAAGAAATCCTTTTTTTGAAAAATGATTTATATGTCCCGGTGTGTTTCCAAAGTCCTTCAAATATTTTAGCCTGCACATGTTAAGAATCCTCCATATCGGTTCATTGGGAACCGAAAGGAATATGTAAACAGAACCGATCCTCTTTAGTTCTTCCAATGCCCTGACGGGATTTTCCAGATGTTCAAGCACTTCACTGCACACAATCAACGGAATCGAATCGTCCTTTTTTTCGATTTCGTAGATACTGCCGGTATAAAAGTCAATATTTCTGTCTGAATAACTGTCAATCGCTTTTTTCACCACTACATCTTCCAGATCGAACGCCTCGATCTTCGCTTTGGGGAACCTTTCTCTGATAAAAGATGTAAAAATCCCTTCGCCGCACCCGGCTTCAAGAATCCTCACGGGTTCTCCGTCTTTGCCAACGATAGTAAAAAGATCCGAAACATTATCAAAGAATCCCTTCATGAGTTTTTTCTCGATGGGATTCTTTGAATTGTACTTATCATAATGATTTCCGGCCACATTTTTTACTTTTGAATCTTTCATATCAATTTGATTCTTTCTGCCTCTCCTTTAAATGCGCTTCTACGTGATGATGTAGTTCCCGGCTTTATATCGGCTATATTATGTTTATTCCGTAATATCATGCCGAAATGTGATTTCAGTCTTCCTTTTGTCTTCTGTCAGCCTGTCTTCTGTCGGCTTTCCTTCTGTCTTCCTGACCTCTCTCAAGCTGTCTTCTGTCGTGCTGTCTTCTTTCCTGCTTTCTTCTGTCGTCCTGTCTTCTTTCTTTTTCTTCAGCCATTTTTAGCTCCCTTTCCCTTTCTGAATGATAGTTTGTTTCGTCCTCGAACTTGTCTACTCTGTAGTCAATTCTTCGAACGTGGTACTGAATATCTTCTATGATCTTTCGGTTCGCGGCGATAACATCGCCGAGCAGACCGATAAGAACCGCCATAAAGCCCATAAGCGCAAGTATTGCCGTAAGTATGAGCGATTGAACGTGTCCCGTTCCTTCCCCGAGGCACATATACACAACATACCTGATGCCGAGAGCAAGAGCTCCGATAAGGAAAATCGTCCCCATCACAAAGAAAAACTTGAGCGGTTTATACATCATAAATGCTCTTATGATTGTTGCAGACGAACGCTTTACATAGACCGGAATACTCTTAAAAAGTCTTGAAGGACGCGTCTCGGGATTTGTCCTTATCTTAACGTTTGCAATTGCAGTTCTGTTGTGCCCTGCCTGAATTATCGTTTCAAGCGTATATGTGTAATTATTTATAACATTCATATGTAGAGCCGCTTCACGTGAAATGGCGCGGAATCCGCTCGGCGCATCCGGCACATCTGTTCCCGAAGCAATCCTGACCGTACAGCTGCCGATATGTTGGAGCCGCTTTTTCATCCTCGAAAAATGTTCGGTCTCATCGATCGGCCGCTCACCGATAACATAATCCGCTTTTCCATCAACGATCGGCGCAACGAGCTTTTCAATATCATCGGCGCAATACTGATTATCGGCATCCGTATTGACGATTATGTCTGCTCCGGCACGAAGCGCAGCATCAATTCCCGCCATGAAACCGAAGGCCAGACCACGATTACGTCTGAAATTCACTATATAATTGACTCCCCACTCTCTTGCTATATGAACGGTTCTGTCTTTGCTGCCGTCATTGATGATAAGATATTCAACCTTATCCACTCCGGGTACGGATTTCGGTAAAGCATCGAGCGCAGATCTTAAGTTTTCTTCCTCATTATAACACGGAATCTGAATTATCAGCTTCATGTCTTTCCCTCTCGTTCATCTTATATAACATTCTCAAGCATGAATTGTCGAAAACCCAAGCTGTCCTCAAAGACCTTGCCGGTGACTCTTTACCGGATCGTTCTTATTTTGTCTTACAGCATCGCTTCAAGATTCTTACGAATTGCCTTAATAAATTCAAGGCTCTCGCATTTATGAATATCTGTAAGCTTCGAGATGAGCGCAAGATCACCTGTCATGTAGCCGGACTCAATGGTCGAAACAGTTGCTTTCTCAAGCTTCTCGGAGAAATCAACGAGTGCAGTGTTGCCGTCAAGCTCACCCCTCTTTTTAAGAGCGCCGGTCCATGCAAAAATGGTAGCAACCGAATTCGTGGAAGTCTGCTCACCCCTGAGGTACTTGTAGTAATGTCTCTGAACAGTTCCGTGAGCCGCCTCGAACTCGTACTTGCCGTCGGGTGAAACGAGGACGGAAGTCATCATGCCGAGTGAACCGAATGCCGTGGCAAGAAGGTCGCTCATAACGTCTCCGTCGTAGTTCTTGCATGCCCATATGAAGCCGCCTTCGGATTTAATTACCCTGGCTACAACATCATCGATAAGTGTATAAAAATATGTAATGCCGATTTCTTCGAATTTTGTTTTATATTCCTTCTCATAGATTTCAGCGAAGATATCCTTGAATCTGTGATCGTATGTCTTTGAGATCGTGTCCTTGGCAGCGAACCAGAGGTCTTCCTTACGGTCGATCGCGAAATTAAAGCAGCTTCTTGCAAAGCCCGCAATGGAATCATCAAGGTTATGAATACCCTGAATAATTCCGGGACCGTCGAATTCATGGATAAGGACGCGCTCCTCTTTACCGTTATCATCTGTAAAAACAAGCTCAGCCTTTCCTTTGCCGTTCACCTTCATCTCGCTTGCCTTGTAGATGTCACCATAGGCATGACGGGCGATGGTGATGGGCTTCTTCCAGTGAGGAACATAGGGATCGATACCCTTAACGATTATGGGAGCGCGGAATACTGTTCCGTCGAGGATCGCACGGATGGTACCGTTAGGGGACTTCCACATCTTCTTGAGGCTGTACTCTTCAACACGCGCGGCATTGGGTGTTATGGTAGCGCACTTTACACCGACACCGTACTTTTTGATAGCCTCGGCACTATCGACAGTGACCTGATCGTCTGTGTCGTCTCTGTGCTTGAGACCGAGGTCGTAGTATTCTGTATTAAGGTCGATAAAAGGTGTAAGAAGCTCATCCTTTATCATCTTCCAGAGAATCCTCGTCATCTCGTCGCCGTCCATCTCGACAAGCGGCACGTTCATTTTGATCTTTCCCATTTATAAAACTCCTCTCATTGTTTCAAAGTCAATCTTACCTTGAAAACATTTTCTTTCATTAAATGTCTGTCTCACCACAATATCATACTCATTTTTGAAATTGCAGCTCTTACTGACTTTTGGATCAAAACAGCTTTAATTCAATACTCCGTGTGGCTCTTCAGACCGTACTTTTGCATCTCTTTAATCCAAAAATCCCTTCTGACGCTTACCCGGTCCTTAGCGGTTTGGGGATTTTCTTTGCTTTCAAGCACCAATCCGTCGACTCCGAAGCCGGCCGAAATCTCCTTTTTTGCCGATATTACAACCATTGCGTTGTCCAAAGTGAGTTTCGCCCCCGGTGAAAAGCACACATGATCGGGAAGCATAAACTGATAATGCTTTATGCTTTTTGCACCCGGAGTCACATAAATATTGCAACCCACCAGCGCGGGATCATTTCTTATGACATCTGTGACCGGAGTGATCCAACTCTCAAGTTTTTCATCGCGAGAAAGCCGAATCTTGTCATAATCAACAAATGTGATGATAACAGAAACTACGGATAAAAACAATGCCGCAATATACAGAGTGTACACCTTTTTTGTGATCATCGAAAGAAGCGTTACAACAATAAGAACCGCACCCGACAGCAAAGCGGCTTTCGCAAAGCTTTCTGTGATTTCGGGAACAACCGCTGTCGTGATACCTTCGGATTTGAGTTCAACAAAGGTACAAAGCGAAATAAAATTACGAGTCACTGCACTCACCCCTTCAATAAGCGGTGTAACCTTTGATACAAACAGAACGCTTATGCCGGCAAAAAAAAGCACACAAGCCATCTTTAATACGTTATAAAGCTTTTCTTTCTTGTACCTACAAAGATACAGGCCAATCAGAACACAAGGACCGCATCCGCAGGCAGCATACCTTCCGTAGACAAGCCAGTCCGACCTTTGCTCCCCCGTTCCTTCAAGCAGATTCATGACATACGGGAAGAAATATATAATGCTCATGGCAAATGTACCGAGAAACAAGATCACCGAAAATACAGTAAAAGCCATAACCGCATTTGAAGTCTCGGACCTTTTTCTGATAAACCTGACCAGAACCACTGTCCCTAAAATCACACCGATGACAACAAGTCCGTATGTAGAAACCATGATATTAAAAATTGCGCCCAATGTTTCGGCGGCAAACGACTTAAAGCCATCCTTTGTAAAAATCTTAGCGAGTGTGGCAAAGTCGTAGCTGTCGGTACTTGAAAATGCCGTTCCGTATTGAGAATAGAGTGCATCCTTAAAGAACGAAGCAATTTTACTGTCAATGAAAAGCGAAGCAATGAGTGTAATGAATGATGGAATGATCGCTACGATCCTTGTTTTGAGGATGACGCATATAATTAAAACCGCAAAGAAAACAGCAAGTATCACGGCTATTCCTCTCGTATGCAACGAATAAGAAACACAAGACAAAAGTGCCAGAAGAATCGATAAAATAACCCTTTTACGAGCCGAACGTCTCTTTTCTTCGCCTGAAGTGCCGGAAACCGATGTTTTAACAAGTTCAAGTATGATAAGTGCGATAAGCCACGGAGTGAATATGAGCATAGCGTCCGCTCTTGCATAAAGTGTGTAGAGTGCCGTTACGGGCAGGCAAAACGTGATGATCGACATTACCCATGATGAGCTCCTACGGACACCGAAATGCTTTTTTAGTATCACGAACGCTATGACAGGAATAAACGAACAGATCGCCGCATTAAGCGCAAGCATAGATTTATAAAGGATGCACGGATCTTTTATGAGCGCAACGAGAGGGAAGTAAACCATCCCTCCGCCGTATTTAAAATAATATCCACCCATAGCATGAAGCGCTTCACTCCAGTCGTTGCCGATAAGGTACATGGGACTTGCGACAGTTGCAACTTCATCAATAACGGGAGGAATGTCAAGCTGTAATGCCATGATGAGGAGGAAAGTCACCGAAAAAAAGTACAAAGAGGCACATGCGATGAGGTCGGCATGTTCTTTGTACAGTCGCTTGATCATATGGTCTCCTATGCTCTAATCTACTTTTCACGATGTAGCGGTGAAACTAACACAACGGTTATGTTTGATAACTATGGATTAAGGATTAAGGATTAAGGATTAAGGTGTCCTCGTACGGCTCCGGGCTGTCTCGTGAAAACACTTCCGAGGCACGCTTTCGCTATGGGTTGGGTACCCCTTACGCTACTAAACTCACGCAGCGACGTTGTCTTGCGTTCGTTAAGTAGCGAGACCCAACACATGCCCGGAAGTGTTTCACGGACGCGCTCCTACGCCTAGCCACTGTGACTCAAGTTGATTGGCATAAAAAGGTGTAATGTCCTGAAGTGTTTCACGGACGCACTCCTACGCCTAGCCACAGTGACGCAAGTTGATTGGCATAAAAAAGTGTAATGTCCTGAAGTGTTTCACGGACGCACTCCTACGCCTAGCCACTGTGACTCAAGTTGATTGGCATAAAAAGGTGTAATGTCCTGAAGTGTTTCACGGACGCACTCCTACGCCTAGC
>JAEEIH010000006.1 GCA_016281275.1 Lachnospiraceae bacterium | reverse complement strand
CTAATAACATTTTTTCATAAAACAAAGCCCGGCAGTTACCCTCCCCCTCTACCGGGCTTCTCCTCTGTCTAAATGTCTTTTGATCTTTCTTTTCCGTGCTTCTCCTCTGTTTAAATGTCTTTTGATCTTCCTTTTTCGTGCGTCTTCTCTGTCTGAATGACTTTATTGTCTTCCTTTTGTTTATGCTTCCTCTTCGGGTTATCACGCGGGACCGACATTCTATCAGGAAATTTCTCCGCTCTTCCTGCTCTCCGCCACCGCATCGACGATCTCTTTCACAATATCGTAATCAAATTCGTTCGCCGCATCGATCGCTTTTTCAAGGCTTCTGCGAGTGTCACCCTTCATCGCTTTTTTGAGGTGATCGAGTCCTTCGAGTACAAAATCAACCTCAAACCTTTCAAGCGCTTCGTAAGTGTACTTGAGAACCTCATCGAATTCCTCATCGCTGAGCGGCTTCTCAGCAACACGGTTATATTTTTCTTCATGAGCGATCCTTAAGTCCGTTTCGTATTCCGAAAGGGCATCCTCGAGACTGTCAAGCGTTACGGCGATTTTCGAGAGATAGGCATCGAGACCGATTCTGAAACCGTCGGTTCTTTCACTCTCGTGACATGAGAACTCTTTGACCGAAATCTTTTCCATGAGCGCCGTTTCAAGCCTCAGGCTTTCAATGCCGATATTAGCGAACACGCTTTTAAGGCTGTGAAGCGCAATTCTGACCTGATCAGGCTTCGTGGTGTCGGGATAGCCGCGAAGAACCTTGCTGTACTCACGGATGTTGCCGATGGAAGCCCTCAAAAGTCGCTTATACGCTTCCGTATTTCCGATTATATTGGAAAGTCCTGTGTTATAGTCGAGCTGCGGCACCTTTTCAAGATATGCCTTTAAATCGATTTCACCGCTTCTCTGGGTGGCTCCCGAATCTCCGCCGTCTCCGTATTTTTCACGAAGAATGTCCGGAATCGTGTATTCAGACTCGGAAAGATTGTCCCTGATTATGTCAAAAAGCTCGGTGAGCTTGATAGGTTTCGTGAGAGCGCCCGTCGCACCGGCATTCATAAAATCATGCAGCAACTCCGAGCCGAGATCGCCTGTCATGGCGTAGATCCTCATGAGCGGTTTGATCCTGCAGATTATCTTCGTTGCCTCGATACCGTCCATCTCAGGCATGACATAATCCATCAGGACAAAGATATAATCATTGTTGGAGACCATGTCGATGGCCTGTTCTCCGGACTCGGCAATGTCCGAATCGATCGAAAAGCCTTCAAGAAGGTCGTGGATCAGCATAGCATTGATCTCATTGTCATCAACTACGAGTGTTTTTACAGCCATACCCGCTCCTTTTTCTGTAACAATGCCCGTTCCGATCACTTGAAGCCTTGCGGACGGCTCCGCACGGCTCTATTCCTTACGTGAATTACTGAGATAATCAATCAGATGGAAGCTTTCGTTTTTGTGTGACACAAAAAGCGTTCCTGTCCTTTCTCCATTAAGTATCCTGCTTATGATGCTCATGTCTCCTGCGGGAGCGATGATCATGTCCGCTCCGGAATCGGTCGCAATCCGTGCCGCTTCAATCTTTGTGTACATGCCGCCTGTACCGACAGCGCTTCCCGCACCCTTGCCCATGGCAAGTATCTTATCGTCGATTTTCTCGACCACATCAATAAAACGTGCATCCTTGCTCTTTTTGGGGTCGTCGGTATAAAGACCTTCGATATCCGAGAGAAGTATCAAAAGATCCGCTCCGACCAGAGCAGCAACAATCGCCGAAAGCGTATCATTGTCGCCGAACTCGATCTCATCGGTCGATACCGTGTCGTTCTCATTAACAACCGGGATAACGCCCATCTTCAACAGCTCCGAAAAGGTAGCTCTTGCATTTCTGCGACTGACATCCTCTATCATCGTATATTTGGTGATGAGAACCTGAGCTGCGGTCACGCCGTACTCTCCGAATATCTTCTGGTAGAGCATCATGAGGTTTGCCTGACCTACTGCCGCGCAAGCCTGCTTACCCGACTTTTCCTTCGGCTTTTCCTTAAGCCCGAGGCGCTTCACGCCGACAGCGATGGCACCCGAGGAAACAAGTATGACTTCCTTTCCGCTGTTATGGAGGTCCGTGAGTTCCCTCACGAGTTTTTCGAGCTTTCCGAGATCCATGAGCCCTGTTTCTTCATGAACAAGAGAGGATGTGCCGACTTTAACGACAATCCTCTTCTTCTCTTTCATTGTTTCGTTAACCATGATACTTTCTTCCCCTCCGCCGTGACGCATCCGGCGGTATTTATTTCTTTTTCGGACTCCGTCCTTATTCCGGACGGACGCGATGTTTTGTCAGATCAAAAGCTTAGGCGACGATACCTTCTTCTGAGCCATGAGCATAACAGCCTCGCGGAAAGGATCTTTATTTAGAGGCATCTGTACTATCGCCGTATTGGAACTGAGGCGTTCCTTTTTCACGATGTCACTGTCCATGTTTTTCGACAGAAGAACGATCGGGATTGAGAGCTGTGCGGCCGTGTTTCTGACATGATTGAGTATAAACGCCGAGTTGTCGATATCGATCACTATAACATCCGGATCTACCTCTTCGAGATGGTTGTTCGAGCTGACAACCGACTCACCTCTGACAACATCACAGCTGTCCTTGAGGAATCCGTTTATAAGCGAATATGTGAAATCCATTTCCTCGAACACATAAACCGTTCTTCTTGCCTCAGTCGAATTTGAAAGAGCCTCTTCAACTCTCTCAAGAAGCACGGGTTTCTGGAGCGGTTTGATGACGAATCCCGCCGCTCCGAGCTTCACGCACTCCCTGACCGTGTTGATGCCTGCCATGCCGGTCTGGAAAAGGATCGGTATGGACTCGCATCCCGGGATATCCTTGATCAGCCTGAAAAGCTCCTTGCCGTCGATCTCCGGCATGGCGATGTCAAGGAGGATAAGATCCGGCTTATATCTTTCAAGCCTTTCAAGTACATCGTACGACCTGTTCATGGTCGTGACGTTGTATTTGGCACCGAGGTAAAGCCTCGTAAGATCGAGAACAACAGGATCATCGTCGATAACCAGTATCTCCTTCCGGCCCGCCTCATCCGAAACCTCAAGCTTTTCGATAGCCCAATGACAGATTGCTTCCCAGTCGAGCGGTCCGAGCTTATAATCGGTTATCTCATCGGACGTGCGCTCCCCGAGCTTTACAATCGCTTCATTGTCCGCGATGACAAGAACGGGCGCGCTTCTTGAAGCCTGCATGTTTCTGATCCTTTTAAGAACCTGTACATGGTCGAACCCGTTCCCTGTATGTATAACAATCGCATCGGGGTTTATGTGAATTATGCTGTTAAACGCAGCGAGCGGAGAATCGGCAACACTGACTTCAAAATCAGCGCCGCAATGCATTCCCAAGCCCGTAGTCAGCGTAGGATCGTTGATGACTAATAACTGTATCATGTGAGTCCTCCTGTCTGAAATTTTCCGAGAGCATGGAGTACACCGTCTTTATCTTCTTCAAGAAGACCTCGTCGCATCTCATCTATAAATGATTCCATTTCTTTCGGCAGATTAAAGAAAGCAAGCACCTCAAAAAGATCGGAAGCATCATCAAAGCGACCTTCCAGGACGCAAGCTTTAATCTCCTCGAAGGAACGTGCGATCTCTTCGTCTCCCGCGACAAGTCCTTCTTCCTTATCGATCAGCTTAACGGTCTTTTTAAGGTCCTCTATAAAGGAGCCGTAGTCTTCCGCAAGTACCAAACCGTCCTCGATCACACCGTCACGTTTGCCCGATCTGCAGCGCTCCTCAAGTTCTCTGGCTCTGTGCGCAAGCTCCATGGCTCCGACCGTAGCAAAATTGTTCTTGAGCGCATGAACCTCCGTCAGAAACTTTTCATAATCCCGTTCCTGCATGAGCCTCAACAGCTGCAGCTTCTTTTCATCCCCGTACCGGCAGACGATCCGTACCGCCTCCCTGTACTGTTCTTCTTCGTCGCCACAATTACGCATGCCTATCTCGGCATCAACGTATGATGGCATGTACTCTCTGATGTCAGCCAATCGATCACCCCTTTTCTCCCAGACTGATTGATGCACCCTTTATATACATATCATAAAAACGCTTATGCAATAAACTACGTTTAATCTTCCTTCCGGCACCGCTCATTCATGTTTTGCACATGCAACCGGTTTAACTCTTTTTCCTTACATAAGTGCAGAACCTGTAGCAAAGATCGTAATACGTCTTTTCCTCGGACTCCTCCGTGCATTCCCACTCAGGGTCGTCATCGAGATTCGGAAGGAAGGAATCGGCAGCGAATTCGTAATCGATCCTTGTTATGTATGCAATATCGCATCTGTCGATGAACTGCTCATAAACACTCTGACCGCCAATGATGTACACACCATCGGCGTCACGTTCTTCAAGGAGCTTCTCGAGTTCATCCATTCCGTGAACAACAATCGCGTCACGATTCGTGTAGGAATGATCCCTTGTGAGAATGATGTTCTCACGCTCCGGAAGAGGTCGTCCCCCGGGGAACGTGTCAAGCGTCTTACGCCCGAGAACTACAGTCTTTCCGACGGTTTCGTTCTTGAAAAACCTTTGATCGGAAGGGATGCTCACGAGCAGATTGCCTTTGTACCCGATTGCCCAATTGTTGTCCACGCTTGCGATAAGTTTCATCGGAATTTGACCTTTCGGTAAAAAAATGCTGAAAATCTTTCAGATTATCAGCGGTTGCTTGACGCTATTTTAGCATAGAAAACTTACAATTACAATATACACGGTGTAAGTATTTGGAAAGGTCTTGGTCAGAATCTCAAGTTCCCGCTTCCTTGCGCTTTGAGCTTCGGATAGACCCTTATCCGGTGTCTTTTTGCGTGCCATATACAACCTTCTCCTTAATAAGGAAATCTCCTCATCCATCATAAATCAAGGTGAGGAGATTGTCAGGTAATAAACTTAGTGCTTTTATATTTACCAAATAGTCTTAATATCATAATTGGGAATGATGGTGTCTTTGGTAACCAACGCCATCCCTTCAGCTGTCGCTTGTGCTATGAGCAGTCTGTCAAACGGGTCTTTATGGATATCCGGCAGCGTCTTTATGCAATCCAGATGGTCTGGTTCGATTGGAAGGATAAGGATGTTCGCATTACCGCATTTTTCCGAGATTTCCTTCACCGAATAAGCTAAATCAATCTTACCAAGAGATTGCTTAATCGATAACTCCCATAAAGAAGCGATGCTGACAAAGACCTTATCTTCTGTTTTTATGGTTTGCAGAGCGGTCTCAGAGAGTTTTGAGTCATCGAACATAAACCATATCAAAGTATGTGTGTCTAATAATACCATTACATATACTCCTTAAAGCAATCAGGGGTCTCGTCAAAATCATCTGCCATATACTTCAAACCGCCCTTAAGAAGGTTTGACTTTCGTTCTGTTACGCTTTTTTTCTCTTTTGCTTTCAGAAACAGAATAAAATCAAGAACCTCTTGAGAGCTTTCCTCGGACAGCTCTTTTGCTTCTTTTATAATCTCTGCATATGCCATAACTTAACTCCTTTCACGTATACCTATTATATCGGCAACGCATAACTTCTCCCATATACATTATACCACGGATATAAGAAAATTTCTATTTTATTACTGGTGATAAGGATTTTTTGGTTCTTGAAATCGATAATCCCCATATTATGACTATGACAGATTTTCTTGAGCATAATCAATAAAGCGAAAAAGACTCTTCCTACAAGGATGAGTCTTTCTTATCGAGCGGAGAAGATGGGATTTGAACCCATGCGACGCTATTAACGTCCTACTCCCTTTCCAGGGGAGCCCCTTCAGCCTCTTGGGTACTTCTCCATGCACTGATCGTGGTGCCTCATTTGACAATCCAATGCCGTCTTCGAGCGGAACGGTGTCGCCCGGGGCACGCCGGGCATATTCATATTTAATGTAATGCGGAAACCTCTCGGTTCCCGCATTTTACGGAGAATGTGGGATTCGAACCCACGGTCCCTTGCGGGATCACTGGTTTTCAAGACCAGCGCCTTCAACCACTCGGCCAACTCTCCTTCTTGAATCCGAACGATGTGCGCACGCACACTCTCATTCAAACACGCAACAGTAATATTATCATTGCATCCGTGGTTCGTCAAGTTTTTATTTTTATCAATCCGGCATTTTACCCCTATTTTTCTAGATTCAAATTCTGAAACAACAATAATAAGTTTACTTTACACATCCATGAAAATCACATATAATAATCTAAAATTTGTCCGGAGGAGGTCTATGTTCAGATGAATTCAAACGAAATCGCCGTCAGAAGACAAAAACAAGCGAATGCGGTCACACGCAATTACGATTCAATTCTCCATCTGATCTATGCTATCATTTCACTTGCTTTTATAGCTTATTTAGTTTTCTTTGTTTTTAACGGTCTTTTGGAATCGGATTTTTCCTATACCGATACTGCGAAAACGCTTAAGGCCGGTCAGGATTCGGATTCCATTTTCCTTTCGATCTTCCTTGTTGTTCCTTATGCCATCTGGCGTCTGCTCAGAAGTGTCTCTGCTCTAGTTCTTTATTTTTCGGGACGTAAGGCTGCATCGGCAGGCACCACGATCAAACGTACCGGTATTTCACTTTTCTCGGCGTTCACCAACGGTGAGAGCATCACGCTCATCGCCGTCCTTGCTCTCGGGGGATTCTACACAATCCTCATGAGTTATTCGTTCTACGCACTTATCGATAAGAAAACGAAAGAGGCTGTTTACAGCCCTGTTGCATCTTATCTTCCTTTTGTATTGTTCGTTGTCTGCATGGTACTCGCTGTGGTTGCGTTGATGTTCCTTAAATCTTCGGCACAGACTATGCTCCTTATCCTTGATAACAAGGACACCTACAAGAAGTTCTCGGCTGTACCCGCTTATATCTCATTTGTCGTTGCGGTACTTCCCATCATCATCGCTTTTGTGTTCAATCCCTCATACAACAGCATTACCGGGGATATCGTCGCCAAGAAGGATCGTCTCGTCACGCTGGTAAATCTTGTTTACAACGAAGGATCGTTCACGATCGGCTTCATAATCCTGCTTGTGCTTTTTGCAGCAAAGTATGCCGTTTCCGGTCTCGTATATTTAAGGCTTTCCAAGACGGCCGTTTCTACTTCGTCTGTCGAGCCTCTCGACGAAGTTGCCTGAGGATCGGCAAAGAGACGGATCCGGTCGCGATGATCGCGAGCGCAATCCACTGCGATGTGCTCAAAGGTCCCCAGATTCCGCGGATCAGGTCACCGCGAAGGAATTCGAGATTAAACCTGGCAAAACTGTAAATCATCAGATAATAAAAGGAGAGCTTCGGGCTCTTCTTTTTTTTCTCCACTTTCTTCTCCACAATGAGAAGCGCGGCAAACAAAAGAAACTCAAAAGCCGATTCCGCGAGCTGTACCGGAAATCTTCTCACGCCGTCCATAACGAAGCCGAAGCTTTCGACCTCGATGCCGTAGCAGCAGCCGGCACAAAAACATCCGATCCTTCCGAACCCATGAAAAAATGCGAATGCAGGGGTAAAGAAATTGAGAACAGGACTCTGTGCGATATGAGTCATTTTGCAACACACAAGAAGCCCTGCATAGGCTCCGAGAACCCCTCCGTAGAAAACATAACCGGCCTCGATGAATTTACTGATGTATGTACCCGCCGTAACGTGGTTTTTCACCATATCGGGCAGCTGAGTCAGGTAAAAAACGATCTTTGAACCCAAAATCATCCCGGCAACCGCCGAAACGATCAGAGATGCGAGGATCACTCTGCCGACCTCAAGTCTTTCTCTCCTCATGATCAAAAATGAGATCGCGGCAGCAAGCCCGATCGCACACATCAGAGAGTACGAATCTATTCCAAATAATTCAGGGCACATACATTTCCTTCCGTTGCGGGCGAGTCTTTTCAATTATTCCTCCGCAAGCCCGTCATTCACTCCGTGATGTCTTACGGATACTCTTTTACAAGCCCGTCGCTCACTCCATAATGTCTTTAAGATATTTCTCCGCAAGTTCGTCGCTCACTCCATGATGTCTTTAAGGTATTTCTCCGCAAGTTCGTCGCTCACTCCATAATGTCTTTAAGGTATTTCTCCGCAAGTTCATCGCTCACTCCCTTAAGCCTCACGAATTCGGCAGCAACCCTCGCAGTTCTTCCGACGAATCGGGACTTAAACTTCTCCACTCTTCGCTCCCACGTCGAGTAATTAACGTAGTAAACGCCTCCGCTCGAGTCCTTGCGAGGTCCCCACATTTCACAGCTGCGCTCCATGTCGTGGTCAATCCTGTTCACGAATGCGTCGATCATCGGCAGAACCTTTTCCTCCGAAAGGATCGTTCCGTAAAGCAGCTGCATTCTCGAGAGGTACAGCTCCATGAATTCGGGATTTTGCAAAAGCTTGTAAACAAGTGCATTAAACGTATATAGTCCCTTGTTGTATCTTCCGAGTATAAATGAAGGTCCATCGGTTCCGTCATCGTTAAGCGTCAGATCAAGATCATAAACGGCGTATCGCCACTTGTCGTCTCCTGCTTTATAAACGCGGAGGTTATCCGGATCGATGTTGTGAAGCCACATCTGAAGCACATAATAATCGGCAACGCTTTCGAGCGAAACGATCGACGCCACATGCTCGTACGCTTCCTTCTCTTTCAGATCGTTCTTCGCGACAAAGTCCCACAGATCGGTCCATTCTTTTCCGGCGCTGCCGCATTTAACTTCCTTGCACTGTTCAACAACAGTCACATCTTCCTCGTCACATCCGTAATGCGAAGCTATCATCGGTCCGTCGATATGCTCGCGGATGTAATAGAGTCCGCGATATTCACCGTTTATGTAGAGATTTACGGGGCGATACCGCGTCGTGAGCACTTCGTCGACGAGACCGCCCTGCCTCAGGATCTGAGGCACAAGCTCGTCTTTCATCATGACGTCCTCATTGTCCTGAGAACCGCCGCGGAGCACGAGCGAATCAAAGCTGTCGATGTCGAGGTCGTCGAAAACCTTGTAATGCAGCCTACTCTCGCCGTACTTTCTTGAGAACTTGAGCCTGTAGCTCTTTTTGTCATAAACGGCACTAGTGTTTCCGTTTGCATTCATGCCGCATGTCACGTCGAAGACCTTGCTCCCTTCATGGTACATGGCAACGCTGGCAGGGTAACGTGTGCTGCTGCGGGGATGTGCGTTGATGCTCGACAGATTTGATGCACTGATCCCGACGCACAGATCGTCAAGCGTTGCCGCGGGCTCCCCTACGAAGAATGTATATGAAGCAGTCTCCTCCGCTTTCCCGTCGCCCGACTGTTCGGATGCTTCTCTCACCAGGATGCGGATCGTCGTGGTTTTCGTGATCCTTAAGGGTTTGCTGTACCTGCCCGATGACTCTCGCGGCACACTTCCGTCGGTTGTAAAAAAGATCTCTGTTCCTTCACGGGGAAAAAAAATGATCTCAAGCGGTTCCTCTGCCCTTGTTCCGTCTTCGGGGGTCACTTCCGGAAGGATGGTCTGTGTGCTTCGGAACACGTTGTCCGCACCCATGGTCACACAGCCCGTTATCTCGAATCCCGTTTCGAAGGAATCGCTTCCCGATCGGTCTGCGTTTGACGACTGTCCCGCACCTTGTCCGGCGGCTGCAATCAGTCCCGCAGCGGTTTCATGCTGTCCCTGCGGGATTTGGTTTTTAGTGCTCTTTCTGGCATAACTCACGTTTTTTTCGAGTTCCGGAACCTCAACCGTCTCGACGATGTTTCCCGCTCCTTTTGTCAGTACCAAGGTTTCTCCCGATGCCGAAATCTTGAAAGGAAGCTCGTTCTTTTCAAGCTCCGCGCCTTCTCCTACGCAGTAAAACACCGCAAAGCCGCCCTTTTCTATCGTACCGCCGAGTTGAGCCTTCATCGGATCAAAAAGAGTGTCGGATAAGTGGTAGTCACTGAGATTCACATCCTCGTCCGAGATATTGGCAAGCTCGATCATATCGCAGAATTTACCGTCATGCTCCATATACATCGAATTTGATGACAGTATTTCGTTGATAACGATCTTGTGTTCTACTCCGGTAGTTCTTGTATTCATGCCGGTTTCGGCATTTAATTCGTTCTCTGTGGCGATGCTGTCCGCGCGTACATCGTCATTTGTCGTATCCGGCTTATTTTTTTCATTTCCGTTTTGATCCGCGCTTATCGCTTCGGAAGTCGCTCCGTTTTTCGACTGACCGGTGTCTGTCCCGGCGGATGTCACTCCGGTTTCCGACTGACCGATGTCTGATCCGGACGTCACAGCACTCTCCGACAAAGCGGTGTCCGCTTCGGATAATGCCCGGTTATCGGTTTTTGTAAGCAGTTTCTTCTCTACACTTGTAGTCTCACTTCCCGTATCACCGCTGCCTGCGCCGCACCCCGCGAGCACCAAAGTCAGCGACACGAGGCAGGCTGTGACCGCTCTTCTTTTCCAAATCCTGTATTTCTTCATCTATTTAATTCTGTCCTGTTTCCCGATATTTCAAACCGCGTCGCTTTTTTTCCCGCGCCACGCTTTCGACGCCTCACGTTCTCACGCGTCACGCTTTCGACGCGTCACGCTTTTGAACGCCTTACGTTTTTTCAATGCCTTGCATTTCACCGCGTCACGCTTTCAACGCCTCGCGTTCTCACGCGCCACGCTTTCGACGCCTCACGTTCTCATGCGTCACGCTTTCTACGCCTCACGTTCTCACCACGTCGCGTTTTTCAACATACATTCCGCAAGTTCAAAGTCCGTCGGATATGTGAGTTTGAAGTTTCTTCTGTCCCCTTCGGTAAAATTAATATGAACGCTTCCGTCAAATTTCATCACAGCCTCGGCATCATCTGTCACCGAGCCCTTAAGCTTTTCATACGCATCGCAGATAAGCCCCGCCTCAAAACCCTGGGGTGTCTGGACCAGCCTTACCTTCTCCCTTTCAAAGGTCACAACGCCTTCATCTCCTTCGAGGCGTATCGTATCCGCAGGAGCTACCGCAGGGATAACTGCCCGCTGCCCGCTTTCAAGATCGGAAATGATGCTGTTTATGAGGAGCGGATTAAGGAGCGGTCTGGCCGCATCGTGAATCAGTACATTCGTACCAAGCCTGCCCGCGATCCTGATTGCTTCTTTTATCCCGAGAAAACTCGACCCACTTCTCTCTTTTGCTCCGGTGATCACAGATCTTACTTTTCGAAGCTCATACTTTTCGACTATCTCTGCCCAAACAAATTCTTCTTCGCCATCCGAACAAACGATGATAACATCACTCACATAGCTCTGTTCAAATGCCATCAGACTATAAAACAGCACAGGATGCCCAAGTAACATCCTGTACTGTTTCTTCGTTGTTCCGCCCATTCTTGTGCTGCTTCCCGCAGCAAGTACGATTCCGACGTTTTTCATCCGATCCCCCTCCGTGAAAACCGCGAATTTCTCGCATTCATTACAGTTTCTGTCCGAGACCGAGACCCGGCACTGCATTAAGGTCAAGTCCGTGACACTTTCCCTCAAGGTAATCATAATAAGCGGCGCACCCAATCATTGCCGCATTATCGGTACATAAAACCGGTGACGGATAAAAAAGCTTCAAACCTTCTTTCTCGCAGTCGCACCTCATCCTTTCTCTGAGCGCACCGTTGGCGGCAACACCTCCCGCCATGGCCACCTTTTTTATCCCAAGGCTCTTTGCCGCCTCGATAGTGTGTGTCACAAGCACATCGACGACCGCCTCCTGAAACGAAGCCGCAACATCGGCAACCGTAACACCCGTTTCCTCATCGATAAGTGCATCGGGATCAAAATCCGCGTCTCCTTCACGCTTCTCCCTGAGGTCCTTCACGGGTCCGCCCTGCTTCATTGCGCAAGAATTGAGGTAATTAAGCACCGCTGATTTAAGACCGCTGAAGCTGAAATCAAAATCGTTGCCGTCCACATGCCCTCTGGGGAATGCGATCGCATCCTTTCGTCCCCCCGCACGTGCGCACCTGTCAACCTTCGGACCTCCGGGATAACCGAGTCCGATAGCTCTCGCAACCTTGTCAAAGGCTTCGCCCGCCGCATCGTCATGGGTGGTTCCGATAAGCCTGAACTTCCCGTAATCCTCTACCACAACAAGCTCTGTGTGTCCTCCCGAAACAACAAGACAAAGGAACGGCGGCTCAAGCTCTTTACTTTCGATATAATTGGCTGCGATATGTCCCTCGATATGATGTACACCGATGATCGGAAGCCCTGCGGCATATGCATAAGCTTTCGCATATGCAACACCGACGAGCAGCGATCCCACAAGTCCGGGACCGGCTGTGACCGCCACGGCGCTCAATTCTTCTTTTTTCACTCCCGCTTCCCTGAGCGCAGAAGCAACAACCGGGTCTATCTTCTCTATGTGCTTACGCGAAGCGATCTCCGGAACAACTCCGCCGTACATCGTGTGTATGTCGATCTGGGAATATATGACATTCGAGAGGACCTCCCTCCCGTTTTTCACAACCGCAGCCGCTGTTTCATCACAAGAACTCTCAACAGCAAGTATGAGCGTGTCTTTTTTTCCCTTTTCCGGAACGCTTTCGGCACACGGGTTCCCCGCAATCTGCGCGGACGTATCATTCTGATTCATGATCCCTCCAGCCAATGATCTTAAATTCTCTGTTGTCGTCTTCTTCAAGAAAGATTTCCTTGGGAATTCTCGAATTTGCCTTTCCCCTCAGAGTAAAATGAAATTCCACATTGGCTCTCTTTTTACCTGAAACCGTTGTATATTCTACATCTTCCGCCGGTTCAACGACGAACGATGCGATCTTGATCCCTTTGTCATTAAATTCGTCTATTTCTTTCTCGAGTCTGTAAAGCATGTCATTAAGAGGATTGCTTTCAAGAAGTTCCTTGGAATAAAGCGCGCGCATCTGTCCGCACAAAGTAAAGAGTTGATCCTCGGTAAGATCCTGCGTGTACATGCATTTGACGATCGAACAATAAACGTTTGCCACCTCCGCGGGTGTCTGAGGATAGTCCTTCGAGAGATCCCGACTCGTCACTTCCTCGAAAAGCGTCGCACCCGATGTGTGATTCACTGCAGGTCTGATGGCATTATAATAGATAACGATCCCCGCACAGATAATGAAAGCCACAAGAATTGCCGTTGATGATAAACTCATCTTTTTTTTCTTAGCCGGTATCGTACGCATGTGGCACCTCCTCTACGTAGCGGAACTAACAAACTTTCTTACACTTATTGTACCTGATTAATAAAATATGGCAAGGGTGAATATGACCCATGGGGACGGGGGGGTGGTCCACAACCCGTCTCCTGCCACGAACTGTTTTCCGAAAGTCGTTTTCACTCTCGGTCTCGCGTAACGGTACATAAGCGCCCTTGAATACGGGCGCTAAGTGCCGACGCTCGACAGAGCTTTCGGAAAACACTTCGGGCGCGGAGATTTGTGTGGTCCACAACCCCCGTCCCCATGGGTCAGTCTTCGAATTTGAGCGTCAGGCTCTCAAGATCGCGGGCCGCCCATGCACCCGGGAAGATGGCGGTTGCCACTCCGATATAGTCCTTGGCTCTGACGAGCGACGGACTGTAATGCGTGAGCCACAGTTTACGGACATTTGCCTTCTTTGCGAGAGTTGCCGCCTCGGCAAATGTCATATGCTTGTGCTCTCTGGCTTTGTCTTCGCTTCCTTCTTCGCCGTACATGCCCTCGCAGATGAAAAGATCAGCGTTCTTAGCTGCCGTCACGATTCCGGCAACAGGTCTTGTATCTGTGCAGTACGTCACTTTAAGACCCTTGCGGGCAGGTCCGAGGATCATGTCCTGAGTATAGTGCCTTCCTTCAAAGTCAACCTCTTCACCCTTCTGAAGTCTGCTCCAACACTTAAGCGGCACATCGTTTGCTTTCGCCTTCTCGGGGTCAAACTTCCCCGCACGTTCTACAACAATAGAATATCCATAGCAGACAACATTGTGATTCAATCTAAAGGCTTCAATCCTGCATCCGCCAGCCTCAAACGCGGTCTTATCGCCGCCGATCTCATTTATGTATATATCGTAAGGCAGCTCGGGAGCGATCGTACGTAATGCACCGACGATCCTCGCCGCCCCTTTCGGTCCGTATATATAAAGAGGTTCTGTCCTCTGGGCATTTCCTATTGAAAGAAGAAGTCCCGGCAGTCCGCTCACATGATCGGCGTGAAAGTGCGTGAGCAGAATAACGTCTATATCATGAAAGCTCCAGCCCTGCTCACGGATGGCAACCTGTGTTCCTTCGCCGCAATCGATGAGGATGCTGCTGCCGTTATATCTCGCCATGAGAGCAGTAAGCCTGCGCGAGGGGAGCGGCATCATGCCTCCCGTTCCAAGTAAACAAATATCAAGCATCCCGACCTCCCGGATTTCTGTATCGTGTAAGTTTCTGTCTGTCAAACTGATATGCGGGGTTTCCCGATTCAATCCCGTCCGAACGGAGTTACATACAATCAAAGCCCGGATTGTACGGTTCTTTATTTCGGAAGTATTATCAGCGACAATTAATTTCTCTCAGCATAATAATAGCGTCGTCTTCAGGTTCGGAATAATAGTTCTTCCTAAGCCCCGCCTCTTTGAATCCCACGCCGGCGTAGAGCGCTCTTGCCGGTGAGTTGTGCGACCTCACCTCGAGGAACATCTTCTCTGCTCCGTCAGCAGCGGCAGCTTCAAGTCCTCTTTCCAAAAGCAGTCGGCCTATTCCCTGTCTGCGTGCTTCACTTTTAACGCATATCCTGAAAAGTTCGGCTTCCCCTGCCAGACATCTCGTGACGATATATCCCAAGAGGGAGCTGCCGTCCGTGGCTATAAGCGTCAGTGTCCCAAAGGTGTCACACAGCGACTCCTCCGACCACGGATCCGAAAAGCACTCCCGCTCGAGCGCCGCGATCCCTGATATGTCACCTTCCCGTGCTTTTCTTATTTCCAAGCCGACCTTTTCCTCTGCATATTTTTTTATCATTCAATCGTTTTCCCTTGCTCGAGCCTTTCGCGTTCTGCGCTTGAAAGCCTCAGATAAACGGGAGTATGATCTGAGCTTTCGATGGATTTCCCTTCTTTAAGCATGTTAAGCCCCACGGTCGCAACACATCCTGCCCTCAGATCCCATGCCGAAAGAGGCGCGATCGTGAACCTGTCCCGTCCCACAGACTTGATCCTCTCTTTATGGATTCTCAGCGCGTCACCGACAAACACGACATCTCTGTTCATGGTCATAAGTTTCTCAAGAAGTGCTTCCATGCTTAACGCCCGCTCTTCTCCTATTTGCCTGAGAAGTCCGCTCGCAGTGCATGCGCTCTTCTTCCCGCCCGCTTTATCATCGCTTTCATCGGAGACAGATTGACTTGCTTTGCCTTTATATGTACTATCTTCCGGATTTTCGACATTGTCCGGGAGTACTTCTTCGTAAAGCGCTGTATAAACCTCGTTTCTCCTGGCATCGATCACCGGACAGATAAGCCTTCCGCCTGCATTACCGACCCCGACCGCGAGAGCTTCAAGAGTGGGAACATCAGCGATCGGAATCCCCGCGGATGCCGCAAGCCCCTTTGCCGTAGCGCTCCCAATCCTCAAACCCGTAAACGATCCCGGACCTCTCGATACCGCGATCGCGGACACATCGTTCACGCTCATCTCCGCATCCGTAAGAACACGGTCGATCATGGGAAGCAGCGTCTGCGAGTGCGTCTTCCCGATATTCACGGTATACTCTGCAAGGATCTTACTGTCTTCCGCTACAGCAGCCGAAGCCACATTTCCGGAACTTTCTATGGCGAGTATGTACATATGCTGTCACCTCTGTTTTATATTTGTGGTAGCGGATGGACCCTTGGGGACGGGGGTTGGTGGACCACAACCCCCGTCCCCAAGGGTCCCCTAGTTTCCATCCACTGTGATTATTCTTGCGTCCGCGTCACCATGGGGGTCGCGGTTTATCGTGACTTTGATCGCATCCTTGGGGATCAACCCGGGAATCAGCGTCGACCACTCGATGATCGTGACACCGTCTCCGCGCAGGTATTCCGAGAATCCGATCTCCTCCATCTCGTCCTCATCATCGATCCTGTACACATCAAAGTGATAAAGCGGAAGCCGCCCGTCATCGTAGATGTGCATCAATGTGTAAGTCGGACTCGTAACAAGAGCCTTCGAACCGAGCCCCTGTGCGAATCCTTTCGTAAATACCGTCTTGCCGGCTCCCAAATCCCCGTCAAGGCACAACACGGTGCCGGGGGTGGCTGACTCGCCAAACCCGGCACCGATGTTAAATGTATCAGCGCTGCTTGCGCTATAAAACTCCTTTATCACTTTTCACCTCTCAGCACACGCTTTCCATACTTTGTCCGTACATGTGCCTGCGCATTCACCGTGCATATGACCTCTTTCCATGTACATGATCATTTATCGTACTTAAGTGAAAGCTTGCCTGTGACGCGCTGTGCGAGAAGGCTTCTGAATTCATCAAGAGTCCCTCCCTCAATATCGGCTTTCGTAACAAGGAATGCCGAACTCTTCGCGAAATAAATAAAGAATCCGGAGCGTCCCTCGTGGCACTTTGTGATCTTGCCGTAATCAAATGCTTTGTAGGTGTCCTCGCCCCTCTGCACATCAAATCCCGCATCACTGAACCTGTACACCGTACGGTTCTCGGGCAGCTTGCAGCTCTCCGCATATTTCTTCGCGCGAAGGTACAGACTGATGGGACTGTTGACTATGAAGATGAGCGCTGCGAGTGAGAAAAGAATGATCTGGAAGATCTCCTTATCCATAACGCTTATGACCACCATCACGATCGCCGCAATACCGACAAGTACGGCAAACACGCCCATGAGGTTCATATACGTGTGATAAAACATGAACCCGTACGTGTCACGCGCTGTGGGCTTAACATCCGCCGTAAAGATCTGACCCCTGTGAACAAGCTTCTCGGGCTCTTTTTCCTGTTCTGCTCCGGGTACGCCGGCGGTGACATCGATCTGAGATCCTTCCATGGCTTCCCCATTCTCAATTGCGTCTGCCTGCGCTCTTGCATCTTCCGCTTCCTCTTCCGAAAGAGTGGACATGTGAGCCAGATCGCTGATTGAAAATGATTTCTTTGTTTCTTCCTGTCCGTTCATTACAATTCTTCCTTGCTTTAGCTGATTTTTAGACAATCACTGCTTGTCTTTAACACTTGTGATAAGCTTACTGATCGGCTTATAAATGAATGCCGTAACAAGCGATACCGCTGCAGCCTTAAGAAGATTGAAAGGCGCCACCGCAAGAAGCACGAATGTCGTCATGTCCGTGATAAGCGAATTAACGGCAGTTCCGGCTCCTATAACGTCCATGTGGAACATGTTCGCATATACGGGTATGAGCACGAAAGCATTCATACAACAAGCCACGATAAGATTTACCACCGTACCGACAGAAAGCGCAACAAGCGCTCCTTTTTTGGTACGCTTATGATAATACACTATTGCGGCCGGGATTACAAATGCACATCCCACAACAAAATTGGCAATTTCACCGATAAATGCGGTTGCAGTGCCGTTTATAACGAGATTGAGAAGAATTTTGACAGCCTCGATCGTTGTTCCGGCAACCGGTCCGAGCGCAAATGCGCCGACAAGCACGGGAAGCTCACTAAAGTCAAGCTTATAAAAGCCGGGGGCAAACCAAAGCGGGAAACTCAGAAGATTAAGAATGACCGCTACCGCCGAAAGCATCGCAATAATGGTGATGCGGTGGATTTTGAAGCTTTTCTTTTCAACTCTCTCATTTGCCCTGTTGATGATCTTCTCAGCCTGAAAAGCGATGAGAAAAACCGCTACAATGATGGAAACGAAGATGGCAACGGTGCCGATGTTTCCTGTGATCGCGTCCCCAAGTTTGGAAAGCGAAAAATCGAACATGATCATAATTTTGAAAACTCCTGTCCTTACATAAATTATTTTTCCACGTTAATCAAAGCGATCAAGGCAACTGAAACACCGAAAGCCAAAAGCCCCGTCCCTCGGCCGATTGATCGGACCGGACTGATGATCATGCCGTAAATCAGGTTATCTCGAAAGCTTCTTTGACATGGTATAAAGGTAAGTGTCGGGCGTCTTTTCCATACGCATAGCCTTTTCGAAATCGAAATCGACAAATTCACCGTTACAGAATGCGACGATCCTGTTACGACCCCCCTTGTTAAGCGCCTCGACAGCTTTTCCTCCCATAGCACATGCGAACACCCTGTCCATACAGGTCGGACGTCCGCCACTCTCTACAAGGCCGAGAATGTTGGCGCGTGTCTCGAGCCCGGTTGCGAATTCGATGTTTTTCGCAAGCGCGCCGGACCTGCCCACACTGTGAGCATTGACGATCAGATGAAGCCTCTTTCCGAGCTTCTTTTTGCTGATGATCTCGCTTATAATGCGCTGCTCATCCCTGTCATAATACTCGGGGATGATGATCTCCTCAGCGCCGTTTGCGATACCGCACCAAAGCGCATTGAATCCCGAGCGCTTTCCCGCAACTTCGATCACGCTGCAGCGCTCATGCGACTGGGATGTATCTCTGATCTTGTCAATGGCCTGCATCGCAGTATTTACTGCGGTGTCAAAACCGATAGTATATTCTGTACACGCAACCTCACAGTCGATGGTCGCGGGAATACCGATAACATTGACGCCCTTCTTGATGAGGTCGAGCCCACCTCTCATAGTTCCGTTTCCTCCGAGGACGATGAGCGCGTCAATCTTGAGTTCTTTAAGAGTCTCCACGGCCTTTTCCTGTCCTTCATCCGTGAGGAATTCGGGACAGTCCGAAGCGAGAAGCTGTGTTCCTCCGAGCTGTACCGTCTCGGACATGGTCTTGTTCGTCATCTCAATGTAATCCTTCTCGATGAGACCGGCAAAACCTCTGCGGAATCCGAAAACTCTCATGTTGTAGCCGATTGCCGATCTGACGACAGCGCGGATGGCTGCGTTCATTCCGGGCGCGTCGTCACCGCTCGTGAGCACGCCGATGGTCTTGCATTTCCCGGTGGTCGCATCCGAAGGAAGCATGCCCTCTCTGAGGAGACCCTTGCCCTCACCCTTTCTCGTCAGCTTGCCGAGCATATCGACAAGGAACGGATCGAGGTTCTTTTTCATTGCGAGCGCTTCCTTCATGTCAAAATCACAGAAGCCGCCGTTTTTGTAGGCAACAACCCTGTTGCTTCCGCCCTTGTAAAGGATGTCGACCGCTTTCGCACCCATGGCCGAAGCATACACTCTGTCCTTACATGTAGGACTGCCGCCGCGCTGCAGATAACCGAGGATCGTCGCCGAAGTGGACATACCGGTCGCGTACTCGATGCGCTTTGCCATGCCCTCGGAATCGCCGATGCCTTCGGCATTGATGATTATGTAATGCTGTCTGCCGTTCTTGCGCTTAAGCTCTATATCGTCAATAAGTTTCTTTTCTTCGTAATTATAAAGTTCTGTCGTGAGCACCGCTTCCGCGCCGTTTGCGAGACCGCACCAGAGCGCGATGTAGCCGGCGTGGCGTCCCATAACCTCGATGATCGAGCATCTCTCACGTGATGTCGAGGTGTCTCTGATCTTGTCAATGGCTTCCATGGCTGTGTTTATCGCCGTATCGAAGCCGATAGTGTATTCTGTGCATGCTATGTCAAGGTCGATCGTTCCGGGGATCCCGATAACGTTTATGCCCCGCTCCGCGAGCGACAGGCAGCCCTTGAACGAACCGTCGCCGCCTACAACGACGAGCGCATCTATTCCCTGCTCGATGCAATTCTTCGCCGCAAGATCCTGCCCCTCTTTGGTGATCATCTCGGGACATCTTGCAGTAAAAAGGAAAGTTCCGCCCTTTGAGATCGTGTCCGCGACGCTTCTGCCGGTAAGAGGAACATAGTCGTTCTCGATGAGTCCCGAGAATCCGCGCTTAATGCCGACAACCTCCATCCCGTAATTTATCGCGGTTCTGACCACCGCGCGCACCGCTGCGTTCATGCCGGGCGCGTCGCCGCCGCTCGTCAAAACTCCGATCTTCTTAACCGTTTTTCCCTCACCCATGGGGATTTTCTCATAAGTCTTTATTGCATTCTCAACTTCTTCCGTAACTGCCTTTGTTGTCTTTGCTTTAGCCATAGCAACCTCCGTTTCTCAGTTCTTCCAATATTTGCCGACCGACACGACCACATTTTCCTCTCCGAACTTTTTTCTCAGCGCTTCCAGCAATTGCGGAGTGGCAAGCGTCCCGCTGTCATCGAACAGGATCTTTCTCTTCGTTTCTTCAATGTAAACAATGCATTTATCGTGTCCGAGCCGATCCTCAAGCTCTGTTCCGAGAAATACTCTGCCGTTTTCAAAGGCCGCCTCGTCGTTAAATTTCACCCAGATCGTCTTCGGGTACGAGGTGAGGTCTGTGAAGTCCGAGAACAAAAGAGTCGAGCCTTTTTCCTCATCCACGCTTGCGGTTCCTTTTATAAGCACCTTGTCGTTCACATCGAGCTTGTCCCCGTACTTTTCGTAATCCTTCGGGAACATGAGCACCTCGACCTTTCCGTAAAGGTCCTCAACCGTAAGGAACGCCATGAGAGAACCGGATCTTGTGGTCTTAACACTTTTGTTCGAAACGATCCCTCCGATCACGACTTTCTGCCTGTCTTCAAGATCAACCTCTCCCGTTTCCTCATCAAGCAGGAAATTAAGGCTAGTCGCAGTAACGTTCTTATCAAGGATTTCCTTGTAGGCATCGAGCGGATGACCGCTGACGTAGATTCCGAGCACTTCCTTTTCAAGCTCAAGCTTTTCGGAAACATCGTAATCCGGAATATCCGGAAATTCCTCTGTATTCTCCCGTGCCAGCCCCGCGTCGCCGAGGTCAAACATGTTCATCTGACCGGTAACGGTCTTTTTCTTTTCGATCGCAACGCCTTCAAGAATGTCCGTATAAACAACCATCTTCTGTCTTCTCGAACCCGGCAGACTGTCCAGCGCGCCGGCCTTGATAAGACTTTCTATAACACGTTTATTGCTCTCCTTTGACGAGAGCCTCTCCATGAAATCCCTCAGGCTCTTAAATTTCCCGCCGCGGGATCTTTCCTCAACGATCACATCAACAACAGCCGTACCGAGCCCCTTAATGGCGGAAAGCGAATATCGCACATCTTTTCCGCAGGCTGTAAAAGTGCTTCCTCCCTCATTGACATCCGGAGGCAGAAGCCTGATCCCCATCTTTCTGCATATAAAGATGTAATTGGCAACCTTGTCGGAATTTTCCGTGACGGACGTCAAGAGCGCTGCCATGAATTCAACCGGGTAGTAGCATTTGAGGAATGCCGTCTGCATCGCGACCACCGCATATGCCGCCGCATGCGCTTTATTGAACGCATATTTTGCGAAGTCGATCATTTCGTCGAATATCTTATTGGCGATCTTCTCCGGGATTCCGTTTGCTTTACATCCCGGAACGCCTTCCGCCTCATTCCCGCCGACGAAATTCGCTCTCTCCTTATCCATGACCGACTGCTTCTTTTTTGACATGGCGCGTCGCACAAGATCCGAGCGACCAAAGCTGTATCCCGCAAGGTTTCGCACTATCTGCATGACCTGCTCCTGATAAACTATACAACCGTAGGTCGGCGAAAGGATCGGTCTGAGCTCCTCACATTCGTACATAACGCTTTCCGGATTCTTCTTTCCCGCGAGATATTTGGGGATAAAATCCATCGGTCCCGGACGATAAAGCGCGATGCCTGCGATAATATCCTCAATGCACGAGGGCGCAAGCTCCTTCATGAACGAAGTCATTCCGCTGCTTTCAAGCTGGAAAACGCCCTCCGTCCTGCCTTGCGAGATGAGCTCGTAGATGTTCGGGTCGGCAAGGTCGATCTCATTTATATCAAGGTTTCTGTCGGGGTAGGTCTCGTTTACCGCGCGGACTGTGTCCTGTATAACGGTCAGCGTCCTGAGCCCCAGGAAGTCCATCTTGAGCAGCCCGAGCTCCTCAAGAGTTGTCATCGTATATTGTGTTGTTATTGCTCCGTCGCCCGACCTCGAAAGCGGAACAAATTCATCCGCGGGAGCCGGCGCTATAACCACTCCGGCTGCATGGATCGATGTATGACGCGGCAGCCCTTCGAGTCTCTTAGAGGTATCGATGAGAGTGTGAACATCCTGTTCTTTCTCGTAGGCCTCGCGCAGCTGCGGATTAACGCTGAGCGCCTTGTCGAGCGTCATATTGAGTTCCATCGGGATCATCTTTGCGATCCTATCGGTCTGCGCGTAGGTCATGTCCATTGCTCGTCCGACATCCCTTATCACGCCTCGAGCCGCGAGCGTACCGAAAGTAACGATCTGGACAACTCTGTCGGCGCCGTATTTTCGTGTAACATAATCGATAACTTCGGGTCTGCGCACATAACAGAAGTCAATGTCGATATCCGGCATCGTAACACGCTCGGGATTGAGGAATCTCTCAAAAAAGAGCGAAAATTTGATGGGATCAATGTTTGTTATTCCAAGCGTATATGCCACAACGCTTCCCGCCGCACTTCCACGACCGGGTCCGACCGCTATGTCATTTTCACGCGCAAAATGAATGAAGTCCCAAACGATCAGGAAATAATCGACGAATCCCATATTGCTGATGGTCTTAAGCTCGAATTCGAGCCTTTCCTCAAGGGAAGCAAATTTCTCCCCGGTCTCTTTGCCGTACCTCTCCTTGAGTCCCTTCCTGCAAAGGCTCTCGAGATATGTGTACGGAGTGAATCCGTCCGGAACATCAAAATGCGGGAGCTTGTACTCATTGAAGGTGAACGTGACATTGCACCTTTCCGCAATCCCCGCTGTATTGTCGATCGCTTCCGGCGCGTATGGGAACAAGCTTCTCATCTCATCCTCTGATTTGAGGAAAAACTGTCCTCCGTCATATCGCATTCTGTCTGTGTCGCTGACCTTTCGCTGGGTCTGGATGCAAAGAAGCACATCATGCGGTCCCGCATCCTCCGCATATGTATAATGCACGTCGTTTGTCGCAACGAGCGGGATCCCGGTTTCGTTTGACATCCTGACAAGTTGTTCGTTTACAAGCGCCTGCTCGGGTATACCGTGGTCCTGAAGCTCGAGGAAGAAATTTCCTTCTCCGAATATATCAAGCAGCCTCAGCGCCGCTTCTTTGCCCTCATCATAAAGCTGCCGTCGAAGGTAATAAGCAACCTCTCCCGCAAGGCAGGCTGAAAGCGCAATGATTCCCTCATGGTATTCGCGAAGCACTTCCAGGTCCACTCTCGGTTTATAATAAAAGCCTTCCGTAAAGCCCTTCGAAACGATCTTGATAAGATTTTTATAACCGTCATTGTCCTTCGCAAGAAGTATCAGATGCCTGTACCGGTCATCTCCGGTACTTCCTTCCTTTTCAAAGCGCGATCCCGGAGCGACATAGATCTCGCAACCGATGATCGGCTTTATTTCCTGCTCAAGACACTTTTTATAAAACGCAATGGCTCCATACATGACCCCGTGGTCAGTTATGGCAAGCGAATCCTGCCCAAGCTCCTTTGCATGCCTGACGATCTCATCTATCTTGGATGAGCCGTCAAGAAGACTGTATTCCGTATGGACATGAAGGTGTGTAAACGCCATATGTACAAAACTCCTTTTTAGGCTTCCGTTCCAACGCCGCGGATCCTGAGGTAATTGTTCTGCGATCCGGAAAGCACGGACTCCCGGCGTACCGTTCCAAGGTGCCGTTTCTGTCGGAATTGCGCGGACCCCCGGCGTACCGTTCCATGGTGCCGTTTCTGTCGGAACTGCACGGACTCCCGGCGTACCGTTCCAAGGTGCCGTTTCTGTCGGAACTGCACGGACCCCCGGCGTACCGACTGCAGCATGTTACTCAAGAGCGGGTCTGGTTTTATCGAGGATCTTAGCCGAGTCAAAGAAATAATCAAGCTTGTTCGGCGTCTTGACCATTCTTTCGCCATCCGCATTGATGCGACCCATGCGCATGTAGCCATCCTTGATCTGGATCCAGTATCTTGATGCATCAACATTGCAGAAGTACCAGAAACCGGCCTTTTTAAGGTACTCATATTTATCGCCCTTGTAGCCTCTCCAGTCACAGATGTCACTTCCGAAGGGGTAAATGTAGAGATCCGTTTCACCGAGGATCGGCTCTACCTCGCGCTCCCACTTGTCGGTGTCATATTTAACCTTATCCAAGGAATTTGTCTTCATGTCGGTGTGCGTGTAGCTGTGGCTTGCGAATTCCCAGCCGTCCGCCTTTATGGCGTCCGCAACCGCTTTTGCCGCTTCCTGCTGCTCTTTAAGCTTGGCAGCCTCTTCGGGGTTGTCACGATCGTACATGTGCCATCCCGTATCATATCCGAGCGCACCCTCATAACCGGTTACAGCGAGTATTCCTTTTGCTCCTCTGTACGAAAAATCCGGATGCTTAAGAAGGAAATTGTCAACTATCGGAAGAACATCATATTCACCGTATGAAACGGTGCCGTCCGTGTCTGTGTACTGACAGGTCGGTCTTCCGTCCTCGCCGATCACGAGTCTGTCGGCGAACCCGTCATTATCCATATATGCATAATAATTAACATCGTCCTGCGACAGAACAAAAGGCGTCTTGCCTGCGGGAAGGTAAATCGGCTTCTTGCGAAGCTTCTCAACTCCGTCGGCATCAACGTAACGCTCGGCGATATCATGCATGCTGACAAGCACGTAGCCTTTCTCGTAAAGAGACTCAAGCATTGCCTTAAATTCTCCGACCGTGGTCATGTACTTATTGTAGCCGACAGGCTGAGAACTCCCTTTTCTGAATGCCCTCGCCGTATCGACGATAAGTGAGTGAACAAACAAATGGCTGATCTGAGTATTGTCCTCCCATTGAACCAGCTTGTCGCGCGCAGCCTCGTACTCGCGAACGGTCGCCTTGAGCTCCTCGCTCTTATCAAAATCGGGAATCGCTTTAATGATGTCTATGGCGGCGTCGTAGTCATACATCGCTGCCTTGAGCGCTGCTTCGTTCTCCGGTGCGGATCCTCCCGTAACACCTATCCCCGAAGACATGTATTTGCCGACGTCGGCATTCCCGACTTCGACTTCAATCGTGGTTTCTTCGGACATTATGCCCCCGCCATGGCCCGGATTACCGGGAATTCCGCCGGCTCTGTAAGGAATTTCCATGCCGGTGGCAGAATCTCTTGTGGGATATGCTTTGTCCGTGGAATTTTCACGAAGGACAGATGTGTCGAGAGCTTCATCCTCTCCCTCTTTTACATCCGAGGTCTCCTCATCTTCCGCTGTGACTCCGGCAGTCCGTTCCTCCCCCGGCGGCAGAATACCGCCTTCATGCGAAGCCCTGACGACCTCAACGGTATCCGCATTTACCGATGTCACGGAATTCTTCGGAGTCAAGATCACAAGTGCCAAAACACAGATAACAACAAGCTCACCCAAAATAACAAGTATCCTGATCCTGTCTTTGCTCATACTGCCTCTTTCTCTGTCGATACAGAATAATATCACACAAATATATATTATTGCAATATATATTTTTTTGTTATTTATATTTTTAAGGCTCGACTGCCGTCAAATCCGCTTCACTCAAGGCTTCGCGGCACTTTTCACATGTGGTAGGATTCCCCGACATCCGGGATACTTCCAGGCCGAACGGTCGCGGTATCACCGAGAGTGCGAAAAAACCTGAAAAGTCACCAGCGATTTCACAGCAATTTCCCTACATAATATTATAGTAAAAAAACAATCCATTACCACAAAAAAATAAAAATAACATCGGTAAAATGAGATGAATAAAATGTTAAATTACATCGGTAAATCTTGACTGCTACAGAAATAACAAATAAAAATACATGGGTAAAATGAGGTGAAAAAGCATAATTTCATCGGTAAAAATGAGAAGCAATATAAAAGAACCATCACCGGAAGAACAGATAACACAGATCGAGTAGGCTGACTCCTACTCGATTCGACGGGACATCTCGCGTACAAGTCCGCTCGATGTCCGTTCACTCAGCCGTCTGTTCACAAGCAAGCTTGCAACAGACGGCTTTCGTTTATCGCACAAAAACGCACCGCCGCAAACCGGCAGTGCGTCCCAAAAAAACAAGTATTTCTCATCGAAAAAGCGGTTCCCCGATTTTAGTCACGGGGGTGTTAATTGAAGAATGAACTCATGCTCTTTAATGCATCATCTTCATCGGTTCCGTCGACGCTGAGCGTGATCTTATCGTTTGCCTCGAGTGCTTTCTTCATGATGCCGATAAAGGTCATCATCCCCATAATGCTTTTGGCATTAACGTTTTTGTCCTTGTACTCAAAAAAGATAGAGCTCGAAAACCTGCTCGCCTCCTGTACAAGCTTTGCAATCGGGGGATTCTCGGACTCCCTGCTCACGTCTATTTGCATTTCCTTGCGAAGCATTTTTAATCTCCTCTTTAGAAGTGGCTTCAGCCACTTCTGATTTCTTGCCGGATACACAACCATGTACCAAGCCACTCTTTAGAAGCGGTTTTACCGCTTCTGATCTGTTACAATATTTCCCTATCAATCCGGCTACGACCTTCTTTTTCCGGCTTTTTCCGCGAGTTCGCAAAGCCTTCTCAGTCTGTGGTTGATGCCGGATCTGCTCACCGATGTCGGATGCAACATCGCAAGCTCCGAAAGCGATACTTCGGGATGTTCGAGTCTCAATGCCGCGGTAACCTTAAGTTCCTCGGGAAGTTCGTCAAATCCCGGCTGGGAAGCCAGAAATCTGATATCCTCCACCTGCTTCGATGCCGCGCGAACAGTCTTTTCGATGTTCGCCGTCTCACAATTTACGCGTCTGTTCACGTCGTTGCGCACTTCCTTGAGGATCCTGATGTTTTCAAGATCCATAAGCGCCACATGCGCGTCGGTCAATGTGAGCAGCATCGCTATCATCTCGCTGTCCTTTATATAAAGAACATACGTCTTTTTTCGCATAACAGTTCCCGTTTCGACAGAAAGCGAAGAAAGAACCTCCCTCAGCATAAACGCCTGTTTCTCATTTTTCAGAACGAACTCAAGATGATAATCCTTCTCGGGGTCGGAAAGCGACCCGCATGCCAGAAAGGCTCCGCGCAGGAATGCACGCTTACAACATGTCTGCGTGCACACAAGCATCCCGGGCACAATATCGTTTCGCAAAGTATTATGGATATTTTGTCCTTGCTTGTCAACAGAAAATATTTGAGAATCTCCTTTTTTCACTTTGAGCGCCTCTAAGATCTCCGTCATTTCGGGCTTTGAGCATCTCAGCGTGAAAAGGTTTCTCCCTGCAGCTTCCCCTGACTCGAATTTGAAAATCCTATATATGAGCGTTTGAGCTTTCAGTCCGGTCATCCGATTATCAAAACAAAAGGCATCCGCCCTCACCTCGGTCGCTCCGAAGCCGATAAGTGCCGCCAGCTCTGCTATTCTGCAATGTCGTGCCTGCGGGAGCACTTTGAAAAGTTCTTCCTTTACATTGTTTGAGAAAGACACTTCATTACCTCCCTTTCGCTCAGACTTTTTTCTCAGCCCCGATTTTTCATAATCGGTCTTACACTGTCTCGCTCAACTTGTCAAAGACTTGGATCAACAATGATTCTTGATTTTTCGATCTGCATATGCACATTTCTCATCGTTTTTCATCCTTTTACATAAACCTTACTTCCGGCTCTAGTCTCACGCCGCTGTACTCAAACACACGTTTGCGAACTTCTTCTATAAGAGACATGATATCGGCCGAGGTCGCGCCTCCCTTATTGATCACAAATCCCGCATGCTTCTCGGAAACCTGTGCGCCCCCGATACCGAAGCCCTTAAGTCCCGCATCTTCGATAAGTTTACCTGCGAAATATCCTTCCGGACGTTTGAAAGTACTTCCCGCGCTCGGATATTCAAGCGGCTGTTTCTCTCTGCGCTTCGCGCCGAGCTCATCCATCATCGCGAAAATGCCTTCCTTTTCACCTTTCTTAAGTCCAAATTCAGCTTCGATCACAACAAGCTTCTTTTCGGGAATAATGCTGTGCCTATATCCGAGTTCAAGCTGATCCGCATCCATTTTTATCGTAGCGGTACCTTCATTATTCATAACCGTAACGCACATAAGGGAATCCTTGATCTCTCCTCCGTATGCGCCGGCATTCATAACTACCGCCCCTCCGACGCTTCCGGGAATTCCTCTGGCGTATTCGAGCCCCTTAAGGCTGCACTTGGCACACTCCATCGCGAGCACCGAAAGCAATACGCCCGCTCCTGCTTTTGCGATTCCCGTTTCTTCATCAACGGTAATCCCTCGCAGTTCCGAAGTAAGTATCACAACTCCCCTGTAACCTTCATCCGATGCGAGCACGTTTGTCCCGTTACCGAGAATATAAAAAGGAACGCCTTCCTGCCTGCACAGCGAAAGGAGCTCCCCAAGCTCTCTGCAATCCCGAGGGTAAGCAGCTGCATCCGCCGGTCCCCCCGTTCTGAAAGAAGTGCAGGACGAAAGGAGCAGGTTTTCCTTAACCCTCATCCCCGGAATCTTTTCCTCCAACAACGCAATTGTCTTGTTCATATCGTCAAACGATCTCCGTCCACACATTTTCTTTTTCCGCCGCCTTCTCGGACGGGTTTTCCCCGAAATCAACAGCGGGATTCTTCCTGAATTCAAGCACCGAAGGCGTCAAGCGCACTGTACGCTGCGCCGAAAATTCCCGCATCGTTTCCGAGCGTGGCAAGCTCAAAGGCGGGATTCTTCAGGACATTCATGTTCTGCGGAACGTAATACTTCTTAACAGTGTCGGTGATAATGGAACCGGCCTTTGAAACTCCGCCTCCGATGAGGAACACCTCGGGATCAACTGTTGCGGCAATCCCGGAGAATGCCTGTGCGAGATACCTGCACATTATCTCAACGGCTTCCTTTGCGAGCTCATCTCCGCCTTTTGCCGCGTCAAACACGATCTTTGCCGACATGATTTCAGGGTTGAGTTTAGTCTTTAGCTTTCCCTCTTTGATAAGCTTCCGTGTTACTCTGCAAAGACCCGTTGCCGAAGCATATTGCTCGAGATGACCTTTGCATCCGCAGCCGCAGACATCTTCTTCGTCCGGTTCAACAAGGATATGTCCGATCTCGCCGCCACCGCCGTGAGTTCCGCTGATAACCTTTCCGTCGATGATGATACCGCCTCCGACACCCGTTCCGAGCGTTACGAACACGAGATTTTTGAAGCCTTTTGCGGTTCCCATCCACATTTCACCGAGTGCCGCAGCATTTGCATCATTAAGGGCGGTACAGTTAATTCCGGTGAGTCCTTTCATTCTATCTCCCACATTAAAGATGCCCCAGCCGAGATTCGCGCATTTCATGACCGTGCCGTCGGATTTGACGGGTCCGGGAACTCCGACACCCATACCGATCACATCTTTAATGTCTATGTGCCGCAACCCGAGCATTTCCTTAACGGTAGTCGCGATGTCCTGCGGAACTCTTTCTCCGCCGTCGCTTCTGTCGGTTCGGATCTCCCATTTGTGGACCAGTTGGCCTTCTTTCGTAAAAAGACCGAGTTTGACGGTTGTGCCGCCTATGTCGGTGCCGATGATAAACTTTGACATGTTGTTCTCCTTTGTGATATTCCTCTTACAGACTTCTCCTGTCACTCATAAAATGTCTGTATTCCTCTTACAGACTTCTCCTGTCACGCATAAAATGTCTGTATTCCTCTTGCAGACTTCTCCTATCACTCATAAAATGTCTGTATTCCTCTTACAGACTTCTCCTGTCACGCATAAACATTTGAAAACCGCTCGCACAAGCTTGCTCGCGTGATTTGTTTTCAAATGTTTTGCGGCCGCGGAGAAGTCTTCATCCAAATACCATAATGATATGAAACGATTTCTTTCGGCTTTTACATACCGTCGCAGGATTCTCCGCGCCCGTCAAATGGTTTGAAAACAATTCGGCGTCAGCGTTTTCAAACCATTTCGGCGTGGCAGGAGAATCCGTATGCAACAAATTACATTTGGATTCCGCCACCTCCGAAAGCACGTTGATAAAGTTCCTTCGCCGCATCGTACCCCATCTTCTTCTGACGGCAATTAACAGCTGCGGACTCGCAGATGATCGCGAGATTTCGTCCGGGTCTTATGGGGATGTTGTGAGCAACGACATTGTTGCCGAGGAAGTTCACGTAGTGCTCTTCAAGCCCCATTCTGTCGTATTCCTTATCTCTGTTCCATTCTTCAAGATTAATCACGAGGTCGATCTGCTGAGTGTTCTTAACCGACTCAACGCCAAAGAGCGCTTTAACGTTAATGATCCCGATTCCGCGCAGCTCGATAAAGTGTCTTGTCATCTCAGGTGCCATGCCGATGAGCGTATCGTCGCTCACCTTCTTGATGATGACGGCGTCATCGCTTACAAGTCGGTGACCGCGCTTGATAAGTTCAAGAGCCGCCTCGCTCTTACCGATTCCGCTCTCGCCTGTGATAAGGATTCCTTCACCATAAACATCAACAAGCACGCCGTGGATCGTCATACTGGGCGCGAGCTGGACATTGAGCCATCTGATGATCTCAGCCATGAAGTTGGATGTTGCTTTGTCAGTAAGAAAGATCGCAACGCCGAGCCTTGTCGCCTCGTCGATTATCTCCTGCTCAACCTCAAAACCACGGCAGTAAACGACACAAGGGATTCCGAGTTCCAGAACCTTCTTCATACGCTCAAGTCCGTCATCAAGTCCCTGCATGTAGGAGTGCTCCACATTTCCGATGATCTGCACACGCTCCTTGTCAAAGTCCTTCATAAAGCCGGCGAGCTGAAGCGCAGGTCTGTTGATATCGGGCTTCGTAATGTAGATACTGGAAATATCAACATCGGGAGTCAGATTCTTAAGCGAGAACTTTTCCACGAGCTCTGTTAAAGCAACCTTATCTTTTTCTTCCATCAAGTATTCTCCTCTCTGATCGCGGTTTTTCGCCACCGTTTCCACGCCGGATACATGACATGCAGCGGATTCACTTTAGCGGCGGTTTTTCGTCACAAGTTCCACCGTAAACTAATCCATGTGTCAGCTATATATCACAGCAGCAGGTAAAGCAGCGCTCCCGCGGCGATCATCACATCCGCAAGATTAAAGAAGATCTTTTTTAACGGCGCGATGCTTATATAGTCAACTACAAATCCGTGACGTATCCTATCATAGAGATTTCCGAGTGCTCCCGCTAAAAGCAGTGCCGCCCCGGGACGCTTTCCTCTGCTTTTTTCATCTTTAAGCGCTACCCCAAACAAAAAAACAACGGCCAAAAATGCTACGATACTTACCGCTATGACAAGTCCTCTCCTGCCTTCGCATTTATTCATCGCAAAACCTTTGTTGGTCGTCTTTTTGATCGTGACCTTATCTTTTAAGTACGTACGTTTACAATCGCTGCCCGAAGCAGCTTTTTTAAGAAATCTGTCGGCAGCGAACCCCGCCGCGGCAGTAATAAAAGTAATCGGACAATTCACGCTTTTCTCCTCAGCCCGCCTCTCAGCATTTCTCCACAAGCCCGCTCCAAGGTACAAGATCCGCAAGCTTGCGCAAATGCGGCATTCTTCTGAACGACGGATAATGAATGCAGGTTTTCCCCGATTTTTCGGGTGTTTCAAGCCTCTTCTCAAGAAGCTTCATTTCGGGATCATAAACAATAAAAACATTCTGCTCCGACAGCAAACCGGCATCCGTAAATGCACAGTAAAGCTTTATGATGTTCATGTCGCTTTCAAAAACAGTGATACGTGCCGACGGAGCAAGACCGGCGAGCTCAGCAACATGATACCCGAGTCCGAGACCAAGAACGGCATATTCCCGGGTTTCCTCGTCATACCACGAATTCGCAAGTAAAAATCCTTCGCTCACCACACGCATATTTGTGTGAAGATATATGCTTCCTGCGTTATCGTCGGAAGTACCTCTTCTCTTTTCGCGCCTGTCACCGAACGTACCCGATTTGAGCGGAGCCTTAAGCGTCATAAGCCCCGAAGAGGTGAATTCCACCGTATAACCCTGATACAGAAGCTGTTCGGGAATCATGGGTTCCTCAAGAAGAGCGTTTCGATTCACCCTGAACCTTTCGCGGTCATCCTCGTGCGCGAGGTGTTCTTCTGAGCCGTGCTCTGTGGGCGCGGAAAAAATCTGATCGTAGCGGAGCATTGATATATCAAGCTTCGCACGCATGGTTTTGATGTTCTTTTTATATGTATCCTCGTCAAAAACAAGGAGATCTTCTCTTTTGATTATCATCTCCTGAACGGAGCAGACCAGCGGAATAAGCTGCATCTCATAAACATCTGCAAGAAGTGTGTAATCACGGGCTTTCTTGGCCTCAAGTAACTTACTTAGAATTTCCTCAACAGATTGTGTGGCTATATCACAAAAATAATCCCTGTCCCCGATGACAGCGTCGCAAAGACCGCTGATGCCATCCCCGGTAAGGGATATCATTTCAAGCGCCCTGTCATACATGCTCATACGAAAACAGCATATGGCTCTATCTACATATGCCAGAAGCTTTATATTTGAAACAAACAAGTCATGAAGCTTTTTGTCCATATCTTATCTCGCAATTCCGGAATCTTCCAATCGACGAACTCCATAAACAGATCGGTGATCTCTGCCACCCTCCCGACATCATGCAGCTTACAATAAATCACTCGCCCAGCATCCTGCGTTTTTCGGCAAGCTGCTTAAAAGCCACATACTGCGACAATACCTGAGGTGCATTGACCACAAGGCATCCCACTTCGATACGCCCATTCTGCATGACGCGTGAACGAACCTGCTTGCATTCAAGCGAAAAACGATATTTACCGTTCTCATCGGTAAAATAGACTATCATTCTTCTTCCGTTTTCAAATCCGGCGACATTATCAACGATAAGACCGATTCCGTTGTTGCTGACATCTCTGACGATCACCGGAACCTTTTCGGAACCGAAATGCTCCGCTTTTCCTTCGACACCGATATATTGTCTGTAGTCTTTTCTGCGGTTGAATTCAATGCCTTCACCGTTTACGTAAATAACATGGCAAAGCTTCTTTTTCTTATAATACCCGGCTTTGATCTCGATATCTTTCCAAATGATCATCTTACCGATGGGCTCATGAAACAGGGATATATTCTTTCCGATGCCGGGAATATTAAAATTAACCATTTTCCCTTCATACAGAACCGGCTCGACAACTACCGAATTGTCGAACCTGTCAACGACTGTCGTCGGGAACTCTGTTTCGTTTTCTCCGCGTTTAACCTGTATCAACAGGGTTTGGCCCGCTTCAATGATTGAATAATCCATGGTTTTCCCCCTTCACCATGAAAACCGGACGATAGATGCAACAAACCTTGCCCCCGCGTACCCTCATACACACTACCGAGCTCTGCTCAGTCGTGATAAGTATATCACGTGGACGCCCTTATGTAAAGTGGACCCATAACCCCCGTCCCCATGGGTCCACACCCCTGTTCACCAACCCCCGGCAAAAGATGGACCCTCGGGGACGGGGGTTGTGGTCCATGCACTTCATGGTCCACAACCCCCCGTCCCCAAGGGTCCATCGCCTCAATATCACGCGAAGTGAAAATTACTTATTGATAGTTCTCTTTACATACGATGTATGAAGAATCTCATGAGCCTTGTGGCTGCCGGGCTTCTCGAGATACTCGGCATAGAGCTTCTTAACCGACTCATTCTCATGCGAGAAGCGGATCGTGTTAGCTTCGTCGATACTGTAGAGTGCCTTAGCACGCATCTCACGGATGTCGTTGAAGTTGCGGATGTTTGCGGGAACTCTGGGCTGTCCGCCACCGTTTACGCAACCGCCGGGACAAGCCATGATTTCGATGAAGTGGTAGTTCTTCTCACCTGACTTAACCATGTCGAGAACCTTGCGTGCATTTGCAAGACCCGAAGCAACCGCGATATTAACCTTGATACCTGCAACGTCGTATGTAGCTTCCTTGATGCCTTCCACGCCACGAACTTCCTTAAATTCGATCGGGCTGCCGTCCTTCTCGCCAGTGAGCTTAAATACAACTGTACGAAGAGCAGCCTCCATAACGCCGCCGGTTGCACCGAAGATAACTGCTGCACCAGAGCCCTCACCGAGCGGATCGTCAAAGCCTTCATCGGGAAGGTTATTGAAGTCGATACCGTAACGCTTGATGAGTCTTGCAAGTTCACGGGTTGTGAGCGAGTAGTCAACATCAGGCACACCTGCTGCGGACTGATCTGCACGACCAACCTCAAACTTCTTGGCTGTACAAGGCATTACGCTGACGCACACGATCTTCTTGGGATCGATGCCCATCTTCTCTGCGAAGTATGTCTTTGTAACAGCACCGAACATCTGCTGGGGAGACTTGCAGGAGCTGAGGTTGTCGATCATGTCGGGATAATAATGCTCGCAGAACTTGATCCATCCGGGTGAGCAGGATGTGATCAGAGGAAGCTTGCCGCCATTCTGTACTCTCTCGATAAATTCTGTGCCTTCTTCCATGATGGTAAGGTCGGCACTGAAGTTTGTATCAAATACCTTATTGAAGCCGATACGGCGAAGTGCTGCCGCCATCTTGCCTTCAACGTTTGTTCCGATCGGGTATCCGAATTCTTCGCCGAGACCTGCACGAACTGCGGGAGCTGTCTGAACAACAACATATTTCTCGGGATCGTTGAGATCGGCAACAACCTGATCAACGAAGTCTTTCTCATAAAGAGCGCCTGTGGGACAAACAGCGATACACTGACCGCAACATACACATGATGTCTCTGCAAGACCAACTTCGAATGCGGAACCGATATTTGTCTTAAATCCTCTCTCGTTGGCGCCGATAACACCGATACCCTGAGTCTTGGCACATGCTGCAACACAGCGTCTGCAGAGGATACACTTGCTGTTGTCACGGATCATGTGAGCGGCTGTTCCGTCGATCTCGGACTCATTTACAATGCCGTCGTACATATGCTCATTATCAACGCCGTACTGCTTGCAAAGCGTCTGAAGCTCGCACTGACCGCTGCGTACGCAGGAGAGACAGCTCTTGTTGTGGTCCGAAAGGATGAGCTGCAGTGTCTTCTTTCTTGCATTCAGGACTCTGGGACTGTTTGTCAAAACTTCCATGCCTTCGTTTATAGGATAAACGCAGGCAGCGACAAGGGAACGTGCTCCCTTGACTTCAACAACGCAGATACGGCAAGCGCCGATCTCGTTGATCTCTTTCATGTAGCAAAGGGTAGGAATGTCGATGTTGTTGAGCTTGGCAGCCTGAAGGATCGTTGAACCGGCGGGTGCCTTACATTCCATGCCGTTAATCTTTAAATTAATGTCAGCCATAATATCCTCCTCGATCACTTCTTTGAAATAGCGCCAAACTTACACTTATCCATACAAGCGCCGCACTTAAGGCACTTATCTTTCTGGATTTCCATAGCGGGAAGCTTCTTGCCTTCGCCGATGTAGTCTGTTTTAACGATAGCGTTAGCGGGGCACTGTCTTGCACAAGCGCCGCATCCGATACACTTCTCTCTGTCGATGACATAGGAAAGAAGGCTCTTGCAAACGCCTGCGGGACACTTCTTGTCAACCACGTGAGCGATGTACTCATTGCGGAAGTAACGAAGTGTTGAAAGTACGGGGTTGGGAGCTGTCTGACCAAGACCGCAAAGTGCGTTGTCCTTGATGTAGTAGCAAAGCTCTTCCATCTTGTCGATGTCTTCGAGTGTGCCCTGGCCCTTTGTGATCTTGTCGAGCATCTCGTAAAGACGCTTTGTACCGATACGGCAAGGCGTACACTTACCACATGACTCGTCAACAGTGAACTCAAGGAAGAATTTGGCGATATCAACCATACAGTTGTCTTCGTCCATAACGATGAGTCCGCCCGATCCCATCATGGAACCGATGGAGATAAGGTTGTCGTAGTCGATCGGGATGTCGAGGTGCTCTGCAGGGATACATCCGCCTGAAGGTCCGCCTGTCTGAGCAGCCTTGAATTTCTTGCCGTTCGGGATGCCGCCGCCGATATCCTCGATGATCTCACGAAGTGTTGTACCCATGGGAATCTCAACAAGACCTGTGTTCTTGATCTTGCCGCCGAGAGCGAACACCTTGGTGCCCTTCGACTTCTCTGTACCCATCGATGCGAACCACTCGGGTCCGTTAAGGATGATCTGAGCGATATTAGCGTAGGTCTCAACGTTGTTGAGAATCGTAGGTCTCTCGAAAAGACCCTTGACTGCAGGGAACGGAGGACGGGGACGAGGCTCACCGCGGTTACCTTCGATGGAGGTCATGAGCGCTGTCTCCTCGCCGCAAACGAATGCGCCGGCACCGAGTCTGAGCTCAATGTCGAAGCAGAAATCTGTTCCGAAGATGTTATTGCCAAGAAGGCCGTACTCTCTTGCCTGCTTGATCGCGATGTTAAGACGCTCTACAGCGATGGGATACTCCGCACGAACGTAGATATAACCCTGTGAAGCGCCGATAGCGTAGCCGGCGATCGCCATTGCCTCAAGTACGGCATGAGGATCACCCTCAAGAACGGAACGATCCATGAATGCACCGGGATCGCCTTCGTCAGCGTTACAGCAAACATACTTCTGTCCGCCGTCCTGAACGAGGTTCTTTGCGAGCTGCCACTTCTTTCCTGTGGGGAAACCGGCGCCGCCACGTCCTCTGAGGCCCGATGCAAGGATGCAGTCGATAACTTCATCCTGGGTCATCTCGGTGAGAACCTTGCCGAGTGCTTCATATCCGCGTGTTCCGATATATTCATCAATATTCTCGGGATTGATAACACCGCAGTTGCGGAGCGCGATACGGTGCTGCTTTTTATAGAATGCAGTGTCGTTGAGGGACTTGATGCCTTCGCCTGCCTTATCCTCGTGATAAACAAGGCGCTCAACAACTCTACCTTTCAAAAGATGCTCAGTAACGATCTCGTGAACATCCTCTTCCTTAACCATTGAATAAAATGTTGCGTCGGGATAAACGATCATGATGGGGCCAAGGGCGCACAGTCCGTGGCAACCGGTCTGAACGATTGCTACCTCTTCGGTAAGGCCGGCAGCAGCAAGCTCTGCCTTGAGCTTTTCCTGAATCTTCTGGCTTCCCGAGGAAGTACATCCTGTTCCGCCGCAGACCAAAACATGTGAACGATACATATGATACCTCTCTCTCGTAATTATTTGGCAAGTGCGCCGATTGTATATTCAGTAACTACATTGCCGCCGATAAGATGACGGTCAACCACCTCGAGAGCCTTCTCAGGTGTCATCTTTACATAGGTTACTTTTTCTTTTCCGGGCTCATATACTTCAACGATGGGCTCGTACTGGCAAAGACCGATGCATCCTGTCTGTGTAACTGCCACATTCTTAACGGCCTTGTTCTGGACAGCATCCGAAAGGGCGGTAAGAACAGGACGCGCACCGCTTGCGATACCGCAGGTAGCCATACCGACTACTACTCTTGTCTGGTTAGAGTCATCACTGCGAAATGCAACGCTGCCCTGCATCTTTTCTCTGATAGCTTTTAATTCTTCAAGAGACTTCATGTGGATTCCTCCTTAAAAATCTTATAGTACTGTTCCGTTTTCTGACTCTTTGATATTCTCTCTGAGATACTCTTTTATGTACTCCGACACCTCGGGTTCCTTAAACGAAACGCCGCCGAGGATCTCACGCATTTCACGTGTGTCGAGCTCAAATCCCCTGTCATCAATGTGATGCGAATAAACAAAATCCGTTTCTTCGTTCTGGGTGACGATCATGTGGATCGTCCCGGCCATATCACCGAGAGGCATTCGGTCAATGTTTGAAAGACCGAAAACCGCGGTCACCACCGTGCCCTTTCCGGGTTCGGACCTGATGTCGAACGACCCGCCGCTCTGCAGCGCCGCCATCTTGAAGAAAGGTACTCCGAGTCCGACCTTTCTCGTGGTCCGGGTGGTATAAAAAGGATCGGTAACACGTGCCACCTGTTCCTCAGTCATCCCGCAGCCGTTGTCTTCGATGCACACGGTGAGCGTGTCAGCCGATGTGTCCGCCTTAACGCTAATGTGCACAAGGCTTGCGCCGGCTTTCACCGAATTCATGGTAACGTCGAGAATGTTGAGGGAGATCTCAGGCATCATGGTCAGTTATACTTGGAAAGAATCCCGTCGATCTGGTCGGGAGTAAGCCTTCCGTAAACATCATCATTAATGGTCATGACGGGCGCAAGACCACAAGCGCCGACACATCTGCAGGCCTCAAGTGAGAACTTGCCGTCTGCCGTACACTCACCGCCTTCGATTCCAAGCTTTTCAACAAGCTTGTCGAACACGGAACCGGAGCCCTTAACATAGCAGGCTGTTCCGAGACAGACAGAAATCTTGTATTTTCCCTTCGGATAAAGTGAGAATTGTGAGTAGAATGTAACGACACCGTAAATCTTCTCGATGGGGATGTTCATCTCATCGGAGATGATCTTCTGAACCTCGTAGGGAAGATATCCATAGATGTCCTGTGCTTTTTGAAGAATCGGCATGAGCGCGCCTTTTTCGTTCTTCAGCTCAGCAACGACTCTGCGGAGAGCGGCCTCCTGGTCGGCTGTGCCGTTAAACGGGATTTTCTTCTTTGAACCCATTGTCAAACCTCCTTGTGATAAAATCATCAACTGATTCTCCTCTTTAGCGGCGTTTGCCGCTGATTCCTCGCCCAAATCGTGTTCCGGGCTTATCTTTCGAAGCGGTTTTCCGCTTCCGTTTTCTCGCCTCCGCAATTCCCGAAGGAACTGTAACAGGCCTTTAGGCCCAAAACCATGACCGCACACCGGCTTTCAAACGGCTCCGACCGCTCCATACCGCCGTCGCGCCATCATCCGACCAAATATCGGTTTCATCCTGCGGAACAAAGGAAACGCGCTTTACACGCAGTTTCGAAGCCCACACGGAGTGAGGGCATAAGGGTAGATTATTAGGAGAATCCACAGTTATAGTCAGTATATCACGGTGGAAATAAGAAATCAATAAAAAACAAATGCTCAGAATCCCTGATCGATCACCGGAGGTACATAATTATTCGAGAAGAGCCCCGTCGATGAAATATCAAAAGGCTTGACGTTTCCGCTCACTTCGCCCGAGAGAGCCGACACGGGCGTGGGAACCCAGATCCCCGTTGCTTTGTGTCTGCGGAAACCGATCCTTAAGACCTGATTGTGCTCGATATAAACGGGCTTTGCCGTCTCGGTATCCTGCTCCATGCTGTAGCGCTGGGGGCAAACCGTTATATATCCGTTGTCAATGTCGCCGTTGTAAACATATTCATCAACCACTATCTGCCACTTCGTTTTATCGCTGCCGCCGGCGGGAGTGTAGTTGTTTTCCGGCGTTGCGCCTTTCATATATGCACGCGGAGCAAAGTCTCTCACATCAACCGTCGAACCGCCGTCAACGACGACTCTGCCCATGCCGTAATTGACGTTTATGCGTCCCACAGCAAAGTTGTCAAGCTTATAGGCGCTCCCGTCGAGAATGCCGGCGCCCGTGTTGATGGCTTCGATCATGGCGAAAGTGACAGGCGAGCGATCGTTCATGTCCTTGCCCTTTTCATAGTTGTCGGCAGCAACGACGAAGAGCGCTGCGATCACGTAGGGATCGGAATAATTCTTTATGACGTACTCAACCTGAGCAACCGTTGTCGGCCAGGGTGCAAAGCTTATGTACTTGCGTGTGAGGTCATTCGCCTCGAGAACATCCGTCTTTCCCGTAGAATCGTTCTTAACCGCATACTTGCCGGAGAATGTCTCCGATGTCACAGTAACAACCACTTTCTCGTCTGCCATAGCTTTTTCGTCCTTTCCGGCTTTACCGCCGTTGTTTGTTTCGTTCTTTCCGTCCTCATTGCTGTTGTTTGCTCCGTTCTTTCCTGCTTCAGCCTTGCTTTTACTTTCATCATCGTGGGTGCTTTCTTCCTGCCCGGCGCTTTCTGCTCCGACAACAACCTTGATCTTCCGTGTAAGCTTCTTTCCCGAAGCATCCTTTCCTTTCGTTTTAACGGTCACAACGCACTCTCCGCCGGTCCACGATGTGATCGTGATGTCCGTTGTTCCCTTCGAAACCTTCGATACCCAAACCGTTGCCACGGAACTGTCGGAAGACGTTACAGACACCTTCTTCGAAGCTTTTCCCGATGTCGCGACCTTCGCCTGAACAACAATTTTCGCGCCTTCTCCCGTAAGCACAACCTTTTCGGAAGAAACGGTGAGATCCTTGACATATTTCGATGCCGCTTTTACCGCGGCGCTTTCTCCGAGCGTCATAACGATTGCTGCCGAAAGAACGATCGACGCGATCCGCATTACATATTTTTTAAAACGATCCATATGCCCTCCTCTATAGATTTTGTAACTTAGGCTCGACACTATGTAGCAATGTAGATGACCCACAACCCCCGTCCCCCCGGTATCCGGTCATCGATTCATTGTAATACATCAATATGTGACAGGCTCAAAGCCGAATTCATATTGTACGGCATAATCTTTGGCATTTTCGGATGACTGACCGCCAAATGAGCTTACCGCACAATCAATGTTTTCTCCGACATAGAAGAGGTAGAAGCTGCTGCCGCCGTCCCAATAAGCGATGAAATTATCGGTTCCGACATCATCGGTGGGAGCATAAAGATTCAGGTTAAATGTTCCTTCGCCGTTTTCAATAGGTGTGGAAAAGATTTGGCTAAATGACGTATCCTGACTCAGCACCGGTGAGAACAGCCTTACACTTGTTCCCTGGCTCAGCCCGTTATAACTGCCGTCCCAATCGGGATTAGTCTGCGAATACGAATATGCATGTGCCGTATCGCAGTTAAATATCGTTACCGATCTGTACGGCCTATATTCAAAGATTCCGGCGCCGTCGTCACTAAAGTTTCCGAGAATGTATTTGAGTATCGTCTGACTGCTTCCGGGCATGAATTCGGAAGTCAAATAAAATCTGTTCAGATCCATTCCCGAAATCAACAATCCGGTTTCGGTCGTGTACGCCGTCCTGTAGTCATCGCCACCCGCCCAGAGTTCGTTGCCTCTGTAATAAGGCTTTATATTTCCGCCGTAGCGCGATATATCATATTGATCCACACCGACAAAATCCCACATCATACCTGTGAACGCAGGCTTCGGGAAGGCCGCATCAGCCACTGTAAATGTTTCTGTATTGTCAAACACACGTCCGATCTTTTTAACATTATTGTCGGTATAAACAAAGCACGAATATTTCTTCTCCTGTCCCGAAGCAACCTCCACATCGATCTTGCCGGGACAATAGGTCGAATAAGTGACAGGTGTTTTTGCGAGACCTCTGATGAAGGCTTTTTCTCCAAGTTCCGAAGAAGATTTATTAACAGCCATTTCTCTTAATTTACAAATCTTAACACTGCTTAAAGAAGTCGGGTCATGAGGGTTCGACTCAACACCGTACGGGTTGGAATAATGCCAACTGCTTTCCTCCTTGCCCAATACGGATGATATGTTCTGCTCGATAAAAGGCGTAATGCTGTTTTCCGCAGAATCGATCATGCAATAATCGAGCTTAAGGCTCTCTATATCGACAGTGCCGGTATCATCACCGTAGAATCCCTCAAGCTGGAGCATAAATCCGTCGTCTGCCCTCAAAGCAAAATCTGTCTGCGAAGGATATCCGCCGTAATATCCGCTCGGGTCGATCTGCGGACTGACGTACTGCAGGCTCGCCGTAACCTTTCTGACAGGAGTAAACACAGGTTTGACTGTGACCGGGTATGTACCTATCGGAGCCAGATTGTCGAGAGGGAGAACACTTCCGCAGCTGTTGCCCGACTGATCCGTGCACGGAGCAGCCGTCCATTTAATATCATCTTCCGTTTCATTAAGCCTGAATTCTTTGGTATTGTTAATGTTGTAGAAAAAGCTGACATCGAATCCCGAAAGTCTGTATCCTTCCACTCCCACGAAGGAATAAGACTTTCTGATGTTCTCATCCATTGCGTTGAACACGATCTGAGGGTTATTGACACTGACTCCGGTCCTCTTTTGTCCCGCGCTGTTCCAAGGATAGATCACATCGTCGGGTGCGAAGATCGTCATATCATGACTTGTCGAGGAATCAAATTTTGCAGTCTGAACCGTAACATTATAAGGGAACGAGGGTTCTGTATTCGGCTCCTTATAAAGGTCCTTCGGATTGACAGCAAGGCAGAAGTAAAAATCAGACGATGATCCGGATCCTGTCGGGATCACATAAGGATTATTCTCGCCGATACTGAATACATAATTCGTTTCCAAAAAACTCGAGTCCACCGACAGATCAAGCATCACCCAGTCGACAAGCTGCATGGTCGCAATAAACCTGCCGTCTGTCGATGTGTCCGTTATAGACATGGGAGAACTTCCCGAATTCTCATTATTGAAAGCGATCACATGCTCAACATCGTCGGCCAAAAATGTGGTCACGAGTCCGTCTCTCGAAGTCTTATAACTGCAGAGCATATACTTGTCGTAGTCTGCTGAATAATTATGCTGGTAATTCACATAAGGAAGAGCGAAAGAATGGTCCGATGCAAAATGATCGAAGTACACAGTTTCCAATGTGTACACATAATTCTGTGCCTCCGTGACATGCCAAAGCTGTCCGTCTTCACCGGCTCCCGGAAGTCTTGCAGGTCCCTGCAGTGCACCACCGATGAATTCGGCAAGACCCGTTACATCATTATCAACATCATTATTGTTTTCGTGTATGTAAAACCTTGACAAATAATCCGATCCTCCGACCGCAATTCTCACCTTAACGGGCGAAGAAAAGATCATGTCAAGACTGTGTACATTGTCCTCATCCGATCCCGTACGGCAGGTAAAATTACCGGAGGTATTGTTATCCGTGTAATAGAGCCTCAAGATCTTTCCGCTCGGATTCGAGCTCGAATAAGCCGTGATCTGGGAATACGTGTTCTCTCTCAGACACTGCTCAAGCACATAACTGTAAGGATCGATCTCGGCCTCATCGAATTCGGAGCTGTCCATGTAGCAATAGAACTGCGTATATCTGCCGACTCCGCTTTCCTTTGCAATATAAGGATAATCGTGATTCGTGGTGTCACTCGCTTCATCGGGAAGGATCACATCCTTACCGGAGATCACATAGAAATCAACGTATTCACTGTTCACTTCATAATCGACTATGGCGTCGGTTCCCTGGGGATTCCATCCCGTAGGAACCACCACATGCGCGGTCTGTGTGGACGGTATGCGCACAGTCGTGATCAGATCGATTCCGGCGTAGATATCAACCGGGTGTTCCTGAGGCGTAGACGCCACATTGGTAACACGGTAGCGGTGATCCGAGGTCCGCGCGGCCTCTTCGGTACTGTACCAGCCCGTGAATGCATAATAGCGGTCGTAATTCTCCATTACCGAAGACTCGGCCCATGTTTCCGTCTGTGCGTTAAAGGCATCCTCATCGATGCTCACATCCGCGCTTCCGTCATAAGTTTTATATCCGGGCAAAAGCGTTCCGGGCGAAAGCGAACTGATCGCCGCCGAAAGGTCGTCGATCCCGATCTCGGTATTGTTTGCCCCATAATACCTGAGTCCGATCTGATAGTGGCTGTCCGCAAAATCAAAGGCATCCTTCCTGAAATCATGACAAATGTATATGGTACTTGTGATCGTCCTTCTGATACCGGGATAGATCGTCCCCGTCTCGGGCACTTCCGTGAGAAGATACTCCGGGTTCAGGTTATCGGCAGCAGCCGAACTTGAATACCATCCGGCAAACTCATATGCGTAATTACTCGGACAGGTATTGGACGTCTCTACCGTAACCGTGATCCCGCCTGTTCCTCCCGACGATCCCGACGAAGCCGCAGGAAGTGCTGCTCCCTTCGTTGTGGGGAGGTCACTGATAGAGAGCACATTTTGATTGCTGTCACGGAACTTAAGATCGACTCTCCAACCTATGCTTGAGGATGCTGTAGTTTCCGATATTTCCCAGAAAGTATCCGAGTACTGTGCTGTTTCAATGGTCTCTTGTATTTCGGAGGTTCCTCCGCCGCCTTGCGACGGATTGGTTTGCTGCTGTTGACGGGCAGCTTCTTCTGCCAGTCTCTGCTCTTCGGCAATTCGGGCAGCCTCTTCCTCTGCCGCTATCCTCTGCCTCTCTGCTTCCGCTGCCTCTTCAGCAAGTCTCTGTTGTTCAGCTTCTTCAGCGAGACGCTGCTCTTCGGCGAGACGGTCGGCTTCCTCTTGCGCACGCCGTGCTTCTTCAGCGAGGCGATCGGCCTCTTCCTGCGCGAGACGTGCTTCCTCTTCCGCGAGTCTCTGACGTTCCGCTTCCTCTGCTGCGAGACGCTGTTCTTCTGCAAGTCTGTCAGCTTCCTCCTGCGCGCGGCGTGCTTCCTCAGCGAGGCGATCTGCCTCTTCCTGCGCGAGACGTGCTTCCTCGGCGAGACGTTCCGCTTCCTCACGATCCTTTTGTTCCTGTGCGAGACGTGCTTCTTCAGCAAGTCTGTCAGCCTCTTCCTGTGCGAGGCGCTGTT
>JAEEIH010000100.1 GCA_016281275.1 Lachnospiraceae bacterium | reverse complement strand
TACAGAACAAAGTACAGGATCATCGATTTCAAGAGATACAAGGATGACATCCCCGCAACGGTTAAGACAATCGAGTACGATCCCAACAGAACAGCCAACATCGCACTTATCTGCTACGCAGACGGCGAGAAGGCATACATCCTCGCTCCCGAGGGACTTAAGGTAGGCGACAAGATCATGAACGGCGAGAACGCTGAAGCGCTCACCGGCAACTGCCTTCCTTTAAGCAAGATCCCCGTTGGTGCGCAGATTCACAACATTGAGCTTTATCCCAAACGCGGAGGTCAGCTCGTTCGTTCGGCAGGTGTTGCTGCGCAGCTCGTAGGTAAGGAAGATAAGTACGCAATCCTTCGTCTTCCTTCGGGCGAAATGAGAAGAATCCCCGTTATCTGCCGTGCAACGATCGGTGTTATCGGTAACGGAGAGCACAACCTCGTTAACATCGGTAAAGCAGGTCGTAAGAGACACATGGGCATCAGACCTACAGTACGTGGTGCTGTTATGAACCCGAATGACCATCCTCACGGTGGTGGAGAAGGTAAGAACGGAATCGGTCGTCCCGGTCCTTCGACTCCTTGGGGTAAACCCGCACTCGGTCTTAAGACCCGTAAGAAGAACAACAAGTCTAACAAGCTCATCATTCGTCGTAAGAATGGTAAGGCTATCGCTAAATAGAAAGGAAGGTTGAACCTATGGCACGTTCATTAAAAAAGGGACCCTTCGCGGATGCTTCACTCCTCAAGAAGGTAGATGAGGTTGTTAAGTCAGGTGACAAGCAGGTGATCAAGACCTGGTCACGTCGTTCAACCATCTTCCCTAATTTCGTTGGTCTGACGATTGCCGTTCATGACGGAAGAAAACACATCCCGGTATATGTTACCGAAGATATGGTAGGACACAAGCTTGGCGAGTTCGTAGCCACAAGAACATACCGCGGACACGGCAAGGATGAGAAGAAGACATCCAGAAAGTAATGACTTTGCGGATAACACAGTTTTTTTGACACGATGAAAGGAGGTTACATCCATATGGCTAAAGGACATAGATCTCAGATTAAGAGAGAGAGAAATGCCGTTAAGGATACAAGACCCTCGGCTAAGCTTTCATATGCCAGGGTATCCGTTCAGAAGGCATGCTTCGTACTGGATGCAATCAGAGGAAAAGACGTAAATACAGCTCTTGGTATTTTGGAATATAATCCCAGATACGCTTCGACAGTTATCGGGAAGCTCGTTAAGTCGGCTATGGCAAATGCCGAGAACAACAACGGAATGGACGCATCAAAGCTTTACATTGAAGAGTGCTACGCAAACTGCGCACCCACAATGAAGAGAATCCATCCCAGAGCTCAGGGCAGAGCGTACAAAATCTTAAAAAGAATGAGTCACATAACCGTAGTACTTAATGAGAGATAATCGCATTAGATCTTACACAATTCGGTAATTAAACGGTTGTGCGGTGCGATGAAACGGGTTCGGCTTCCGGGCCGGATCCTATGAGAAAGGAGAGTATATGGGACAGAAAGTAAATCCCCATGGTTTAAGAGTCGGAATCATCGCTGACTGGGATTCCAAGTGGTACGCAGAGGGCGATTTCGCAGACAATCTTGTTGAAGATTACAACATCAGAAAATTCTTAAAGAAGAAGTTATACAGCGCAGGAATCTCCAAGATCGAGATCGAGCGCGCTTCCGATAAGATCAAGGTTACCGTTCATACCGCAAAACCCGGCGTGGTTATCGGAAAGGGCGGAGCTGAGATCGAGAAGCTTAAGGCAGACATTAAGAAGTTCACAAAGAAGGACGTTAACCTTGATATCAAAGAGGTTAAGAAACCCGATAACAACGCTCAGCTTGTAGCAGAGTCGATTGCACAGCAGCTTGAGAATCGTGTTTCCTTCAGACGTGCTATGAAGTCGACAATGTCGAGAACCATGAAGGCCGGCGCAAAGGGAATCAAAACTTCCTGCTCAGGTCGTCTCGGCGGCGCAGATATGGCTCGTACAGAGTTCTACAGCGAAGGAACCATTCCGCTTCAGACAATCCGTGCCGACATCGACTATGGGTTTGCTGAGGCAGACACAACCTACGGTAAGGTTGGTGTTAAGGTTTGGGTTTACCACGGTGAGGTACTTCCCGCTAAGAACGGAAAAAAGGAAGGGAGCGTGAAGTAAGATGCTGATACCCAAGAGAGTAAAACACAGAAAACAGTTCCGCGGAACAATGCGCGGAAAGGCACAGAGAGGCAATACAATCGCCTACGGCGAGTACGGACTTGTAGCAGCTGAACCTGCTTGGATCAAGTCGAATCAGATTGAGGCAGCCCGTGTTGCCATGACACGTTACATCAAGCGTGGCGGTCAGGTTTGGATCAAGATTTTCCCTGATAAGCCCGTTACAACAAAGCCCGCTGAGACCCGAATGGGTTCCGGTAAAGGAACAACAGAGTTCTGGGTAGCTGTAGTTAAGCCCGGACGCGTTATGTTCGAGATCGCGGGAGTATCCGAAGAGATCGCCAGAGAGGCGCTCCGTCTTGCGATGCATAAGCTTCCCATCAAGTGTAAGATCGCATCCAAGGCAGATTTAGAAGGAGGTGCCGACAGTGAAGAGTAAGACATATGTTGAGGAATTAACAAAGAAGTCGGGAACCGAACTTGCTGAGGAACTTGTCGCAGCAAAGAAGGAACTCTTTAATCTCAGGTTCCAGAATGCGACCAACCAGCTTGACAATACAAGCAGAATCAACGAAGTAAGAAAGAATATTGCCAGAATTAAGACTGTGATCTCACAGCAGAAGGCATGATCGATTCAAAGTGATGATATTCTGATCGTCATATGAATGGAAAGGAGAAAGTTGTGGAAAGAAATCTCAGAAAAGTTCGTACCGGCAAAGTAGTCAGCGACAAGATGGACAAGACAGTCGTTGTAGCCGTAGTAGATAATGTTAAGCATCCCTTGTACAACAAGATCGTAAAGAGAACCTACAAGCTCAAGGCTCATGACGAGAACAATGAGTGCAAGGTCGGCGACAGAGTCAAGGTAATGGAGACAAGACCTCTTTCAAAGGATAAGAGATGGAGACTTGTC
>JAEEIH010000099.1 GCA_016281275.1 Lachnospiraceae bacterium | reverse complement strand
GAGAGATCGCGCTCGAGAAGGATATACAGTTCATCCTCGGTTCATTCCCGATGAGTGAACGTCTGATCTTCAACCGTACCTACGCAGGATACCGCGGGAGCTTGACGTTCACAGAGGATATTTACGATAACAACTGATGAGTAGTTGCTGGTTGGGTGGTCTACCCGGGGACGGGGGTTGTGGTGGTCCCTTGGGTAGACCACCCCCTGCAACATCATTGATAAACAGGCAGTTCCTTGGTATGATGTACGTAAGTATACAAGCACCCGGTACATACTCTCGTTTATGTATTTGGGGGTCTTCATATCAGAGGAGTGTTCAACAATGAAAAAAGTAATTTTGATAATATTGGTTTTATCTGTTGTCCTCGGGACGATAGGATGCGGGTCGGAGAATAAGGCTTCGAACGATGCGACGCCACCGGCTGCTACGGTATCGGAAGAGAAAGCTACGAGCGAAGCTGCGGCTCCGGAAGCCGGAGCACAGTCAGATAAGGGAGCAGAAGATGCCGGCAGAATCATCGACGCGGCAGGGGAAGAGTCGCCCGAGTTGATCACCCCCGAGCAGGCGCGTGATGCGATCAGAAATTATTGCCACAGCCAAAATCCCGACCTGGAGAGCCTGGAACAATCCGGAGAATATCCGATTTACTGGGGAGTGGTCTCGAGCGATGAAAATGAGATCGTTATATTATATAGGTCGTACACGGGCGCGCTCTCACACTATTACATCAATCCGAATACCGGGGATACTTTCGTTACTGACTTCGTACCCGGTATTACGAACGTAGAAGAACCGACGGACGAATTCTTCAATGTGAAGGATTATACCGATTGAGGTGTGTCGCGGGGTGGTCCACCCGTTATTGAAATTATGGCGGCACCCTTTGTACTCCTTTTTTCATATACGCGCATGCCGAAAAATCGCATTATCAGTGCACTTATCCCATTGATCGCCATCGCACTCATAATCATCATCCTTATAGAAGCCGGGTATCAGGTGATCGGTTCATTCGCCGGACGTGTGCCGCACATCCCTCTCAGAGAGTTGTTTGATGCAATTTTCGGAGCAGCATGAAAAAGACGGAGAGATTGTATATGAAGCCTAAAGAAATCTGCAGACAATTTGATATCGTAGAAGTTATATCCGTCGAAGAAATAAATGTAGGACACATCAACAACACATATATTGTTCATACAAAGAACGACAGATATGTTTTGCAACGTCTGCAGCGATGCATGGATGTCGAGAAGCTTGAATACAATTATAATCTGTATTCAAGTGTCTGTGATGAGCATGGCTGGATTTATCCGATGTGGTTAAAAACAAACTCTGGGCTGTTTTTTTATATAGACAGCGATGGATTTTACTGGAGAATGTACCCTTTTATTGAGGGAGAGATCCTCAACCTTCCGCTATCGGATGAGCAGCTCAGCGCATGCGGGCAGGGACTCGCTGCAATGCATTCTGTCTTTCATAACATCGAAAGAGATCCGAAAGCGGTTTTTCCGACGCTTCATGATCTCGGATATTATTATGGGGAATACTTGCGCATAACCCGGTGTGAAAAACCATCGGGAAGAATTCGGAATGCTTATGACACAGAAGCCGTATCGACAGTTAAAAATGACATCAAAGAATCGGAGAAAAATCCCGCTGAAAGCCTTAAACGTGACTTGTTTCTGGAAGAAATAATCGAATCACGTGTATGTGATGTCACCCGAGAAGTAATCGAATCACGCGTATGTGATGTCTCACGAGAAGTAATCGAATCACGCATATGTGATGCTCCTCGTGAAATAACAGAATCAAACATATGCGATACGCTTGACATTATCACCCCGGGAATATCGGTAGTCCACGGCGATACAAAGCTTTCAAACCTTATCTTCAGATCCGGAAGAGTTGTGGGATGTCTTGATATGGACACGGTAATGAAGGGATCATTACTTGAAGATATAGCGGACTGCATACGTTCGTGCTGTATTTGTGACGGACGTTTTGACGAGGCTGCAGCGGTGAAGCTTGTCAGAGGTTATGCGAGCACTTGTGGCACAATGTCGGAAGACACTCTTCTTAACACGCTTCCGGACATTTTTAACAAGATCTGTCTGGAACTGGGGCTGAGGTATTACACGGATTCTGTCTCAAAAGAAAAGACGTTTATCGAAAAATATCCCGGATATTGCAGGGAAAGAGCGAAAACCATGCTTTCACTGACTTGGAAAAAATGAAGCACATTCACAAAGTGAAGAATACGCTATGTGAATGTGCCATATAATAAAATATTACGACGCCTGTCATTGCTGCCGGTTTGATTGAAGTCGACCGCCTCAAGAAATCAGATCGCACTAAAGAATACGGTGAAAAGATTACCGATACACTCGTTAAATAAAGTCGATCCCAAGAAATCAGATCGTATTAAAGAACGCAGTAACGAAGATCATCGGAGAATTCCAATAGATGGCAACTTCGTTCATGTCTGCGAATTGAGTTTCATCGATATAATATTTGGCAGCCGGGGTGTTTTTGAGGCGTTCCTTTGTTTCGGGATAGGTCCACTTATTGTTGGGTCCGCCGACAACAAAGCCGGGAACGGGAGCCTTTATCCCGTCGGCACCTGAAGGTCTGTGATGGGGGTTTTGAACGCTTCGCGTTCCGATACCGGTCACAAACGAGAGGTCAAGCGCATTAAGTCCGAGAGCGTAATCGATCTGACTGAGTGCACCGTTACGCATGTCCTCGTTGCCGGTCAGCAGATAATCGACGGTCATGGTCATGGCCTTGTTCATGACGTTTAACATACTTCCCCAGACATAATCTTCAACCGCCAGAGCAGTTCTGTAGCGCGATTCATTAACACAAGAGAGCGCTTTCTCACTCCGCTCGAGAAAATCTTTTTTAAGGTCACCGTAAAGGATGGGACCTGCGTTCTCCTTAAGACAGAAGAGGCAGCACAAAGCACCCAGACCGCTCACGTCGGCCCATCCGAATTCTGTGGTATTGAGACCCGAGATTTTTGGGATATTCCAGTGGGGAAACCTTTTCCTGAATTCTTCGGCGGCAGTTTTCTGCTTTTTAAGCATCTCCTTAAAGATACAATTGCCGGTCGTATCGTTGTCCATATCTTTTGCGTTGATAAAAAGTCTTTCGGCTTCACTAAGATATGCTTTTTTTCCGGTTGTGGCAAAAAGCTCGCAGCACGCCCAAAAGAGCTCGTCAATCACATTTACGTCACCGTAAGGACCTGTCATGACACCTTCCGGATTTATGTACGGCTTGAAATTCTGGTTTGCGACAAGCCATTCCGAGCCCATAAGGGCGGATTTTAATGTTCTGTACGAAAAATCAGGATCGAATTTTTTGTATATCCTTGAAGCGAGCGCAAGCACCGCTACCGCATCGGCGGTGGCGCAGTGTGAGGGAGCAATAAGGTACTCGGGATCGGTGTCATCTTCAGGCATGATAAAAGGTGCAAAATGATCCTTGGTGAGCTTGTGGTAAAAAGCGCCGTCCTCGCGCTGCATTTTCAGGATCCATTCAAGCTCGTACCGCGCTTCGTTCAGAATGTCGGGAGTTCCGTTGCCGGTTTCCGGGATGTTGACATCATCCGAGCAGCCGTCCGCGAACAGAAGATATGCGTAAAGCATGTGACCGACGGTTACGGCGCCGGGGCTGACATATTTGCCGTAATCGCCCGCATCATGCCATCCTCCGGTAACAAGTTTCTTTTGGGACCGGTCCTCCCAAACGGCAGCGGGGGCTGTGTGACATGCTTTGTGCGTGAAAATACCCGCATGCCTGCTCTCGAGCTCACAGCCGCAACGTTGGTAATAAAGGCCCTTGATAAGGCTGTTTACAAGAACCTCGAAGGGTTTGTCGGAAACCGTGATCCCTGCGGATGATCCGCCGCATTTTAATGTATATTTTCCGACAGGGATATCGCCGAGATCGATCATATAAACGTTGTCGCCCGATGCTTCGTCGTAAGAAAGACCGGGATATTGATATTCCGATATCAGGTTGTCGTTTGTATCATATAAATAAACGGGCTTTTCCTCAAGAACCGCTATATATTTGGGGAGGCGGACCGAATAGCCGTTTTGGTTAATTCTTATGGTATTCAAGGAATCGATCGTGTTTGACATATGCACCCCTTTGAACAATAGTTTTTGCTTTGAGTCGTTTCAAAGAGTATAACATAAAGCCGACAGCAAATAAATTATAATGCAAATATTGATATTATATTATCAAATATAGTCAGAGCATCTTTTTAGGGTTGTCAAATTATTTTATTAGTGTTACGCTCGACATATGTTTATGAAAAAATAAATTGGTGGTAAAAAATGGTTACAGCAGTACTTACAATCGATGACGTGGCTTCGAAAAACACACCGGCTATCGTGGATTACCTGAATTCAAAGGGGATAACCGCGGTTATGTTTGCGGTAGGGCAAAACGTCGAAAAATACTATGATAATGCGATATACGCGCTTCAACACGGCATGATTCTGGGAAATCATACATATTCGCATCCTTTTATGTCAAAGATATCGTTTAAGGAAGCGAAGGAAGAAATCGAGAAAAATGAGAGTGTTCTCGATAAGCTTTATGCTGATGCCGGAGTTGAAAGAAAATTCAGACCTTTCCGTTTCCCCTACGGAGACAAGGGCGGAGAAAACAGGGAAGCTTTTCAGAAGTATTTCAAGGAAAACGGTTTCAGCAAGCTTAAGGATACTCAGATTACATTTGAATGGTGGAAGACTGAGGGACTCAGCGAGGAAATCGATACTTTGTGGACGTTTGATTTTGCAGAATATAACATCCGTCCCGAGTCCGGCTTTACCGAGGAAGATGTGTATAAAAGAATAAACGACGAATATCCAATCTACGGAGGGTCGTTGTTTAAGGATGACAACAGCCACATCCTTCTTCTTCATGCACATGATGAGACGGATGAGATGGTGCCTGAGTATTATAAAAAGTTTGTCGGAAGTCTTCTTGATCGTGAGGTAAAGTTCCTTACACCGGAGTTCTTTTGAACGACAGGACTCAAAAATGACGATTCGCTACAGGATAAAATGAGGCAATTTAAGTGGCATTGACATAAGATGCGTTGAAACTTAAAATGTAATACGTATGTATAAGTGAAAACGAAAACATCGTGTTACAACTGAGGCTGTTGTATCGGGGTGTACATCTTTTAGGAGGTATGAACAATGGATAAAAAAATTAATGAGAAAAAGCAGCAGGGAGAAGAATTAAAAGAAGAGAGAGAAAAAAAGCTTTCCGAAGAAAAAGTAACCTGCAGAGAAGTATCAACGGAAGATATGGAGGAAGTTGTCGGTGGTAATAAGACTAACGAATTTCTGGTTTTTAGTAAATCTATCAGAGGTTGATGAGAAGCCGGAGGAAAGAGCCTGATTATGACCGTTACAAAAACGCCGGAGGGAACTACACTGACGGTAGCTGTTGAAGGATAAATCAAAAGAAAATCCCGGGTGATGAAGCTACCTGATGAATGCTGATGAATGAAGAGAGTACTCTGTGTGACGCAGGGTACTTTTTGTTTAGGATAACAAGCGGGAATCCTCGGTAATTCAATTGCCGAGTAGTTCACGCAGTTACAAGAGGAATAACAATCATGGATGAAAAGACTTTGCAAGATATATTGGCATTGAATTACGGAATAGAATCCCCGTCTTTGGAATTCTTAAGAGAAGGCGGTACCACTACCTATATTGTCAATGGAAGGTCTAAGTATCTGCTTAAGGTTATTGG
>JAEEIH010000098.1 GCA_016281275.1 Lachnospiraceae bacterium | reverse complement strand
GGTTGTCGACATGGCCGAGTACGCGAGAAGCGAGATCAATGAGATAGGCGGCTACTACGCATATGGCCGCGAGCTTTGCAACGGCGGCTCAATCTTCGATTATGACGTAACGAAGCTTTCGGTGTACACGCAGGGCATCGGCCTTACGGGCATTGAGGTTTATGACCTCTTACGCGACGAATACGACATCCAGATCGAGTTCGGTGATATCGGAAACATCCTCGCATATATCTCGATCGGAGACCGACTCAGGGATATCGAGCGTCTCGTTAATGCGCTTGACGACATAAAGAGACTGTACGAGAAAGAGCAGTCACCCATGATCTCGGGCGATTACATCCAGCCCAAAGTCATGATCACACCTCAGGAGGCATTCTACAGCGAGAAGAAGCTCATCCCGCTCGAGGAGACAGTCGGGAAGATCTGCGGAGAGTTCATCATGTGTTATCCGCCGGGGATCCCGATCCTCGCACCCGGCGAGATGATCACACAGGAGATCATCGAGTACATCAAGTACGCGAAGGAAAAGGGCTGCTCGCTGCAGGGTACCGAGGATTTGGAAGCCAATAATTTGAATGTTCTCATCTGACAGAAGATGCTGATGACAGAATGATCGGGTCAATGAAGACCTTAGCAGTCATCCGCCTTAAATCAGATCATGTGAATTTACCCCGAAGCCGCGAAAGTGGCGTGAGGGAACATAAGCGTTATAGGAGTGATTGATATGGAATACTGGTTCTCAGCATATCATACAAAGAACGTCAAGCTCTCCATCAGAGCCGACCAGCAGCTCTTCTCGGGCAAGAGCGACTACCAGTCGTTCGATGTGTTCAGCACACCCGAGTTTGGCAAGATGCTTGTTTCGGACGGCGAGATCGTGTTCACCGAGTCCGACGAGTTCGTTTACGACGAGATGGTGACGCACGTGCCCATGGCGGTGCATCCGCATGTTAAGAAGGTGCTCATCTTCGGTGGAGGCGACGGCGGAGTAGCGACGGCATTTACCGCGTATCCCGAGATCGAGCAGATCGACCTAGTCGAGCCCGACGAGATGATGGTGGAGGTCTGCAAGAAGTACTTCCCCGAGCAGACTGCGGGCTTTGAGGATCCGAGAGTCCACATTTACTTTATGGACGGACTTCATTTCCTGCGTACGGTCCGCAACGAATATGACATAATCGTTAATGATTCCACAGACCCCTTCGGTCATGAGGAAGGCCTCTTCACGAAAGAGTTTTACGGAAGCTGCTACAAGGCATTAAAGAGCGACGGCATCATGGTCTACCAGCACGGCAGCCCCTTCTACGACGAAGAAGAGGAAGCATGCAGGTCGATGCACAGAAAGGTGTTCCACAGCTTCCCCATCAGCCGCGTTTATCAGGCTCACATCGCGACATGCTCGGCAGGTTACTGGCTCTTCGGATTCGCTTCGAAGAAGTACCATCCGATCCAGGACTTCGATCCGAAACGCTGGAACGACCGCGGAATCAAAACATGGTACTACACGACAAACCTTCACATCGGCTCGTTCATGTTGCCTAAATATGTTGAGGATCTCTTGGAAGAGGAAGAAGACAGGAAGAAAGAGTAAGAAGACGGTAAAGAACCAAATATATAAGCGTTACGCATATCAGACAAAAGCCGGAATTTTGATGAAAGATCGGCAGGAATAAAGAGGAAATTGCATGATTAAAGGAACCTGATACATGGTTATGTGTCGGACGGGAAATCAGAGACGAAAAACCGCAGTTAAGATAGTGAAAAGTCGGTTATGAAAAACTGAGCCAAAGAAAAAAGGCTCGATCGAAAAAGGAGGAGAATATTATGGCAAGAATTATGGTTATCGGTTGCGGCGGCGTAGCCGGTGTTGCAATCGCAAAGATATGTCAGAACAGCGAGGTTTTCGACGAGCTCATGATCGCGAGCAGGACAGTCGCTAAGTGCGACGCGCTCAAGGAGAAGCTCGCGCCCACCACAAAGACGAAGATCACAACCGCGAGGGTTGACGCAGACAGCAAGGACGAGCTTGTTAAGCTCATTAACGCATATAAGCCCGATGCCGTACTTAACCTGGCTCTTCCTTATCAGGACCTCACCATCATGGATGCGTGTCTTGAGTGCAAGGTTGATTATATCGACACGGCTAACTACGAGCCCGAGGACACCGACGATCCCGAGTGGCGCAAGATTTACGAGAAGCGCTGCAAGGACCTCGGCTTCTCAGCATACTTTGATTACTCGTGGCAGTGGGCTTACAAGGAGAAGTTTGAAAAAGCAGGCATCACAGGTCTTCTCGGAACGGGATTTGATCCGGGTGTAACGAGCGTATTTGCGGCATATGCATTAAAGCATTACTTTGACGAGATCCACTACATCGACATCCTCGATTGCAACGGCGGCGACCACGGCTATCCTTTTGCCACGAACTTCAATCCCGAGATCAACCTTCGCGAGGTTTCGGCACCCGGTTCGTACTGGGAGAACAGCAAGTGGGTTGAGATCCCTGCGATGAGCATTAAAAGAGAGTACAACTTCCCCGAAGTTGGCATGAAGGACATGTACCTTCTCCATCACGAGGAGATCGAGGCACTCGCAAAGAACATCCCGGGCGTGAAGAGAATCCGCTTCTTCATGACCTTCGGTCAGTCTTATCTGACGCACATGAAGTGCCTTGAAAACGTCGGAATGCTTTCGACTACGCCTGTAGAATTCGAGGGACACCAGATCGTGCCGATCCAGTTCCTTAAGGCACTTCTGCCCGACCCTGCAACTCTCGGCCCCCGCACTGTCGGCAAGACCAATATCGGAAACATCATCACAGGTGTTAAGGATGGCAAGGAGAAGACGATCTACATCTACAACGTTTGCGATCATCAGGAGTGCTACAAAGAAGTGGGCTCGCAGGCTATTTCGTACACGACCGGCGTGCCCGCTATGGTCGGCGCGATGATGGTAGTGAAGGGACTTTGGAAGAAGCCCGGCGTGTTCACGACAGACGAGTTCGATCCCGATCCTTATATAGAGGCGCTTGCAAAGTTTGGATTGCCGTTCGTTGTGGATGAGAATCCTACAACTGTAGAATGAATGCCATTTCCGTGAATGTTCCAAGGGTTAGAGGGTAATTACTGACTAAGTGACGGTTTCTATATGTCCATATAAAATTAAAAGGTAGGCTGCCACGCCGTATTACTTTCAGAGACATATAGAAACCTGTTGACTGAAAACAAAAAAGAAGCGGGTAAGCCGTTTGAATCACAATGACCGCTCGGTAAAAAACCGCCTCTTTGAACCTGATGTTATATAGCCGATATGAAATTGTCAAGTTGCAACTTGTCAAATACTAAACAAGGAAAATGTAGAAAAGTTGCAGAGTTGCTCAGTGTGACAACTAAAAGATGGGATAATGAGAAATGAAACTTTCAGAAGTGAAAACGCCGTGTTACGTGATAGACGAGGGAGCGCTCATCCACAATCTTGAAATATTGGGCAGAGTGGAGCGTGAGAGCGGCGCACATATTTTGCTTGCACAGAAATGCTTCTCCGGGTTTGATGAGTATCCTATCATTGCGAAATATATAAGCGGAACGACTGCGAGCGGGATCTTTGAAGCACGTCTCGGAGCGGAAAAAATGGCGGCTCCCTTCGGAAAAGAAAACCATGTGTTCGCACCGGCGTATAAAGACGGGGATGCGGCCGAGCTCGCGCGGATCTGCGACCATATGATCTTTAATTCAAAAGCACAGCTCATGCATCACTATAGCAGTGTAAAGGGGAAGACAAGCATCGGCGTGCGCATCAATCCCATGTTCAGCACACAAAAAGAGCATCCCATGTACGATCCCTGCGTGGAAGGGTCGCGTTTCGGCATCAGACGTGAGGATTTTGACGACGAGATACTTGAAAGGATAGACGGAATACACTTCCACACCATGTGTGAGCAGCGTTTCGACGATCTTGAGGCAACCGTAAAGGAAGTCGAGAAGCAGTTCGGAGAGTTTTTGCCGAAGCTTAAGTGGCTCAACATGGGCGGTGGACAGCACATTACCTCCGAGGGCTACAATGTCGACGGTTTGATCGCACTCATAAAAAGGCTGCGCGAGACCTACGACATTGAGGTTTATCTTGAACCGGGCGAAGCTGTCGCGATCGATGCCGGAGTACTCGTGAGCGAGGTACTCGACGTGGTCGAAAACGGGATGAAGATCCTCGTTATGGACGCTTCCGCGGCTTGCCATATGCCCGATGTGTTGGAAGTGCCTTATACTCCGAGAGTTACGGATGCGGATGAGAAGGGCGCCGGAGAGCCCGGTGAAAAAAAGCTCACCTACAGGCTTGCGGGCAATACCTGCCTTGCGGGCGACGTGATCGGTGATTATTCCTTCGACACAGAGAAGAAGCCCGGTGACAGACTGTACTTCCACGACATGGCAATCTACTCGTTTGTCAAGAACAACACCTTTAACGGAATTCCGCTCCCTTCGATCTATGCGATGGATGAAAGTGGTGATTGCAGGCTGCTTAAGGAATTCGGGTATGAAGACTTTGAGTGCAGGCTGGGATCCGAAAACCACAAAACGTCTGAATCACTTTGAACGGGAATCAAATCCGAAAGTAAAAAACTCCTGAATCAGTTTGAACGGGAATCGGATCCGAAAACCACAAAACGTCTGAATCACTTTAAACGGGAATCGGATACGAAAGTTAAAAACGCCTGAATCAGTTTGAACGGGAATCGGATCCGAAAACCACATAACGCCTGAAATTGCTTCAAATGAAGAGCATCGTACACAGACATGGAAAAGGACAATTCAAAAAAAAAATTATACAGAAGAAACAACGGGTACATTCAGAATGCCCGCCGAGTTTGAGCCTCAGGACGGCTGCCTCATGATCTGGCCCGAGCGTCCCGGCTCTTGGAAGGACGGGACAGAGGCTGAAAATGCTTTCACGGCGGTTGCCGGTGCAATCGCGAAAAGCGAGACCGTGTATATGATGGTGAGTCCCGGGAAGCTTGAGCATGCCTCGAGTGTATTGCTTGATCGTGGACTTAAGGTTCGGAAGGTAGCGAACGAAAGCAAAAAAAGTGAAATAGTGCTCATAGAATACACCGCCAACGATTCCTGGGCTCGGGACACCGGCCCGACATTTGTGATAAACGGCAAAGAAAGACGTGGTGTCGACTGGGGCTTCAACGCATGGGGCGGCGACTATGACGGCCTCTATACAGATTACGACAGGGACGCACTTGTGGCAGAAAAGCTTTGTGAGGTCCTCGGTGACAAAAGGATCGACATGAAGGATTTCATCCTCGAGGGCGGCTCGATCCATGTGGACGGCGAGGGTACGCTGATCACTACGGAAGAATGTCTTTTGAGTCCCGGAAGAAACCCGAAGCTTTCAAAAGAAGAGATTGAAAACAGACTCAAGGAAACTCTCGGAGTCCGGAAGATCATCTGGCTTCCGACAGGGGTTTATAACGACGAGACAAACGGACATGTGGACAATTTTTGCTGCTTCTCGGCACCCGGCGAGGTGCTGCTTGCATGGACGGACGACAGGAATGACCCAAATTATGAGAGCTGCCAAAACGCCTTCAAAATCTTAATGAACGAGAAGGATGCGAAAGGCAGATCGTTTAAGATCAGAAAGCTCCCCTTCCCTGTTGAACCCGTTATCCTTACGGAAGAAGACCTTGAAGGTTACATCTTCGAGGAAGGTGAAGACACGAGGGAAGTCGGAGAGCGCCTTGCGGCAAGCTACGTGAATTTCTTTATTTCAAACGGGGCGGTAATCTACCCTTGCTTCGGTTCAAAAACCGTGACCGCCGGGCAATCGACAGGCAAGGCTCAAAGCACCGAAAGCGGTATATTGAAAGGCATCAATTGGGCTGCCGGGCAATTGACAGGAAAAGATCAAAGTACTGAAAGCAATACATCGGAAGATAACACTGAAGGTGGTATATCAAAAGGAAACACAAAAAGCGACAGTCTTGTGGGGAAAATCCTTGCAGAGGCATTCCCCGGACGCGAGATCATAGGAATCGATGCCCGCGTGATCCTGCTCGGAGGCGGGAACATTCACTGCATAACACAGCAGATCCCGAAGTTAAAATGACCCACAACCCCCGTCCCCAGTGGGTCATATTCATTGCTACTTTGTGCTGAAAGAATAAGAAAGCAACGCGCCAAATGAGAGAAGTTGTACGATCAGAGAAGCATAGAAAGGAACCGAAATGAGTAATACGAAAGTTGCAGCCATCCAGATGAAGATGTGCGCGGAACCGGCGAAGAACATTGCACATGCGGCAGAGAAGGTGCGGGAAGCTGCCGGAAAGGGAGCAAATATCATCCTTCTGCCCGAACTTTTTGAGAGACCCTACTTCTGTCAGGAGCGCAGGTACGAGTACTACGAATTCGCGACTCCGACAGGGGAGAACCCTGCTGTTCAGTGCTTTACGGCACTCGCGAAGGAACTCGGGGTTGTGATCCCCGTGAGCTTCTACGAGAAGGACGGCTCCGTGATGTACAACTCGGTAGCTATGATCGACGCGGACGGCTCGGTACTCGGTGTTTACCGCAAGACACACATCCCGGACGATCACTTCTATCAGGAAAAATTCTACTTCACACCCGGCAACACCGGATTCAAGGTTTGGAACACGGCATACGGACGCGTGGGCGTCGGGATCTGCTGGGATCAGTGGTTCCCCGAGACAGCTAGGTGCTTAACGCTTATGGGGGCTCAGATAATCCTCTACCCCACGGCCATAGGAAGCGAGCCGATCCTCAATGTGGATTCCTCGGGACACTGGAGACGCACGATGCAGGGACACTCGGCAGCGAACATAATCCCTGTTGTTGCGGCAAACCGCGTGGGACTTGAGAAGGTTGAGCCGTGTGAGGCAAATGCAGGTCAGGATTCCGCGCTCTGTTTCTACGGAAGCTCGTTCATCACGGACCACACCGGCGATATCATCGCTTCGGCGGGTAGGGACGAAGAGGAGATTCTCTATGCAACCTTCGACTTTGATGCCATAGAGACCGACAGGCTCGGCTGGGGGATCTTCCGCGACCGCAGACCCGGTATGTACAAGAAGATCTGCGAATGAATGACCGATGATCGAAAGAAACAATTGAAAGTAATACTTTTGACGTTTTACTTTTTTGAATGCGGGTATAGTGCAGGATTCATCCGTATAATATTATACAGACATTGATTTTGAAAGACACACCGAATTACTTTCGGGAACAGCACTTTCGGTACCGACCGGAAACTGAGCCTGATCACAGATGACATTCGAAAAAGGAGAGGAGAGAATACTATGAGTGAGAAAAATGTTCAGGAAGAAAAATTAAGACAGGTTTTTGATTCGCTGTCTGACGATCAGAAAGGGAAAGTAAAGAAATGCAAGACCAGGGAAGAGGTACTCGAATTGATCAAGAGCGAAGGACTTGAACTTTCGGATGAAGCACTGGAATTAATATCGGCCGGTATAGTGCCGGGTGGGAATAATATCGATCGTTATGTTCTGCATGTGTAACGGACTGCTGTCGTCCGCTTTGGAACAGCGGTTCATTTCGGGTTTTTTATAAGGGTATACAGAACATCCTCGAACTCTTCGAGTGCATCATAGCCCTTTTCAGAGATGCGGTAAGAGGCTTTGCCTATGTGCTCGAACCAGCCGTAGGGATTACCGTAGAGTATGCCGCGGGCACGCTCTACCCCTTATTTGTGGATAGTTACGGACGGATCCGTATATTGATAACACAGGTGTTGAAAGAGATTGCTTTATCGCCTTTGAGAACAGCGAAGACCGACATCTTGTTGTATTTGATATCCGAGAAGATAAAAGGAGAGAGCATTATGGATGAGAAAAATTTCCAGGAAGAGAAAATGAGAGAGCTTTTTAAATCACTGACTGACGAGCAGAAAGAGAAGATCAAGGCATGCAAGACCCCGGAAGAGGTAGTGGATCTGATCCAAAACGAAGGCTTTGAACTCCCCGACGATGCTTTGGATTTGATATCGGGTGGTACTTCGGGGGGTAGAAGACGTTGGTCTCTATTCCTGTAAATTATTGCTTCATTTTTTTACGGGATGTTTTATGAGTGTGTACAGAACATCCTCGAACTCTTCGAGTGCGTTATAGCCTTTCTCTGAGATGCGGTAAGAGGCTTTTCCCGTGTGCTCAAACCAGCCGTAATGGTTTCCGTAGAGGATGCCGAAAGCGCGCTCCACACCGCACTGATCTGAAGCTTCCTTCGGAGAAGCTTCTCCTCCGAGCTCCGCAAGTGCATTGAGCACAAGGAGCGCGTCTTCGCGATAGCTCGTAATAAGTTTTTGTTTGTTCACACCGCCGGTATTAAGGTGCGTCTTGCGTCCGGAGAATTCTTCGTGCAAGTGCTTACGCTTCCTGATACTTGAGGCGGTGTCTTTCATGCTCACCTCTTCAGGTTCGCAGACCACGTTCACGATCTTGGAGCGCTTCGAAACAAGTATCAGGCCGATCCCGAGACGTTTTAAAAGATAAAGCTTGTCATTAAAGAGTGAGCTGCGCGTCTTCTTCGTCGAAAAAGTCCCGATATACACGTAAGGAACCAGTTTCTGGCGCAGTGCGGCCTGCATGACCACGCGGAAGTCAAGGCTCACCTTCAGTTCGACAGCGACTCTCACGCCGTCTTTCTCCATGTACATGTCTATCCCATCGACTTCGCCGTCGCACACGAATCCCTGCGCTTCAAAGTGTTTTTTTATCGGTTTGAAGAGGTCTTTTTCCATGTTTTTCATTACACCTTTGATTAGATATGCTGTATTAAGTCATTGCAATTGTATTGTTTGTGCATTACAATAGTGTTCGGGATTAATCAATTATGACAAGGAGGGAACAAAAATGTCAAGCACTATTCAGGTTCGTATTGATGATGAATTGAAGAATAAGTCGGATCGGTTGTTTAAAGAACTTGGAACTGATACAACATCGGCGATTAGAATGTTTTTGACTCAGGCAGTTGCGGTAAATGGTTTCCCGTTTTCTATAAAAAAACGTGATGATAATCTGTTTACTCCTCTTAGCGAAAAGGAGATGCTCGCAAGACTGGAACAATCCAGAAATCATGCAAATCAGGGATTGTTGCGTGATGCGGATGATGTGATATCTGATATGAGGAAACGCTATGATTTATAAGGTATTAGTCACAAAAGATGCAGAAAATGACCTTGACCGATTCATAAGATATCTCTTGTTTGAAAAAATGAATGAGCAGGCTGCTTCAAACCTTTTGGATGATTTTGAAGTAACAAAAGAAGAGCTCTCTATGGTAGCTGAAAGAATTAAATATAGCGACAACACGAATCTAAAAGAAGCAGGATATAGAAGGATCATTTTTTTGAAACACAGATATTTCATGATGTATCGTTTGGAAGGTGATACTGCTGTTATAGATAATATTTTTCATGAATTGCAAGATTATGAGAAGAAGATGAAATAAGGAGGATTTCGACATGCTCAGAACCACGAAAGTGAAAAACGGCATCGTCCGCGGTATTGAGGCCGCAGACCCCAGGATCACGGCATATAAGGGCATCCCTTATGCGGCTCCGCCCGTTGGTGAAAACAGGTGGAGGGCTCCTCAGCCCGCAGCCGATTGGGAGGGGGAGCGCGATTGCAGCCGCTTCGCACCAATCCCTGTGCAGGATACTCCGGGGCTCGGCACGGACATCTACTGCCGCGAGTGGCACGTCGATCCCGAGATTCCCATGAGCGAGGACTGCCTTTACCTCAACGTATGGACACCCGCTAAAACAGGCAACGAGAAGTTCCCTGTCCTTGTCTGGATTTTTGGTGGCGGCTTTCAGTGGGGGTATTCGAGAGAGATGGAATTTGACGGCGAGCGCATCGCGAGACGTGGCGTCGTCGTTGTAACGATCAACTACAGGCTCGCTGCGCTCGGATTCATGGCTCATCCCGAGCTCACGAAGGCTCAGCCCGACGCGCCCGCGAACTTCGGTCTCCTCGATCAGAGGGCAGCCGTCAAATGGGTTTATGACAACATCGCTGCGTTTGGCGGCGACCCCGAGAAGATCACGATTTCGGGTCAGTCGGCAGGCGGCGGAAGTGTTCTTAATCAGATCACAGACCCTAAGAATTTTGGGATTATCAAGGGCGCTGTCATCATGAGCGGCATGATCCACGATCCCTTCTCGCCCGAAAGCCCCCTTATTCCTCGCGGAATCGAAGACCTTGAGAAGCGCGGCGAGGCGTTCCTTAAGTTCCTTGGCGTGAGCAGCATCGACGAAGCCAGAAAGCTTGATGCAATCTTCATCAGAGACAAGTATGCCGAGTTTGCCCGCACGGGCGGCAGATTCTGGCCGACCCTCGACGGCGTGAATTATAAGTGTGATGCCTACCTTGCGGTCGAGGAAGGCAAATATAACAACATCCCGCTCATCAGCGGCTTTACTTTCGACGAGTTCAGGATCCCGTTAAAGAACGGCGGTTCGACGAGCATCGTTGAATTCTCGGTAATGTCGGCGTTCGATAAGCTCCTTGAGACGAGCCCCGCAGCCAAGAACTGGTTCTACTGCTTTGAGCCCGACATCCCCGGTGAGGACAATCCCGGAACCTTCCACTCCGTTGACCTCTGGTTCTGGTTTGAGACCTTCGCCAAGTGCACACGCCCCTGGAGAGGACGTCACTACGAGCTCGCCGGCCAGATGTGCGACTACTTCTGTAACTTTATCAAAACAGGCAACCCCAACGGTCCCGGGCTCTACGGAAGAGAGCTTCCCGAGTGGGCACCCTACGACAGCGACGGCAGTAAGATGGACTTCACCCCCGAAGAGTCTGTCTGCAGAAAGGGTAAGACCGATTTCTCGGATTACCTTGAAGAGAAGCCTGTCATGATACCGCTCATCTGAGATTATGAAAAAACTGCTTAAAGAAAAAAAGAATTTCCTGCTTCTCACATATCCGGTGGCGCTGCTCCTTACGATCCTCGCGAGGTGCGTCCCCGGATTTGCGGAATACGTGTGGGCGCGCGGAGTGTACAGAGCGTTCAGATTTGTGATCGCATCGATCACCGGGCTGCTCCCGTTTTCGCTCGCCGAGATCATCGTGATCCTGATCCTCCCCACGTTCATCTTCCTGCTGGTGCGCGCCGTTATCCGCACCGTGCGTGCGCATAAAGAGAAAAAAGCACTCTTAACGCTAATGAGGACGCTCCGTAACTTCCTCATGGCTGTCGGATTTATATGGCTTGTGTTCATGATCGGAGCGGGAGTCAATTACAGCCGTGACAGTATCGGAACCGCGCTCCGACTTGAGGTCGGAGAAAACAACGTCGGGGATCTTAAGGAAGTGTGCATACAGCTGGCAAATAAGGCTGCAGCGGCACGCACCGAACTCGAAGACAAGAGGATCGGGACGTGGTTCGAAGAACCGGGATACGGCATAGAGTACAAGAAAGTTCCTCTTGAGGAGTACGAGAACACGATCCGCACGGTTCCTTTCGAATCTATGTACACGAACAGCGAGCGCGCCGAAGCCGCCCGCGAGGCCATGAAAAAGCTCTCGGGTGAGGTCGATGTGCTCAGAGGCGCTTTCCCGTGTCCGAAGAGCGTAGGTTTTTCACGTGTGATGTCGAGATTTGATATTACCGGTGTGTTTTTTCCCTGGACGATCGAGGCAAATGTCAATGTTGATCCGCCCGATTACATAAAAGGCTTTACAGCCTGTCACGAACTTTCACATGTCGCCGGGTTTATGCGCGAGGATGAAGCAAACTTTATTGCTTACCTTGCGTGCAGGCAAAGCGATGATGAAGAACTCACCTATTCCGGATATGTTTACACTTTCACGATAGCCTTCAATAAGCTCTGCTCATTCTCAAAAGAGGCGGGAGCGGAGGTTGCGGCACTCATTACTCCGGGCATGCGCGCGGATATGGTGGAAGATAATGAATACTGGGATCAATTCAGGGATACCGTTCTCTATGAAACCGGGAACAACATGAACAATACCTACCTGAAGATCAACGGTCAGAAAGACGGAACGAAGAGCTACGGGCGGATGCTCGACCTCGTGATGGCGCTTTTCCGTAGGGACGGAGAGGTTTGATCCGGGAAGGAAACAGGAATACACACTCCCATAACGCAGAACCACGGAGAGTATGCCGATATCACGGATGCTTACTAACTCTGTCAAACGCCAGTACTTATAAAAAGTGGAGCGAAAACCCCGAAAAACGACCTGTTTTTTGTCTGTTTTGGGTTAAAAACAGCAAAAAAATTGACATATGTGGAAATTTCTGTATAATTGTTACGAAATTATTACGACATTTCGTTATGTCTGAAAATGGCAGGTTAGGTATGTCAAGGTTGTTTTCGGGGAAAAGGATCCTTAAGGTACTTGTTATTGCCGCACTCACCGCTGTTGTGGGAGTGCTGTTTTTCATGCCCGCGGATAAAGCGGAAGCCTCCGAAATACTTTTGCCCGGATTTGTAAAGGACATGATCGCTTCGGGTGAGATCGATCCAAAAGACGAAAAAGGGAAGAAATACATTGAAGACATCACGTTTTCAAAGAAGGACGTCGAAGCCGAGTACGAAAAAACATACAAGAAAACAAAGTGGAATGATTCGTTTGACAAGACCGACCTGAAATACCTCTCGTGTATCATATATTGTGAGGCTAACAGTATGTCCGAGGAGGGCAAGATCGCGGTTGGGAATGTGATCTTAAACCGCCTTCGCGCAAAGGGCGACTGGGCACATGTGACGACCATTAAGGAGGTTATCTACGACAGAAAGTGGGCGGTCCAGTTTTCACCCACGATCAACGGAAGTTTAAAAAAGGCACTTGCTCTTTATAAGAGCATGGATCCGTCGGAGTTCCGCGAATGGGAGATTGAATATATGGAGGACAGCATTCAAGCCGCGAAACAGGTCCTCCGCGGCAAAAAAGTCATCCCCGATGATTTCCTGTATTTTAACGGCAGTGTAACGCGGACCAAAGAAAAGTGTGAGGCAGCGGGTTCTACGTACAGGATCATAGGCGGACATATATATTTCCGGAATACCTGATGTGTTAATATTCTTATCTTTTTCATAACGTTTCGGGCGTGGGAGTGCTTTACGAAAGCCGATGTTTGTGGTATATTTGACTATGTATGAAAAATGCTGCAAATTGATGAAGGAACGTTTTATGGAAAATGAAAGCTCTTTGAACGGCATATCTGCCGAAACCTCAACCGAAGAGGTATCTAAAAATTTTATCGAACAGATGATAGACAAGGATCTTGAGGAAGGGAAGTACACCGAGGTTGTGACACGCTTTCCTCCCGAACCCAACGGCTATCTTCATATAGGACACGCCAAGTCGATAATCCTGAATTCGGGTCTTGCGAAGAAGTACGGCGGAAGGTTCAATCTTCGTTTTGATGACACAAACCCCACCAAAGAAAAAACAGAATTTGTCGAGTCGATCATCGAGGATGTTAAGTGGCTCGGCGCTGATTTTCGAGACGAAGTGCTTTTCGCATCGAATTATTTTGAAAAAATGTACGAGGCGGCAGTTTTCCTTATCAAAAAAGGAAAGGCGTTTGTGTGCGATCTTACCGCCGATCAGATAAAAGAATACAGGGGAACACTCACCGAACCCGGCAAGGACAGCCCTTATCGAGACAGAAGCATTGAAGAAAACTTAAGGCTTTTCGAAGAAATGAAAAACGGTGTTTACGGTGACGGCGAGAAAGTACTCCGCGCCAAGATAGACATGAAGTCGCCCAATATGAACATGCGAGACCCCGTGATCTACAGGATAGCCCGCATGACTCACCATAATACGGGCGATAAGTGGTGTATCTATCCCATGTACGATTTCGCTCATCCCATTGAGGATGCGATCGAAGGTATTTCGCATTCGATCTGCACGCTTGAGTTCGAAGATCACAGACCTCTCTATGATTGGGTTGTCAGAGAGCTTGAATATGAGCGCCCGCCCAGGCAGATAGAGTTCGCCAAGATGTATCTGACCAATGTTATCACCGGAAAAAGGTACATCAAGAGGCTGGTTGAAAACGGTACGGTTGACGGATGGGACGATCCGAGACTTGTCTCGATCGCAGCGCTCAGGAGAAGGGGATTTACTCCCGAATCGATCAGGATGTTTATGGAGCTTGCGGGCGTTTCAAAGAGCAATGCTTCATGCGATTATGCGATGCTGGAGTACTGCATCAGGGAGGACCTGAAGCTTAAGAAGAACAGAGTGATGGCGGTGCTCGATCCCATCAGGCTTGTTATTGATAATTATCCCGAGGGACAGACCGAGGAGCTCGACGCGCCCAACAACCTTGAAAATGAGGCGCTCGGAAGCAGAAAGCTTCCGTTCGGAAGGGAACTTCTCATAGAGAGGGACGATTTCATGATCGAACCGCCGAAGAAATATTTCAGACTCTTCCCCAGCAATGAGGTTCGCCTCATGTACGCATATTTTGTCAAGTGTGTCTCCTACGAGACGGACGATTCGGGACGTGTGACCGTCGTTCACTGCACGTATGATCCCGAGACAAAGAGCGGAAGCGGATTCGAGGGAAGAAAGGTTAAGGGAACGATCCATTGGCTTTATGAGCCCACGGCGTTAAAAGCGACCGTTAAGCTTTTCGAGAATCTTGTTGATGAGGAAAAAGGCGTTTATAACGAGGACGGCAGCGTCAACATAAACCCGAACTCCAGAACCGTGATCGAAAACGCGTTTGTCGAGCCGGCGCTTAAAGACGCGAAGCCGTACGACAGCTTCCAGTTTTTGAGGAACGGCTATTTCAACGTCGATTACAAGGATTCGAAGCCGGGTGCTCCCGTCTTTAACAGGACAGCGTCACTCAAGAGCAGTTATAAGCCTCAATAAACGAGCGTCGAGCATCTAACGAGTCCGCACAAAAAAGGCTGATACACAGTGATGTTTTGGGTCTAAAGGTCTGTTGCATTCCCTTCGGGAATTGCGAAGGCAAGAATCAGCGGTGAAAAAGCCGCTAAAGATAACCTGATACAAGAGGAGAGAAAATGAGCGATATGTTATCCGGGCTTGAGTCGTTGGGACTCGGCAACATGGGGAGTATGGATATTTTTGAGGATCCTGCCAAGATAGCGCAGCAGGAGAAGGAGGCAGCCCGCAAATCGGCTGTGGATGCCGCAAAACAGGCCTTGATCGATGAGAAGGCGTGCCTGCTTGAAAAGTCTCAGAAGTGCCGTATCTGTGATTTTATGTTCAAAACAAAGAGCGTAAAAACAGGAAAGGCAAAACTTGTATCGCAGGATATCGATCTGCGACCGAGGTACAAGGAGATCGATTCCGTGAAATACGGCGTCATCGCATGCCCGGTTTGCGGATATGCGGCGCTTGCGAAGAACTTTGACATACTTACCTCCGGTCAGGCAGCTCTTGTAAGGGAGAAAATTTCATCATTCTTTACGGGGCTTCCCGAGCCGGGAGAAACATATACATACGACGATGCGATCCAACGCCATAAGCTTGCGCTCGTGAATGCGGTTGTCAAGCGCGGTAAGACAAGTGAGAGAGCGTATCTCTGCCTGATACTTGCATGGCTTATCCGCAGCAAGAGAGAAGAGGTCGAAGCACTCCGGCCCGACGGCGTTGAAAAACAGTGCGCCGAGCTTAAAGCAGAGGAAGACGATTTCCTCAAAAAAGCTCTTGAAGGCTTTAATCAGGCATACACTAAAGAGAACTTCCCTCTTTATGTCCTTGATGAGCAGACATCGACCTATCTGATCGCTGCTCTTAACCTTGAAGTGGGAAACAAAGAAGAAGCTATGCGCTGGGCGGGAAAGATCATCTTTAATCAGAACGCGCCGGACCGCATCAAAGAAAAAGCAAGGAATATCAAAGAGCTTGCCGAAGGAAAGGAAGCTCAGAATCAGTAAATCCGAGGGAAACGGATAATACCGTTTTTTTTCGGTTAAGGGGTATCAGATGGACGAACAGCTCTACACGATCCCGGTCAACGATGCCTTTGACAGCGACTGCGAGTGCCCGTTGTGCGTGATGCACAAAGCTCTCGAGACCGACGCAATCGATTTTACAATGGGACCTTCGTATATGGATGACGAAGTGAGAATGCAGACCAACAAGACCGGATTTTGCGCGGAACACGTAAGGATGCTTTACGCGCAGAGAAACAGGCTCGGACTCGGGCTTATGCTCCACACGCACATGCAGCAAGTGATCAGGGATGTCACTTCTCTTCAGAAAAAACCGGTCACGGGTCGATCGTTCTTTTCGAAAGGAAAGGATCCTCTTACGGAATATTTTGAGAAACTTGAAGCGAGTTGCTTTATCTGTGACAGAATCAACAGGATGTTTTCGCGCTACGTAGAGACGGTGTTCTATCTCTACAGAAAAGATAAGGCGTTCAGGGACAAATTCGCTTCGTGCAAAGGTTTTTGCAGCAGTCATTACGCGCTTTTGCGCGAGGGATCGGGGAAAGCGCTTTCGGGTAAAGACAGAGATGAATTCGTGAGTGTGCTTGACAAGCTATTTCTGGATAACATGAATCGCGTTTGCGATGATGTTGAGTGGTTTACCGACAAATTTGATTACCGCAATGCCGATGCTCCGTGGAAAAATTCGAAGGATGCGCTTGTGAGAGGGATATTAAAGCTCAACAGTGTATTTTTGGACGATCAGTCCGAAACTCTGCGTGGAGGTTTATGATGAAGAACAAAAAGTTTCTGTTTGCGGGTGTGGGAGCCTTGGCAATCATAGCAATCGTGGTCGTGTTGCTATTTATTTTTACAGGCGGTGAGGATGCGTACCGCTCAATTAAAGTCTTTGAGATCGACGGTTCGTGTAGGGTTGAAAGAGCCGGCGACAGTCTTGATGCTTTCAAGGACATGACGCTTTCTTCGGGTGATTCTTTCACGGTCGGAGAAGGGAGCTTTGCACGTCTTAAGCTTGACGATGACAAATTTGTTTACCTTGAGGCGAACACGAGGATAAATCTTACCGCTACCGGTACGGAAAAAGACAGTAAAACCATGGTCTATATCGAACGCGGTTCAATGCTCACAGAGGTTAAAAGGAAGCTTTCCGCGACTTCGTCTTATGACATAGTTACACCAAACACCACGATGTCCATCCGCGGTACAAAAACGCTGACGGAGGTTTATGAGGACGTTCTCGGCGCGATCAAAACAAGTGCCGCGGTTGTTGAAGGTCATGTATCATTCTCGACGATCCAGAAAGACAGTACGGGTAAGGCCGTGATCGTTTCGACGGACCTCAAAGAAGGTCAGGGTCTCGGAGTCACCACCGATAATAAGGACCTTCTTTCGCAGGAAGATGTCAAGCACATTGCCGATGACGGAAAGACAGCGGACGGTCTTGTTGCGGAGGAGACAACGCATGAAGAACTCGGTACGATCCTTGAAACCCCTGAGTTCAGTGAAGAGTTCCTGACAAATATCGTCGAAGTGCTTGCAAGAAGCCGGGAAGAGGACGTAGAGGAAGGCTTTACTTCCGGAGATATCACGGAAGAAGAACTGAACGCAGCCATCAATGTACTCAACGATGTGATCGATGGTAAGGTTGAACTGCCTTCGGCAGTTGAGGAATATGTCGTTAACCGTGCTCAGACATACTATGACGAGCCGATAGTGAATGATACACCTGTGACAAGCGACGGCAATGAAGCAGGTTCGCTCACGCAGACGGCGGGCACTTTTGGGGAGGATGCCGGCGAGACAGATATAACTGTTAACGGAGATGAATCCTTGGTTTCGTACGAACTCGGTGACGACGCCGAAGACGATCCCGAAGAGAATGCGGATGATGCCGAAGACGCCGACGGTGAAGGCGAGCAGTCAGAGGACGGAGAAGAGAACCCTGATGCAGCCGATGATGAAAAGACGGAGGAAGGCGAGTCCGAAGAGGAGCGCATAGCCCGCGAGGAAAAGGAGCGTCTCGAAAAGGAAGAAGCCGAGCGTCTTGAGAAAGAGGAGCAGGAGAAGAAGGAAAAAGAGGAAAAGGAACGCCTCGAAAAGGAAGAACAGGAAAAGAAGGAAAAAGAGGAAAGAGAAAAGGCTGAAAAAGAAGCTGCCGAAAAAGAAGCGCGAGAGCAGGCAGAGCGTGAGGCGGCAGAGCAGGCGGAGCGTGAGGCGCGCGAGCAGGCGGAACGTGAAGCGGCAGAGCAGGCAGCGCGAGAGGCAGAGGAACAGGCGGCACGCGAGGCGGCAGAGCAGGCAGCACGCGAAGCGGAAGAGCAGGCAGCACGTGAAGCAGCGGAGCAGGCAGCGCGTGAGGCAGAGGAGCAGGCAGCGCGTGAAGCAGCGGAACAGGCAGCGCGTGAAGCAGCGGAGCAGGCAGCACGCGAGGCGGAAGAGCAGGCAGCACGCGAGGCGGCAGAGCAGGCAGCACGTGAAGCAGCTGAGCAGGCTGCACAAGAAGCAGCTGAGCAGGCAGCACAAGAAGCAGCTGAGCAGGAATCGGGATCCGGAACCGGATCGGGGTCGGTAAGTGAGACATCAACGGTTTCATATTCCGACTCGCACTGGGAATTCTCTTTCGGTTCGCAGGATGAAGCGACCGGAGTTGCACAGGAAATAGTATGGACTGTAACTCCCGTTTACCACGACAGCAGTAATATTGTTGTTGCGTACAGCAATCTTCCCACAACAGTGGGTGCACTTCTTCCGGGAGTGCAAGGCAGCAGCTATTCCGTAACGCTTGATGTACAGGGCGATGTGCCCGAAGGTAAGGAATATGAATTTACCGGATGGTATCGCTCGAGTGAAGCAGCCAATCAAAGTCTCGAATCAGCCAGAGTCACGACTGTTCCGAATGAAGAGGTAACGCTTTATCCGGGAATCCGTGAAAAAGAATATAAGATCAGATTTGTGAATATGTTCCCTGAGGCGGGCAGAATAGTTGTTCCCGGTCAGGATTATTGGAGCGGGCTCACATACACATCGGATACCGATCCGGAATCGGAATGGGTCGAAATAACCGGACTGCATTACGGTGATACGATCTATTTACCGATGACCTCAGATATACTGACATATGAGAATACCGAGGTTGCGTCTCGTTTGCATATTGAGACAAATTTCACAGAAACAGCTCTCGGTCTAACGGAATATGCGGGTATCGGTATCGGAACAAAAGGTTCTGACGGTGTCGTCAGGGGTGGTGATGATATCAACGTTGCGAGAATTCTGCTCGGAGATACAGACTATATAGCATCGAGACAGGACGATTTTGTCAGATATGAAACCGGAATCGATTCTGATTACAGAAATCCCACAGAGATAAGAAGTGACATGACTTTCTATCTCTACTTCTCGACAAATGTAACATTAACGGTTCCGAAGGGAGGAAGCACTCCCGTCAGGATGCTTGACGCCGAAGGAACGGCTGATACCGCGACAGTCCTCACGCGATACGGTTTTGATTACGCGACTGCGAATGCAGCGGCTGTTGCTGCGGCTGAAAACAATTTGCAGACGAACCCTGTGGGACGCGAAAAGGCAACTCCTCAGCTTTTGAAGCTGCGCAACGGCACTTCGCCGGATAAAGACCAATATTGGGGAGTGTTCCTGAATTATTTGAGAAATGACACGGACAGCGACCCGATTTATGTTTTCGAGACTTACTACTTTGGCAAGCCGCTTGAGATCCCTTCCTTTGCGGTTGCAGAGTCCAGAGAGAATCTCTATGACCTGTCGGCAAAACTTCTCCTGTACGGTGAAGAACCGCTTGTGACGGGTGGCCATGTCGAGCAGACGTATGTCAACACGCCCGCGTCGGGAAATATTAACGCGATGACGATATCAAGGACGGGTACCTCATCATCGTGGCTTTTCTGCTCCGAAAACGGCGTTACCAAGCTCAATTACAACTCGTTAGGTTTTGAGCTTGATGAGTACAAGTTTGTTACGCTGGATCTCTCGGAATCGGGTATTTCAGAGAATATCGGCAGCTGTTCTCAAAACCTGATCAGAAAGCACGGAGATACCGGCAGCCGCTCATTCAGACTCAGGGTTATAAAAAAGCCTATATCATACGGAAATCTATACTACAATGCGGCTCTTATCCCTGAAGACGCTGAGTTTGATTGGTCGGCGGGAGGAAGTAAGAGGACTTCCAATCTCAGTGATAAATCGTTTGCCATTTCGAAAGCCGGTATGAGACTTGCGGGATTTTCAATCATCTGCAACAACCCGGAAAATCAAAGCACACAGACCGATACGGTTTACCTGAATTCGGAAGAAGCCTCAAATCAATGGATCAATTATATAGATGGTGAATATGTCCTTAGGCTTGGAGAACAAACAGAGAATAAGGCCTATACGATCAAGCCCATCTTTATCCCTGACGGACCGCCGTTCACGATCAACCTGGTGCGTCCGGGGGCAGCTACCGTGAGACCAAACAATGCGGAAGCGAACTGGGCAATGTACACCTATTATCTCGAGATTTCGGGACTTGACAAATATGCAAACGCCGGAAGGGCGATCACAGAGATCGACCTCACGAGCCTTGTGGCAAAATGCTATACATACGCTAGGTATGCGCCCCAAGGATATTACGAAGTGCCCCTGGATGCGGTACTTAAGCTGGAGCAAAAAGACGGAGATACGGGAAAGAAGTATTATCTGTATCGCAAAAACGGTGATATGGGCATTATCGACGGGGTGCATCTGAGCTTTGAGCCGCTGGACGGAAGGATAAGCATTCCGTTAAAGCCGCTCGGAACGTTCACGAACCTCAGCGATAGTGAAGGTGCTCATTATTATGATGTTCAGTTCATCTGGGGAATAGATTATGATGTAGAACCCGGTAATCCTGACAGTCATTATGTCTCCTTCAAAACGGAGGCTACGGGACCCCAGTTTGACTGCGGAACCGGACCTTCTTCCGTATCGCAGACCTTCAGCACCTACAAACCGTACAAGTATTACATCAATCCGGGTAACGCGGCTTTCGCATACACCGCTGTTTATACAGGCGATGCCGGAACGGAAGATCCGGCGGTACCTCAGCTGGTATTTTCTGAATTTATGGACTCCTCGATTGCATCGGGTTCTCTGCTTGAAGCGCTCACCGGAAACAATTTCAGCAATGCATGGTACGGCGGAGTGATCAGCGAGACGGAAAGATATGGAACTTCCATTGAATCCTTTGAATTGGAAAAATATATACCGTGGGTTGTGACAAGAGATGTATCTGCCGAAGGAAGACCCGAGG
>JAEEIH010000001.1 GCA_016281275.1 Lachnospiraceae bacterium | reverse complement strand
TCGGTTGCGTCCGACACGCTCTCAAAGCTTCCTTCGGAAGCTTCTGCCGCGGTCGTCCGTTGCAATCACTGCTTCGCAGTAATTGCGGCCTGCATGGGGTCATACATTTTCAAATGATCACACCGTCTAAATGATCGCACTCATGCTGTATCGTCTGCGCGACCATCCCGGAAAACTCCTGCAGCGTATCCTTAAAGTTCTCGTCTTGGTAACGCACCACGATCTTCTTGTATCGCGTCGTCTTCCGGACCCCGTCGAGAGAGAGGCACCCCTCTTCCGCTTCGTACGGCTCGGACTTTACAAGAATCTCCGGATTGATCATCACCATCGGTCCGAACGGAAGAGCGACAACAATGATCCTCTTCAACTTCCCGATCATGTTCGCGGCCATTCCGATGCAACGATCTTCGTTGGCCGTAAGAGTGTCGCACAGATCCGTGATGATCTCTCTATCTTTTTCCGTTGCTTCCTCCGATTTCTGCCGGAGAAAAAATCTGTCTCTTATGATCTGTTTAACCATGCATCCTCCATTCCCATCTTCTGTACAAGATCTCCGAAACTCTTATCATACTGCGCAGGGGTGATCGTTCCGTTTTCACTCCCACTTTTTCCACACATCCGGCTGATAACCGATAGTAGACTGCTTCCCATTCCTTACGACCGGGGTCTTTAACACCTGCGGGTTCTCAAGGATCTTTTCGAGCTTTGCGTCTTCCGCAAGATACTTGATGAGGAATAGCGTGTCCTGATCCTTGCACTTCTCATCGAGCAGGTTCTCCATCCCGCCGTTCGATGCTGCAACGGCGGTGAACTCTCCCTTGCTCATTCCCTTTTCTTTCATGTCAACGAACTGGTACTTGATTCCGCGCTCTTTAAAGAAGCGCTCGGCTTTCCTCGTATCGTTGCATTTCTTGTTTCCGAAGATTTGGATGTTCATGGTCGCTCCTTTTCCTTTAACGCTTATGCCCACATCAGTTTTTTGTCGTGACAGGCACGTTTTCCGCCCAGTTCCACGGTGCTTGTCTTAATCTTCTTTCAACTCCCTGTATATCCCCCTGACAGTCTTCTCGATATTTACGCCATGAATGTACCCGAAATCAACCTTACGTTCACGAACCACATTTATAAACTGAAAATACTTCGAGTGACTGATCGTGTCGGTAAAGAAGTAGACATAATCGGCTTTATCAACGATCGAAACGTCAGTCGACCCGCTTGCTTCCGGATTAACATAACTCCAGTCCGGAAATTCTTTCTTCATCTTCGATACCCAATTGGAATGACCTCCGATGATCACGATGCGTTTTTCAGAAAGAAACCTTTTCATCTCATCGATCGACACACTTTGATCGGGCCGGTCGTCCTCCGTCAGGTTATAAACATAATCTCTGAGCGCTACCAGCTCGCGGTTAGCATTCTCCGACCGCTCTCTTAAAGCTTTCGCATCCTCTTCGATCCTTCTTTTTTCCGAAAGCTCAGTTCGAAGCCCTTTATTATCCGCTTCCAGTTTATGAACCTTGCGGCGCAGGGCGTTGATCTCCTCGATAAGAGCCTCTTCTTTTTCCGGATCCGGTGTCTTCTTGATTTCTTTGACAGGTTTCTTTGTTCGATCGGTCACTTCCGGGCTTTTGGTCGGACGACTCGCTACCTGCACTTCTTCTGCCTTGAACATTGCAGGAAAATTCTCATAGTAATCGGTTCCGGCCTCTCCGTAAGCCAACGTCTTTATTATCTCAGCCAATTTGTCCGCGTTGCAGGTGAGCGCACTCGCCGTATGAAGAATGGTTCCATATAAGGCTATCTCTTCGGCGCTGAACTCCTTTTTCGGAAAAGTCTTTTTAAGGATTGAGAGCGTGATGGCATAACGCCGCTGAAGACCAAATTCGTTATCGTCACAACAATCAACATAATCCGGGGTATATCCAAGCCACTTCAAAACATTTCCCAGAAATTTGGACATCTTCCAGTCGATAGAATAAAGCTTCTTTTCGTCAAACCTTTCCTCAATCTCTTTCGTCGAGTTCTTATGCAGGTCATCGTCGGATATATCAAAAGAATAACGATCCTCCGCGTCAAGGCTGTCGCTCATTTTGTTGAGCGCGACGTAGATATGACCGCAATCTGGATTGATCGTGATCCCGAACATTTTTGATATGCAAAGTATCCTTGCAATATTACCATAGATTAAATATTCGGCCCCGTTATCCGGCTCGGCAAGAGCTATCACCTCACTTGCAGATATCGTGCTGAATCTCTTTAATGCTTTGTATTCCTTCTTGTAATAAGTCTTATATAAATACAGAAACAGCGACTTCGTATACTCACTTCCGCCGTTGACGGCATTAAGCATCAACGAGAGAACAAAGCGAGTCAGCATACGATCCGGCCAACAAGCACCGGTATCATGATTCAGGTATTCAACGTCATCATACTTCGAGAGATTAGCGAATTCGTGTACGAGGAAATCATTGGCGATAAGAGGGAAATCCGCTTCCATGTCATCATTTACAAAATACTCAAGGAACAACCTCTCCGCACCGAAAGTATCCGGATTCAAAATATCCTTTACAGCGAGTGGCATATCATCATGCGGAAGCTTAAGCTTCATCAACCCACCATAAAGATCTCCGCCTGTTTGCAAGGCTCCCAAAATCAACTTATTCAATTCATCATGCGTAGGCAGCCCGCCACGCGGATCGATCGGATTCTTCATGTTTTTTACCATTCCTTTCGCTTCGCTCAGGCACAAACAAGGTCATGAAAATTGTCTCTGCCCTCCACTTTTTTCTCTAATTAGCCGATACTGTATATAGGAACAGCGGTACACTACAGAACACGAGAGGAGAAGTGGCGAAGCTTTTGTTTCGACCCCGTATGTTTATATGTGTCGTCATCCTTTCAAGCACAAACAAGTGGGACATTGAGCCCGGACTCTTAGCATTGGTATAAGCCAACTTATATAGTCACAGGATGACAGTCAATGCTGCTGTTCTTTTTCAGTAAAGGTGGTGATCTTTTAT
>JAEEIH010000097.1 GCA_016281275.1 Lachnospiraceae bacterium | reverse complement strand
TCCGGTGTTATGTTCAACGTAAAAGAAGCTGATACCGATAAGCTTGTTTTGGCAAAATCTGTGATGTCCGGAGGACCGGTTCGCCTTTCGGCTCCTTTCAAGCCGGAAACCGGGTATACAATAGAGATCATACTTCATTATCTGAATGAATTCGGTGAGGCCAAGGAGAAAAAGGTTCTTGAATACGGCACTGTTTATACCACTTTGGACAGAAGCAAGCTTGACGCACTTGATCTGAAGGCGGAAAAAGGACAGAGAGAACCGGACTTTTTCCATCTCCTTAACCTGCACATCGGCATAGCTTACGAGAATGCGCAGCTCGAGACCCCCAGATACATAGAATCTCTTGAGTTCCTGGGCAGAGTTGAGATCGAGGCGATCAATAAGAATGACGATAAAGATGTCAGAAAATTCACACTGGGTTCCTCTGACCTCAGAAATCTCAGGAATGGTGTGATTAACCCCGATTACAAGAGTGCAAAAGTGTTCCGCTCGAATTCCGAATATGAGTACACAATTCGTGCTACGGACAGAACGGGAGGATCGCTTCTTTTCGAACTTGCGGACGGAACAAAGACCACCGAGTACAAGGGAAGTTTTAAGACGTGTTCCGTAATACCAAAGGCATCCTTTACGGTTCGTAATAACAGGATCTTTGATTATACCGTAGCGGTAAGAATATCAAACCCCGGTAATGCGCAATTAAGAAATAATGTAAAATTCAGGGTGTGTGATATAAGTGATCCTGATATAGAAGATGCAGTGGTGCAGACAACGGTACAGTATCTTAATACAAATGCCGGCGGTACTCCTGTGTTTGATGACGAGGAAACAGATACAGAGCACGTGTTCCCTGCTGTGTTGCTTGACGGACTCTATGACCCCACGGCGGTTCAGGGTGCGGCGGAACAGTTTGTGGAGATCCTGATCAAATTCACGGACCTCTCGGCTCAAAGTATCTACAGGCTTGATGTCTACGGTGATTGCGATATTTACAGGGTTGACCGTGAGGAATGCGAGAGTGACGAAGATTACGAGAACAAGAGATGGAGTCATGAAATCTTTGGTTCAAACAAATTTACGACTGCATCCCTTGCATCTCTCGGCAATCTTTTCCTCGATAACAGGATCCCTGCCGAGAACGAGAACCTTGAAGAGGGAACACTTTACATGACCCTTTCCATCGGAGAAAGGACTGATGATCTCCTTGTTAAGCTCCTCGACAGGATAGAGCTTGGTTTGTCATACAATAAAAAGGATGAAAACGGTGAAGAAACCGGTGAATATATCAAGGATACGGATGCGAAGATATCCTTCGCAATCGTTGACAGAGAAAGTACGGACCTTGTCGATGCGACATCCGTGGTATCTCATGAACGTCCCGACAAGCTGGAAGAATATGAAAATGAAGCTTCAAGACTTGCACAGATTGCATATAACAATATTATAAACAATACCAACAGATATAATGAACTGCTCGGCGGGCTTGAGAAAACGGCGGGCAGGGATGCGGAGGCTCAGTATGACGAGGATGGTAACCCCCTCACATACAGTGCTTACAAAGAGAGATTTAACGATGCGAACGCTGCAATCTCGACCGGTAATTATGGCGAGGATACTCCGGAATATGAGCAGTATCAGGCTGATATAGCTGCATTCGAGGATCTTGTTAAAACACTGGAGAACGAAGCCAACGCACTTCTCAGGCAGGAAGCGGAAGATGAGCGCGCAAGGGTTCGTTTGGTGGAATATGATAGTCTTCTTGCCGGCCGGAGTAAGGGTTATACAACAGGAAATCTGTTTTTCAATACAGAAGTGGAAGAAGGACAGTATCAGGTTGACTTAAATGAACTCAGAAGGCGCGTCAACGAATCAGAGTCGGCTTCGGGCAGCGCCATCACATATAAATACGCTAAAGAACTCCGTATTGCGATAACGGGGTTAAAGACTGACACCATGTACCGGATCGATGCCGAAGGTTATGCAACGACAAACATGAAGACAGACAGGATCGCGCGTACCCTGCTTACCATGAGTACCTTCAGGACGTACAAAAAGAAGGCTATCGTTTCGATGGATGCGTACTATGCAGGTGCGAGCTTTATCTCATTCTTCGGATTGAAGATCGTCGATCCTGACGGTGCGATCAGTGAATATCCGGTAGAAATGGTGTTGACTGATTCACTTGGTCAGATCATGGGTTCAAGAACCTTTAAGGGACCGGATCAGAGTTTTGAAGAGGTTCGTTTCGGAAGCCTGACGACCAATGAATGGCATTATCTTACGTTTAAGGCAACCGGTTACAACAAGGGATGGACTAAATCTTCCGCTGAGATCAACAGGGAGATCTTTGTCAATGATAACACCGAAACGCTTAAGGTTATCACTCGTGAGTCGATCAAAGCGAACATTTCGCTTCTCGGTATCAACGATGCATACGACCTTGCTGATGAAGTGCGCGTTTTTGTGGATTCGGCAAAGACCAATATAAAGACACTTCAGGGCCGTACGACTGCCACGGGCAATTTTGCCAATATCGCAATCTCAAATCTTACGTATCAGACCAAGACCAACGGAAAGCAATATGCCAACAATGGCGGCTATCTTGAGGCCAGATATAAAGTGGAGGTCAATCTCGGAGATGATGAATATACCATAATTGAACCTTGTATCAGACCTATTTACAACAAGTATACGAGGTACGAAGTTTACAGTGATTCGGGATATTCTGACCTTATTTCGGTGGTTGATAAGAATGCCGAAGTAAGGGTTTCGTACGGGTCAGGATCTGCAACTGCCTTAAACAGAGGTTATTGGACAAGTAATTACATCAGACTTACCAGAAAACTGACAGGAAACACGACACTTTATATTAAAGCTGTTGCTATAAACGGTGTTACATCTGGCGATTCCAAGGGAGTTTATCCTTTGGTCGGCTTCTCATTCCATAAATTTGGAGAGAATGCCTATACAGCAAATATAAATGCCGTTATTGAGGACGAATTCGGTCAGCTCAGTAACGGAAGCATTTCGAGTTACATAATCCGTGTTTACGAAAAAGAAGGTGAAGCGACTTCCGAAGATCTCGGCTACACTCTTATTTCCGAGCGTGTTCACGCATGGAACGAGATCGACAATTACAGCGGTGTCGGTGACAATTGTAACCTCAAGATGTACACAAGAGAACAGTGGGATGAGACAAGCGGAAAAGGAACTCCCGATCTTGGTGAAAAAACCTTTTACGGAACGGCCAATACCATCAATACGGATTTCGGAATACTTGTTAACAAGGATAAGTACTATAGGATGGAACTGTGGGTAATGATCAACAACTATAGCATCCGTCTGGGTACTTCGGGCTTTACTTCCGATCGTATGATCCACAGTATCGAAAATGAAGACGATCTTATTGATGCGTACTGCCACCCCTCTGACAGTTATATAGTCATGAACGATATAACGACGAGCAAGACAAATATTTATACTACAACTCAGTTTGACGGAGTTATCGATTTTAACGGTCATAAACTCACGCATCTTGCCGGTTCATACCTGATTCATACGCTCGGGGCATACGGTGAGCTTAGAAATATTGTTTATGAAAAAGGCAATGGCGGTAATCATAATTATTTAAACATGTATGGATTGCTTTACTACAATTACGGGTTGGTAAACGGGATCCAGGTCATTTATAACAACGGATTATCCGATAAGATCCTTAAGTCATCGAGTTATGTGGATGGTCTTATAGCTTATCAAAATTATCCTACGGGAATAATTGAGAACTTCTCGATCGAACTCAAAAAAGATATCTGGTTCTATGGCGCCGATGGAGTAAGTCTTGCGGTTTGGCTTAACTACGGAAAGCTCAGAAACGGATACTGCTGTGCAACTGCTGTTGAAGGTGAGGAGTACGAAAACGGTAATCCGACGGTATACGCAAATGATATAACGGTGGATCAGAACGGAGGCTACCCTGCCATTTATATGCTTGTAAAACTAGATGACATAAAAAAGGTCATCACTACGGAAGTTACGGCTAAGTCAACGTACACACAGAACTATATTACGGGTGGCCTTTGCCGTATCAATCGAGATGGTATCATAGAAAACGTCTTTACCAATATAGATATGTATCTCCGCAGCAACGACGGCAACACAAGGTATAAGAGAGGTGCTTCGATCTGCGGTCGAAACGAAGGTCTTGTAAGGAATTCGTTTTCTGCATCGAGGGTGTATTACTACAAGGAGAATGTAACACCCAGCGTCTTTGTGGCCAAAAACAATTGGTCACCCGCTTCGCTTAATTTTATTGAAGGTGCAAACACATACGGTCATTCCGCAAACGTTTACCACTATGACATGGGACTCGGGTACGGCGTTTGTGTAGATGTGGACAAGTTTTCCATCGATTCGACCGACATACGCAAAGAACTGCTTTACGATCACAACTGGTATGAAGTCCTGTTTAATGAATCGGGCTCTACAAGTCCGAATCAGTGGGATTACGAGATGCTTACGAGGTCATGCTTCCCGCATGTTGTTATGAGTGAAAACATGCCGGACCAGCCCATGGTCAAGTTGCCACCACTCAGCCAGTCTTCATTCGAGATTTCGGTTCTTGCCGCCAATGTTTACCAGCAAGAAGATACCTCGGCATTGGCAACGATCACATTCTACAACCCCAACGGTTTCCTTGTCAGGGATATTACGATCGATTACCTTAAGACAACAATTATTACACAGTGGAATGAAGGAAAGTTTTATTATGTAAGAGTTGAGCTTTCCGATCCCGTGAAGTTCTATACGGGATACAAATTGACGGGATTCACGTTCTCAAATCGTAACGGAAGCGGTAGGCAAAACGGAAACATGCACGAAAAGACCGTTGACGTCGATGCAGAGTTTTTTGGTCTGATATATACGATTCAGGACTTCAGGAACATGTCGGACGGTCTTGATCAGAACTATAAGCTTGGGCGTGATATAGACTTTTCGGGTTATGATGCAAAGGATTATGCACTTGGGCTTAGAAAGACCAACGGAGATCTGGATACTGTATACAAAACTGATGACAATAAAAACTGCTTTAAAGGTCAGTTTGAGGGCAATAACAAGACTCTCAGGAACATCGACGTCGGAAATACGGGATTCCTCTTCGGAAAAGTAGCGGGACCGATAAGAAACCTTTACATTGAAAATATCCATACCCCGAATACGGAAGCATACGGTGCACAGAAATCGACAGCTACGTACATGGGTGTCGTTGCGGTCTTAAGACTTGGCGGCAGCATTGAGAACGTGCATGTACGCGGTGCAAAATTTGAGAACGTAACGCAGTATGGTGGTGTTCTTCTTGCGAGAAACTTCTACGAGAACGAGATAAAGAACTGCTCCGTACAGGATGCAGTCCTTACTACGGGCATGCCTGTTGAAAACGCAACGGCAGCTTCGGTGGGCGGAATCTGCGGACATAACGATCTCGGACTTCAGATCCATAACTGCTTTGTGGACGGAATCACGATCATGGCTGAACAGGCGGGCGATGTCTACGGTGTAGGCGGTCTTGTCGGATATACAGTTCAGGGTATTGAGATTGAGAATGTATATGTTGTTCACGGAAGAATTGAGACAAACTTCTCCAATGTCGGAGGACTCATCGGATCCGTTCAGAGTATGAATGATGTCAACAATACAAGCAAGCAGACACTCTACACCAGTGAGTATTTCCTCAGCAACTTCTATGAGGATGTTGAAATCATAACAATGGCCAACAATGTCGGCGGTGTTATAGGATATACTTCCAAAGTCTCCGGAACCGATTGGGCATACGGTGTTAATTTCGGTGCGATCGTTTCAAAGAGTAACGGTGTAGATGTCAAGACTCTCAATCCAATCGTAGGATTCTACACTTCGGCGACGGCAGCGGATTATGACAAGGGTCTCAGCGGAAAACGTTTCGGAAAGCATAATTACATTTATTCTTCTTATCAGATGGACGGAGAAGACTATATAACCACCTCCAGGTTTAAAGCTGACACCGCGCAGGAAACGGAGGAAAAGAGAGAATCACACTTTAAGAGTATCGATTATGCGACTCTGACAAGTTCTGATTCCTACGGTTATAAGGACGCTCTGATCCGCCCGATCCTCGGTTGGAGGGATAACTTTATCATTGACCAGGACGATCTGAGCAAAGGTATCATGCCCAAACTTTATTACACCGATGATGTGACCGATATCTACGGCAACAGAATCGAAATCCCCGGTCAGAAGGGATTCTCTCTTCAAAAAGACGAGGTAGAGGTGACTTATGCCCATTATCTTGATGGAGATAATGGAGGTCAAACAGATAACGGAGATACGAATTTTGTACCTGAAGTCCTTATAAAGGTTGATCATGACGAAGGTATCAACATCACCGGAGCCGGATTTGAGGGTTGCGTTTGGGGTAAAGATGAACAACAGCAAGATATGATCACCATACAAAAAACATCGGCCACCCAAACAGAAATACGAGGAAGCTTAAAAATTTTTGAAAACTTTGGTGGAGAGAATATCCCGTATGCAAAGGATAAGTTCTTCCTTACAAAGATTTATTATGACAGGCCTGTTGTGAGCGGGGGTGCTATCGTTGCCGGTCTTTACGAACATAAGGTCAAGGATGTTTACAGGGATATCGGTCTCAAATCAAGATGGGTAACCATAAGAACCGTGTCTGACTGGAACCGCTTTATGAGCCAGGACGGATCGGAAGGGGCTTACGGCGACAGAGGCTTCAATGTAAGGCTGGCTCCCGAGAACGGAGTGCTTAATTTTGAGAACAATGTGAACTGGGCGGCATCGCGTGTTAAGATCAATCATCTGATTGGAATCAGCGGAAACCACGTGTTAGAATGCGGAATTGATCTCAACACAATGACAGGTACTTATAATCCTGATTATTCCGTTACGATCAAAAACCTGTTCCTGTACGATGATGAGCTGAGTACGGGCAACAGCAATTGTCTGATTGAACAGGCGACCGGCAAGATTTACGGAATCAATTTCGAAAACTGTACTGTATCGCAGACCTACAAAGGAGCGGTTGCAGGAGGAAAGGTATCTAATAAAACAAACATTATCGGTGTAGTTAACGGTGATATTGACCATGTTTCGTTTAAGAACGTAGATATTCTTGCCTTCAAGTCGGCCAATATTGCGCCGATCGGTCTTGCCTACGGCGTGAGTACGAACATCAAACTTGAGGATGTCAATATTGTCCAAATGAGGACAAACGGCACGTATATAAGTAATTATTCGAACCGTGCGGGCTACGTCGCATTTCTTGGCAAATTTGCCGGTGTAAATGGCGTGAATGCAAAACGTGTTTATGTAGATGCAGCGGGCGCGTATCTCGGCGGCGTTGTCGGTAAGCAGGTCGGCGGCTGCTATCTGTGGGATATCAGCGGTGAGGACATTGCTGTTATCAGCAGATCTAACAGCTCATATAACGGGGGACTTGTCGGAGCGGCATTTGATCGCGGTACCATGCAACGTGTAGCGAAACTTCATGTCGACAGAGTATTTGTGATCGGCGGAGCTTATTCCGGTGGTCTTATGGGTCGCGGCTATATAGGTGGCTGGGACGGTGACGGATACAGATATGTTAACAGCTCCGGAAATTCCAAAAGACTTGGCCTTTCGATATCGCTCGGAGAAGGAAATCCTGAAATCCAGAATGATCTGGACGACGGAACAACGGATGACAGCATCCGCTCCTGGGTTAAAAACGGGATGATCATGGCATGGCATAACGGAACGAATCAGACAACCAGTGGAGCCGGTTGGGATTTCATCGGTGGTGCTGTCGGACTGGGAGGTGTCTGGAAAACCGATGTTGAGAATACATGGGTGTTCGGCGATGATTACACCGGTGGTGTTGTCGGCGGATACAGCGCTGTTGACAGCAAGGCTACCAACGTGTTTGTTTCAAATATAAGCGAAAAGATTGAAGGAGAACGTCTCGGAAGATATGATGATCCTTGGCCTTCCATCTTCTACAGAGTGGGTTCGGATGATCCTAATGCTACCGACTATTACAGAAAGCTGTTGGATGACAGGTTTGGCGGTCTGTCCGGCTCAAATTATAAGAAGCTCGCAAATGATGTTGGCAAGGAATACAAATGGGTTCGTGAGTACGTCACTGCAGCTACGGGGAATAACAATGACTCCTCGGCAAACAGAAAAACTAATCATGATTATGAGCAGGCGCACGCGAACGGAGAATTCTTTAACTGGAAGAGAGGTCGTATTCTGGCTCTTTGTGATGATACCGACGATACATTCTGGAACGAAGTAACGTGGGGTATGACGTCATATAACGGTGGAGATGTTAACAGGTTCGGATTTGATGAATGGGATTGCGGGCGTGCCGGAAAGACAATGAATAAGTTGTCGACAATGATGCAGAACAGCAGTCAGGAGGTAGTACGAAACGATGCCAAGAACGATGCAAAAGGTAAGATAAACAAATATAAGACTAGTACTGCCATAAACGACGGAATAGTATCCGAAATGATCTCGCGTTTTAACCAGTACAATGTTCATTATCCGGAAGAGCCGGCCACGCTCAGCTATATCGGCGGAATTTCGGGTTATAACCTCGGTATGAGATCGGTTGCTGCTGAAAACTGCGTTATTTACGCTCCCAGAGATTTTTATGTCGGCGGTATCACAGGAAGATCGACCGGAGGTCGTGACGGTGGGTATTCTACAGCATACGGCATTCAGAGTGCCATGGTCAAGAACTGTACCGTTATCGGCGGATCGAAGGTCGGCGGTGCTGTCGGAGAAATCTGGCGAGATAATTACCAATACATTGAGGTTGACGGTAACACATATGTCGAAGCGAGGATGTTTGGTACAACCGCGAAACTCGCCGGACAGACCTACACATCCTCGTCCGTGGCGAGAAATAACAAGACGTCCAGTACGGGTGAGATGGCAGGCGGAATTGCCGGACGTGTTTACATGGGTTCCGGCACGGCGACCGAGCAGGCACAGATGAAATACATTCTAAGCGCTGCAACGGTTGTGGCGAGAAAGAATGCCGGAGGAATCGTAGGTGCCTACGATCAGGGATTCTACACAAACAAGACGGATGTCGGATGGATGATGCTCGGACAGGTTGTTGTCTGGGACGGTGACGGCAGTACAGGAAAGTTGGTTGTCAAACCGAATGTATCCGGCAAAACCAATTCATACAAGACCGGTGCGGTTCATCAGAATTCGGAACTCAGATATACAATCGGAGGTTCCAAACCGGAAGATGTTCCGGTTAATACAAAGGACTACAGTCCCGGAGTGACGGGTAAGATCTCTAAAGTCACTTCGCTTAAACAAAATGCGCAGCAGTACTATGATTTGACCAATGAAAAAGATGAAGGTTATCCTATACTCAAACTTGTCACTCGAAGCGATCTGGCAAATGGATCAACGTACACGGGTATCGAATGGCCGGCAAGGGTTGAGATAACCTCGGCGCAGATCACAGCAAAAACTTACACGTATGCGCAATTCCTGGAAAAGAGGATCAAGTACGATAAGTTAAGCGAAGGAAAGCTTCCGTATTATACGCTGGCGGGTTCAATTCAGTACGAAAATACGGCGGATAATATCAGATGTGCCAATGAGACTATGTTTAAGGGAAATCCGATGTACCTTGACATACCGGATGTTCAGAAAGATTCAGCAAGCGGTAGTATCAACGCTGCCGGTTCGGAAACGGATCTTTCCGGCATACCGAAGGCTACGGTATACAGCAGTGGTGTAGATACGGTCTCGATAGACTTCAGTCGCATCGATCCGAATTACACATGGTCGCTGTCGCTTGGCGGAGTCGTTAAGAGCGGAGTTGTTGACAGGAGAACGATTTCCTTCACGTTCGACTACAAGGACGAGGTAACGCTCTTTGTTGAGGGAGTTGACGGCGGAACTGTTTACACTTCGAGCGGAGCTGACCTTGCAAACTATGTTTCGGCGGTTGGCGGAACATATTGCTACATCACGGGCGACGGTATTGTGCGCGGATCGGGATCGAGTTCGCTACCCACAAGGTATGGTGACTTTGTCAACCTGTATGGCGGAAAAGCACTTGAACGTGACGGAAGTATTATCGATATCGAAACGGGTGCGGCGACTGCGGCTAATGAGAGAGGAACATCTCAGGGTGATGACAGAACTCCCGCTCCTCTTGTCGGAGGAGAGTTCGGCGGATACCGTATTGAAACGTATGCTACTTACTCGGTAACCGAGAATCTTTCTACGGGTGAACAGGCGGTTCGTGACGAATTCCTGTTCTACACCGACGGTAAGAGTCTGCAGAGCATACGGTCCGACGAAGGTGTTAAGGCCGGGAACGTGATACTCTGGAGCGACCTCGATAATACCTATTTTGCGTCGCTCGGTACCGACAGAAAACTTACGGTACTTCTTGACGGTGCATTTAAGGTTCCCGAGGGAATCAGTACCGAAGGAATATACCAGATGAGCAATTCGAACGATATTCGTGTTCCTTACTGTATCGTAAGATATGCTAGCGGCGGATTGTGCGCATTCAACTTCGTGACCGGTGAGATTCTCCTTAACCTTGAGGCACCTCAGGGAACGGCCGGAGGCGGAGGAGATGCAGTCAGCAACAACAGCGCGATCAGTTTCTCGTTGGCGAAAGAGCTTATTAATTCGATCAACAGCGGCGCTGTCGATTTGAACGGAATAGTGGCTTCACCTGTTGACAGAGGACTCGGTGCTGTTTCGGCAATCGTTGACGGTGAGTACGTCGATGGAAGCGTTCTCGGAGGAGAACCGGGCGGAACCGTCACGGATCCGGGTATTGCGGTTGACGGGCTTGCAACTGCGGTCGGAACTGAGGCAGCAGACGGAGAGTTCATCGGTAACATTGATGAAGCACTCGGTAATCCCGAGAACTCAGAACCGGGAGAACAGCAGGAAGTTGATGAAAATGTTGTTGACGGTGATCTCATACCCGAGGGTACGGAGATCGGAACCGGCTCATCCGGTGAGGCTCAGGCAGGACAGATCGAGGGTACGAACGGAAGCGATACACCTACCGAAGCCGGCGGATCGGGAGAAGAGTCTGCTGTACAGACAGGCAACACGATTTCGGGAACGTCAGGGTCAAGCGGCGAGGACGCCGGAGCTTACGCTGTTGAGGGTGAACTTTCAGCTCCCACCAACGGAGAGGGTAACGGTAATACCGGATCGCTTGTCACACTTGCGGGCAGCACATCAACGGTAAGTGCAGATGTGGAAAGCTCGATCGAAGAACTGATCGAAGACGGTTCGTTGTCGGTTGAACAGATTGTTGCGGATATCGGTATCAGCGAGACAGAGGTGATCAAAGCTCTTGCTGAAGCGGCACAAAAGAAATATGATATGATTCCGTCAATCTCGGCAGATGATGCGGTACGTGAAGCATATAAGGCAATCCTCAGAGGCGAGGAGGGTATTACAGTCAAGACAGATGAACAGCTTGAACTTAATACCCGGTCGGACAACGAGGCAATTGCATCTGAGCTTGGAATCATCGATTTGATCGGGAATCCGGCGGAAAATACGGTCGATCCTTCGACCATGCAGTTTGTACCAGTTTACAACCCCGAGACGGGTGAGTATGAACTGTTTGAAATGGATGAGCTTCTCAGCGGCTCGAATCCCGAGGATAAGTCCATTGAAGAAAGGCTTAAGAAGAACGGAATGTTCTTGAATACAGCGCATGGATTCAGTACGGGTGAGAGTGAATCGAAGACCACTCACGACTACAAGGGCTTTATCGCTGTAATTATCGCGATACTCCTTGCGGGAGGTCTTTCGGGAGCGATGATCTATAAAAAGAGAAAGGAAGGAAAGGGATGAAACGCAGATACGTAATCCTGGCGGTGGTGACCGCTTTGATGCTTGCGGGCGTCGCCGTGGGGTATTCCTTCTTAAGCAGTAATGAGGGGCTGATGAGGGTCGAGGAAGCCGGAAGGGAATTCGAGATCAATGACCAGAATCTCGCCGCAAAAATGCAGGTTTATACACAAGGCGTTATCAGAAACCTTGAGGGTGCGGCAAGTACCGTGAGCACCCTTGGGGCGAAGCCGGACAAGGAAACCGTTAAGGCACTTCTGGCACAGGTCAAGGAAAAGGGTGGTTACGAAGATGTTTCTTATGTCGGAAAGGATGGCAAAGCCGTTAATTCCGAAGGAACCACCTACGACATTTCATTTGATCCTTACTACACAAGAGGTCTTATCGGTGACAGTACCGTAACACGATCGGGGTACCTTTCCGAAGAAGATGAAGCATACATGGTAACGGTTCCGGTTCCGGGAACGGACGGATTCAGCGGAGTCCTTCGAGCAAAGCTTTCGGATAATGTTGTTGAGGGAAACCTTACCATAAGTAATTACCGCGGACGTGAGGTTATTCTGTTACTTGACAGAAGCGGTGCGGTCATCAGTGTTACGGCTGGAACGGACACATCAAAGCTTAAGACCATCCTTGACATGTTTGAAAAGAACTCTGATTCGAGAGCTCAGTTCGAATCTGTCATCAGACAGGGAAGAGGACTCTTCCTCAGAGTGGACGAAAATCTTACGGTTGATATTTTCGGTGACGGACCTTATTACATTGCCTACCAAGGTGTTTCTGGAACAGGCGAGTGGGGCGTCATGATGGTCATGAACGAGGATAAGCTCTTCGAGTTCTACAGCAACGAAAGCGTTGATTCAAACTCGACCACAGCGATCATCCTCTTTGCCATCGCTCTTGCCGGTGCGATCGGACTCGGCGTCTACGGATTCTTCGAGACGCTGTCGCGTAACAGGATGTACAACCTCGCTTACTACGATGAGTTTGCGGGAACCATGAACATCAACTACTTCCGCAAGGGAGTCAATCAGACACTTACAAAGAGTAATTCCGGACAGTACGCATTTGTCCTCATGGGTATCGCAAGGTACGAGTACCTGCGTGACTTTTTCGGGGAGGACGAGATCTCGAGGATCCTGAGGGATATCTCCTCGATCCTTAAGAGTAACGTCAAGCGCGATGAGTACTTCTGCCACAACT
>JAEEIH010000096.1 GCA_016281275.1 Lachnospiraceae bacterium | reverse complement strand
TTCTATAATATGGCGTATATCGTTGAATGGAAGGTAAATCCTTTTAACGGTAGTCCCGGTCGCAACAGCTGTAAACTGTTCTTTGTTACCGACAAGAACACTCGTATAATGTTTTGTATTATCATCGGGCGCGCCGCAGTATTTAATTATCATTTCCGAGGGACAGATTCTTTTTTCTTTGTCAATTATCGCATCATACAGAAGAGAATAAATGTCCCGACGCATGTTGTTAATATCGCTTACACGTATAAAAAGACCTTTTTCTGTCGATACTTCGGGATTATTTGATACAAAAGGATTGTCTCCCGATTTTTTGAGATGCTTTGCAATATTTAAGGCGTCTGCTTCGGCACTTTGAGCCGGCTCGGGAATCTGCCCGTTCACCGAAACACCGGTTTCACCGCATGAAGCCGTGAGTATCATGGGTGACCCCGCTTTTGAAACAAATTTCAGATTCACTGTCCTCTTAATGTTTGTATTTATATATTGGTCGGTTATTTTCTCAATGACAAGCTCATTCCTTGTTCTGTAAACACTCATTCCGACTGCGGCTTTTGAACCCTTTGAAACAAGAATCTTATATAAAGCCTTTATATTTAATTCGGAAGCCGTTACTTTTCCGATCGTGAATTCATAAACGGAATTACCGGAGTCGTCTCTTATTTCAAGCACATCTCCGCCGTTCACAGACTGCGTAAATATTATTTCTGCTTCTCTTCCGGACACTTTTCTGACGGATCCTACCAAAACACCGGTATGAGAAGGTTTTATATCGTAGATCATGGATGATGAATTATGACTCTTAAGAAAACCGTCCGAAAAACCGCCTCTGTTATATATTTCTTTCAGAAGTGAGATATCATTTTCTGTTTCATTATTGTGTTTTTCAAGGTATTCTTCATAATCATCTCCGTACTCCGTAAAAAGATCGATGTATTTTCTGTAAACCGAAACCGTAGATGCCACATAAACAGGCGACTTCATCCTGCCTTCGATCTTAAAAGAATCAACACCGGCCCGGCAAAGCATACCGATATTATTTAACATACAAAGGTCTTTGCATGAAAGGATATATGATGATCTGTCTCCCGTATCGTACTTCAGCCTGCAAGGTTGAGCGCATCTTCCTCTGTTGCCACTTCTGCCTCCGGCAAATGAACTGAAAAGGCATTGTCCAGAATAAGAATAACAAAGCGCACCGTGAACAAACACCTCAGTTTCAAGACCGCTTTCATTTTTAAGTCGTTGAATCTCGCAAAGGGACAATTCTCTTGAAGGAACCACCCTTGTGATCCCTTTTATCAGTTTGCTGATCGCTATCGCACCTTCTGCGCTTGTTATCGAGGCCTGAGTGCTGACATGAATCGGAAGACCCGGGAACCATAAAGAAATCGCTTTCATGACTCCGATGTCCGAAACGATAACCCCGTCAAGTCCTTCTTCATAGCAGGGCTTGAGGAAATTAAAAAGATTGTTCGTTAATTCTTCGTTTTTGAGAAGTGTATTGACAGTAAGATAGATTTTTTTACCGAAAATATGACAATGATCTATAGCACCAAGAAGCTCTTCGCTGTCGGGATTATCCGCATAAGCACGTGCACCGAACATCTTGCCGCCGATATATACGGCATCACAGCCGGCATTTATGGCACATCTCAATGCTTCAACCGATCCTGCCGGAGCAAGTAGTTCTGTCATCATGACCCCCGCATCATTTCTGCTTCTTTTGAACATTAAGCTCAGTCTCAAGCTTTACAACTTTTTTTTGCTCTTCGACAAGCTTTTCTTTAAGCATGTCTCGTTCTTTTATGATTGTTTCAAGCTTCGTCCTGTAATCAAGGATTTCGCGCCTTAAGGAACCGATCTCATCGGCCTGACGTTCATAATCCGCTTTTGTATTTTCGTTTTTTCCTTTGAGTTTAAGATATTCATCGGCAAGGTTGATCGCAAGAAGAATGTTCTTGGACTCCATATCAAGCGTCTTGTACAGCTCTAATGATTTAACCTCTTCGTATTTATTGTTAATGAAATATGCAAGGCGCTGGAGATATTCACTGCTTTCAAATCCCGAAATTGTGTATTGTTTTTTCAGGATCATTACCTGTGTGTCATTTTTCTTGTTATTGTTCATTCTTTCCATAAGATTCCCCCGGTCAGGCTATCCGACTTAAAAGTATCACGAAAGATAATTCTTGTATTGAGCGATGACCTTCTTCATTGCTTCGGGTCCCGGAGCACCGTCGGTACAACGTTTCATAACACATGTTTTCATAGAGATCGCATCATAAATATCTTTATCAATAACGGAAGAATATTTCTTGAATTCTTCTAGTGTAAGATCATCAAGCGCACAGCCTTTCTCAATGCATAAAAGAACAAGCTCGCCGACAATCCTGTGAGCGTCCCGGAACGGAATATTCTTAAGGACAAGGTAATCGGCTGCATCAGTTGCGTTTGTAAATCCTTTCTTTGCACTCTCTTCCATAATATTTTTGTTGAATTTAATGGTAGAAAGCATGCCGTTAAACAGTGTCACACAATTAATTACGGTGTCTGCGGCATCAAAGAACTGTTCTTTATCTTCCTGCATATCCTTGTTGTACGCCAGCGGAATCCCCTTCATCGTTGTGAGTAAGCCCATAAGAGCTCCGTAAACACGACCTGTTTTTCCTCGGACAAGCTCAGCAATATCCGGATTCTTTTTCTGAGGCATTATGCTGCTTCCTGTGGAATAGGCATCGGAAATCTCCACAAATCTGTATTCGTTACTGTTCCAAATAATAATTTCTTCGGAAAACCTCGACAGATGCATCATTATAACGGAAAGGGCAGAAAGCAGTTCGATTATATGATCCCTATCCGACACTGAATCCATGCTGTTGACGGTTGCTCCGTTAAATTGCAACTCTTTTGCGACGAATTCACGATCAAGCGGATAAGTTGTTCCGGCAAGCGCGCCTGAACCGAGCGGGCACAGATTCAGCCTTTTTCTTATATCGGAAAGTCTGCTTCTGTCACGTCTGAACATCTCGAAATAAGCTCCGAGATGATGCGCAAGAGTGACGGGCTGTGCTTTTTGCATATGAGTAAAACCGGGCATAAATGTCTCGAGATTGTTTTCCATTATTGAACAAAGGGTAACAAGCAGTTCTTTTATCACAGAATCGAGCGAATCGATATAATCGCGCGCAAAAAGCTTGACATCAAGAGCAACCTGATCGTTACGGCTACGTCCCGTATGAAGCTTTTTTCCTGCATCGCCGATTCGCGAAGTAAGCTCGGATTCAACAAAGCTGTGGATATCTTCCATCGATTCATTAATGGAGATTATCCCCGATTCCAAATCATTCAAAATACCTTCAAGACCTTTAACGATCGCATCGCTGTCTTCCTGCGGTATAATACCGCAACGACCAAGCATACGCGCATGAACGATACTGCCTGTAATGTCCTGACGATACATCCTCTTATCAAACGAAATGGAAGCATTAAAATCATATACCGCGCTGTCGGTATTTTCTGTAAATCTGCCGCCCCAAAGATTACTCATCTTTTACATGCTCCGATCAATTATTTCTGTTCTTGTTTGCTCTTCTGTTGCGCCTTCTTGCGATAGACTGTTCATCTTCGTCATATACTACAAGCTCACGCTTGTTTACAAGCTGATCTTTCTTTAAGAAACGCATATCGTTACCGAAACGAACCTCAAGAAGCTTAACATCCGAGTTGTCGCAAACCTCTCCTTCTCCGTAAACCACATGTCTTACAAGATCATGTTCCTGGAGCTGTTCGATTTTTTCACGAAGACTCTTCTTGCTCTCGTTATCCTGCTCAATTTCCTGTGCATCAACGGGAACAAAATTATCCTGAACCGGTTCCCTTCTCTTTACATATACCTCTCTTCGGGGTTCGAGAGGAACAGCGGGACGCTGTCCGCTCTGACGGATCTGCGGAACACGTTTGCCGGCATCTTTTTTCTGCATATTTATCTGCTTAAATTTTTCAGCCTTACGAGATGCGGGATTATTCTGTCCGTCCTTCTTTTTCTTGATCAGGTAATTGAGCGCAACCCAGAAACCAAAGAGTATGCATGCAACTATGATCACAACAAAAAGAATCGTTCCTATACCGCTTCCGCCTTCATCTTCATCTTCTGCTTCAGTTTCAGCCGTCTCGGAAGGATCTGTAACTTTTTCTTTCTTAGAATCGGTCTTTGGCTCTTCGTTGTCGGTTATATCGCTGACAGGAACCGTTTCTTCCTCTTCAATCTCGATAACGGGAGTCGGCGTGGGGGCAGGCGTAATGATCCTGTCACTGTCCTTAGCGAGATAAGAACTCGTTGAAAATCCGATATAATCTACACCCTTCTGAGTAAATGCTATATGATACCAAATGATTCCGTCATCTGCTTTACGTTCTTCAAGAATTTCCACTTCATCCCCGGTCGAAAGTTGAATCTTTTTGCCTGATGCATCAGTCACCTGGTCAAAAGATACTCCCGCGCCTTCACGAACATTAACCGTCGCTGTAGCGACACCTACATAATGAGGATACTCATATTCCTCTACTCCTGCCTGCGCCTTTACCGTAAAAACAAGGCAAAGTCCCCCAAATACAAGCATAACCCTGAGTAAATCCTTAAGTGATCTCTTCATCATAACTCCTTCCTCTCTTAGAAAAGCGGAATCACCGCCTCTGTTTTCTCCACCCGATGCATTTGATGTATCGGACCTCATCAGAGAGCTCTTAGTATTTTAACAATGATATAAAAATGTGTCAATGAGGATAAGCAACTCATATTGATACAATTAAAAATCCTTTAACGAAGCCGTTATAACCTCTCCGGTTTTAACAAGCTCCTCTGTTGCCGCATCAAAACCATCTTTTGAGAAAAGACAATAAACACACTTCTTGATTCCCGCCTGGGCGGTCAACGCTTTAAGTTCCGCCATCATAAGGATTGTAGCCATATTGTCTTCAAACGAACAAAGGCCGCATATCATATTGTTCTTTTCGTCATATCCCACAATATCGATCGTACCTTTTTTTCCGTACCATGTCTCCCAATGACTGTATTCGTGATCAAGCTTACCGTATTGCGACATAAGATCAAGATATTCACGACATACATCGGCAAAAAAAGGTCTCAAATATGAATTCAAAGAAGGTGCAATTATCTCGTCGTAGATTTCGCTTCCTTTACCAAGCTCGATCTTTGTAATGTTAGGATAGACAAACGCGTAATAAAAACTCAAAAGTGAATCGCTTATTCTGTAAAGTCCCTTCATTGTATTTTCTGCATTTTTAACATTTGCCGACAGAAGCTTTTCAACCACATCTATTTCGATAAGGTTCTTAATATATACGCTTATCTTGGCTCTCGAATATCCGGTTGAAAGAAACAGGTCGTTAAGTTTTATAAGACCGCGTCCGAGCGAAATAAGTATCGTGTTGTAGGAACTCAGTTCGCGTAGCTCTTTTCTGAGAACCGCTTCGGGTTCATCAATAAGGGGAGAGCGCCTGGTAAGGAACAGATTGATGATATTTTCGCGTATTCCCTTCGATCTGTCCCACATCAGAAGATATTTGGGAATACCTCCGAGTATAGACCTGATTATTATACATTCCTCAACGGTCTGATTCGGAAACCATTCAACCATCTGCGCGAAAGAAATCGGTTGTATTTTAACAATTCCGGTGATTGAAGAAGCAAAATCCCTGTCAAGAAGAATCATGCTGTTCTCAACATAATTGATCGAAGATGAAAGCATAAGTATCATAAATCTTCCGCATTTATCTTCGTTCGATATGATATAGACAATGTCAGAAAGGATCTTTTTGGATTCTATATGATGAAATTCATCAAGGATCAGCACTGTTTTTTCTTCAGACCTGAAATCTCCGTTTTTAATTTTTTCCAATGTTTCGTTTACAAGACTTTCATGCTCCTTGTCTCCGGCCGGAAGGAATCGTTCGTAAAGAGTTGTTTTGTTTTGGGCAAATTCAAGCGCAAGAGCAGTTTTGCCTATTCCCTCTTTACCATAGAGAACAAGCAGATTGCTCCTGTCGGTCGCATAAACCGATTCAAGGCTTTTTCGCTCTTCTTTCCTTCCGATAAACATCTGGTCTCCTCTTTACATTCTGTCCGGAACAATAATGCCAAGCATATAAACACATTTTTCGACGACGCCGAGAACAAGCTTCAGCAACGCGATCCACCTGTTCCTGATTTCTGTGTCCTCCTGAGAAATGATCCTGTTGTCATGATAGAAACTGTTGAACTGGTCTGCCGTCTCATAAATAAAAGTACAAAGCTTATGAGGCGCAATCTCGTCTGCCGCTTTTCTTACGGCATCATGAAATCCGGAAAGTGTAAGCCATAATTTCTTCTCCGATTCGGAAACGCATTTCTTTGAGGCAAGTGCTGCTTTACAATCAAAGCTGTCATCCACTCCGAGCTTTTGAAGAAGCGATTTAATCCTGACAAGTGAATAAAGAATATAAGGACCTGTGTTGCCTTCAAATGCCGTAAATCTGTTTATATCGAAAATATAATCCTTAGTCGCCTGGTTTGACAGATCTCCGTATTTAATAGCCGCAAGACCTACAATATCGCAGATCTTCTTTTTTTCATCATCCGGGATATCCGAATCGACCATTCTCTCCGATACTTTGTCAACGATACTCTTTATAAGGAACTCCAGCCTCAAAACATCTCCGTCTCTTGTTTTAAAAGGCTGTCCGTCCTCTCCGTTCATCGTGCCGTTACCGAGGAATGTCAGTTTAGTGGAATCGGTGATGATTCCTCCCTTTCTGCATGTTCTGAAAACCTGGTCAAAATGAAGACCTTGGCGTTTATCAACAACATAGATGATCCATGCGGGATCAAAAAGCTTTTTACGCTCAAAAATCGTTGCCACATCGGTTGATGCATAAAGATAAGCGCCGTCGGATTTCTGAAGAATACAGGGAGGCATCTCTTTTTGATCCGTTTCTTCTTTAACATCAACAACAAGAGCACCTTCATCTATCTTTGCAAGTCCTTTTTTCTTCAGATCTTCGATAATCTCCGGAATATAGACGTTGGCATCGCTTTCCTTTTTCCATAATTCGAAATGAACATTAAGATTGTCATAATTCTTTTTAAGATCGTTAATCGAAACATCGAGGATATGCTGCCAGATGGCTCTGTATCCCCTGTGACCGTCCTGAAGAAGCTTTGTCGCATGTTTTGCTTCCTCACGGTATGCTTCGTCAGTCTTTGAATATTTACTTGCGTAGGGATAAATTTCCTCGAGGTCACTAATGGTAAACGGCGCTTCCTTGGGATATTCTCCCGTGAACGAATCGTCATAATACGGAAGATCGGGCTGTCTGCGCTTAAGTTCAGTAATGATGAGACCTATCTGAAGTCCCCAGTCGCCCAGATGAACATCACCGATAGCATCATAGCCGTCAAAGGACAGTATTCTTTTGACACTCTCTCCGATGATAGCGGGACGAAGGTGTCCCACATGAAGAGGTTTGGCCACATTTGCTCCACCGTAATCGATGATAACTTTTTTTCCGGCACCCTGAGCCTCGAAACCGAATCTGTCATCTCCGAACATGCCTGTCATATGGTCTAAAAGTGCCGCATTGTTGATTTTCAGGTTTATAAAACCGGGAGCTGCAGCTTCTGCAATTTCAAAGAACCCTTCCTTGATCTTTGCCGCAACTTCGTTAGCGATAGCCATGGGAGCTTTATGATATTGCTTTGCTGCCATAAGTGCTCCGTTACATTGAAATTCACAAAGATCGGGACGATTTGAAATCGTAACCTGGCCGAAAGACTCATCATAACCGGCATCGGCAAACGCTTTTTTTATGATTACAGAAATTGATTGTGTAAGGCTTAACATGTGTTCCTCCTGGTTAATGTTGCTGATATTTCCCTTTGAATAACGGATACGTAAATCAATCGATCGTTATGCCAATCCGAGAATAAGTGTTGCAAAATTAAAATATATAACAAGTGAAAGAGCATCTACTATGGTTGTGATAAAAGGACTGGCCATAACCGCCGGGTCAAATCCGATCTTTTTTGCGATCATAGGAAGTGAACATCCGACAATTTTTGCTACAAACACAGTAACGACAAGTGTAAGGCAAACAACAAGAGCAACCGGAATATTTACCTGATCGATCAAAATAAGCTTCACAAAATTCGTCGCTGCAAGAGTTGCCCCGACGAGTAACGATACCCGCATCTCCTTCCAGATCGTTTTAAAAAGATCGCTGAATTCAATTTCCTCAAGCGAAAGCGCACGTATTATTGAAACGGAAGCCTGACTTCCGGCGTTTCCGCCTGTGTCCATCAGCATGGGTATGAATGTGGAAAGCACGATCATCTTATCAAGCGCTTCCTCGAAATATCCGATGATCATGCCGGTAAATGTAGCCGAAATCATGAGAAGTAAAAGCCAAGGAATTCTTTTTTTGTAGGTCTCAACCACACCGGTTTTCGAATAAGGCATATCGGTAGGACGGATAGCTGCCATTTTTTCGATATCCTCTGTGGCCTCCTGCTGCATGATGTCGACGATATCATCGACAGTAATGATTCCGACAAGCCTCTGCTCGCTGTCAACAACAGGCATTGCAGAGAAATCGTAGTGCTGGAAGTCTCTGGCTACATCCTCCTGGTCATCAAGTGTATTAACTGAAATGACATGTTCGGTCATTATGTCACCGACCAAAGTATCGGGATTGGCAAGTAAAAGACTTCTGAGTGTAACAGTTCCTTTAAGCTTTCGGGCCGCATCGAGAACATAACAAACATTAATGGTTTCTTTATCGATCCCGTCTTTTCTGATCTTTTCGATGGCTTGCGAGACTTTCATCCCTTCTTTAAGTCCCTCATACTCCGTCGTCATAAGACTGCCGGCAGAACTGTCGGGATATTTAAGAAGAGCATTGATCGTACTTCTCGTTTCGGGACTTGTGTTGGCAAGAAGTCTTGTGACAACATTCGCAGGCATTTCGTCCATAAGATCTGCCGCATCATCGAAAGAAAGATTTTCGATGATTCCCGCAGCCTCACCGAGTGTAAACGTGACGATCATATGCTGCTGAACATCGATGGGCAGATATGCGAACACATCAGCCGCCTTATCCTTGGGAAGAATCCTGAAGAATGTAAGAAGTTCCCCCTCCGGCATTTCTTCAAGAACGGAAGCTATGTCGGCTTCATTCTCTTCCATTGCGTATTCTCTAAATTCCTTATAAGCCTTTTTGGCAACAAGTTCCCTCATTTCTTCGATCATACGCATCACCTTCTTTATGCTTATTCCCCATTTGGTTAAATACTGAATCCGGTCAATATTTTATCATTGTTTTGTATATTATTCAATATAAAATTAAATAAAGGTTTAACAGATTGACCTTATCATTATTGTATAACTTTCTGATTTCTGTGATCAAACTTTTGTCAAGAAAAAACCGACGTGTCATATCGTCGGTTTTTGGAATACATAATTTGTCGATGCATCATAAAAAAACTAAAGTTTTCTCTGAACACTATTCTTTTTCTTCCGTTTTGTGAGGCTCAAAACCTTCGGGAAGTTCTATCATTAATTTTTCTATCGTGTTTTTTTCAAGCACAAGAACGGTAAAAACGACCCCATCCTCATCAATCACGGATTCGCCTTCCGATTCCGGGATGTCCTTCATCAGATGAATCACGTGTCCGGCAATCGAATCATAATCATCCGACTCGATTGAAAGACCAACGACTTCATTTATCTTATCGAAATCTGTTTTGCCTTCAACAATATACACTCTTTCGGAGATTTTTTCTATAGGATCGAGTTCGTCGGTATCATATTCATCCCTGATCTCACCGACAATTTCCTCTATGAGGTCCTCTATTGTAAGCAAACCTGCGGTGGCACCATATTCGTCGAGAACAATCGCCATCGACTTATATTCTTCACGCATGTCTGCCATAAGCTCGCGCGTGTTCTTAAATTCGTATGTGAAATATGCTTCACGCATGTACTTGGTTATATCAAAAGGATCGCCCGGTTTATATTTGACAAGAATATCTTTTGCCCAGACAACACCTGTAATATTATCTATTGTTTCGTGATATACCGGCATACGCGAATACATATGTTCACGAATAACATCGAGAAAAGCTTCATATTGTATGTCATCACAGACACAGACCATGTCACCTGTTGTGACCATGATATCCTTTGCTGACGAGTCTCCAAAATCAACAACATTATTGATCATCTCTCGTTCATCATTCTCAAGAACGCCCTCCTCGTTGCTTACGTCAACAATCGAAAGCAGTTCATCTTCCGTAATCGTAACCTCTTTTTTATGTGTATCTACTCGAAATATAAAGAAGAAAAAATGAGCAACTTTTTCAACTATAAACACGATGGGGAACAGCACGAACATCAGAAATTTTATAACGGGAGCATATACACGGCAAAGCTTTTCGGCTTTGTTTGCCGCGACGGTTTTAGGCATAACCTCACCGAAAATAAGCACAACAAGAGTAAGTATTCCGGCACCCAAACCAATGAACTCGGAGTCGAAATGTCTGTCGACAAGCACAGTAGTCAGTGAAGACGCCGCGATATTAACGATATTGTTCCCGACAAGTACCGTACCCAAAAATCTTGAGGGATCTTCTATCATACCGTAGATAAACTTCGCACTTTTTGAACCGTCTTCAGCCTGAGTTCTGATCCTAAGTTTATTGAGCGAAGTGAAGGCTGTTTCCGCCGACGAAAAAAAAGCCGACAGAATAAGCAGAATAAACAATGCTATCAACTGACCCAAGACGTCAGGATCCAGATCCAATCAAATCACACTCCTCTGAATTAAGAATATATAACGTTCGAAATTATATAAGTTTTAATGTTCTTTGTCAAATTACGGATTATACGCGTTTTTTCTTCTTGTGCTTGTCTCTGCGCGGTTTATCGTCATCCTTTTCTTCTTCCACCTTACGGTTCGAAAAGAACACAAAATCATCGATTGAATCAAGGATATCCTGGAAATCACTTCTCGGAGCCTCATCAATATATGCCTGAAGAATCTTTGTTTCATTCTCTCCCTTGTATTTTCCGTAAAAAATATCAAAGAGATTATGACCGCGCACATATATTTTTATCTTCTCAAGATTACGTTTTATATCTTCCTTGGATTTGATCGTAATACCCGTAATCTCTTTCATCCTCCTGACACTCGAAAGCTTATGCAGATATGCTTTGAATTTTTCAAGAAGTATGTTATAGAATTCTTCTTCGTTCTTGATAACGCCTATCTTAGCCATAACCTTGGGGTTAAGGAAATAATTCTCAAACGAATAGTATTTGAGAACAAGTACGTTTCGAGGCTGCACTCTCGGGATGTTTCCCGAATCTTCCTGAGATCGTGAATAATAATATGAACACAGCTGTTTGACCAGGGTTTCAGGTTTCTTACCGTCACTGTCCCTGATCATAAGGAATTGATCCTTAAGATAAAGCTGGTTGATATATTTGAGATTTGCATAAGTTTTAATGTTTGTACAACTGTTGGTTGTTACTATCGAAATACGCTGAAGCCGTCCGTCATCATCATATACCTCGGAATAATATTTTTTAAGCAACAACGGAAGGCGGTTGCTGTCCTGCTTTCCTTCGACGATAAAAACAAAATTCACGTTCATGAAATCGTTTGCCGAATAACCAAGATCATCAAGGATTACATCAATATCGGGATCTTCAACCGCTGTAGTGTAACAATTGTCATCAAGAACAACCTGCTTTATCTGCTTGGATGTAAAATTAAAAATCAGGTTCGGAGAATGAGTTGAGAATATAACCTGATTCTTTTTCGAAAGTCGGTAGAGAATCTCGCTGGCCTCTTTCTGCAACTGCGGATGAAGGTATATTTCAGGGTCTTCTATCATGATAATGCAAGGCATGGTTCTTGCATCATCCAGATAAGCTTCCAGCATGGAAAGAATATATATACTTTTTCCTCCGGCACTTAAGTGATCGACCGAATCCGTACCGTAACGATCTGATTTAATAACGGCGGTTCCGAGACTTAAGAGTTCCTCCGGATTGATGTTAAGAACGAACCTGAAATTTTGCTGTTTACCGCTGTTCCTTGTATAATACTTGTTCAGATTGTACATAAATTCATCAAGATTGACGTTCATAAGCTTGTATTCAAGAAGCTTAAAAGTCTGCGCGATCGTCATCGCTTCAGGATCCTTCGATAAGATATCGGGTATGCAATTAAAGCAATTTATGCACGGACACGCAGGATCGAGAATACATGATCTTTGCTTCAAAGTGCTGAGCATATCCGATGTTTGTGCCGAGAAAATTTCATTCTGTATGCCTTTTACATCTCTCGAGACATCGATAAAATGTACCTTGGGAATAATGTATCTGATGCTCTCGTTATTCTTGCTGAAGCCGTCGTAATAGCGTACGTTAAGATCTCGTTCAACAACAAATACAAATTTAAGTACTCCGCCGTATTCATTGGGTTGCGTGATCTTCGAGTAATTCTCATAATCATGAGACACCTCCTTCTTTACTGTCTCAAAAGAAGGAAGAACCCTTTTGAATTCTTCGTACCATTTGTCAAAATTCTTGTATTTGCTAATAGTGCCTGTCTTATGAAACATAAGGATATCATCATTCGAAAGCTCAAGATCAACAGCAATTTCAATATTTCTATCGGAATCATTAAAATCACCGGGGCGAACTATATATTCCCCAGCAACCGCACGAATGGCATGAAGTATGGTCGTTTTACCCGTACTGTTCTTACCGACAATGATCATTGCATTCTCAATATTCTCAAGAATCAATTCCTTTATTGTTTTGAAGTTTTTGATAAATAGTGACGAAATCTTCATTCGTTTCCAAGCGCCTCCGTAATCATTTGCTGAACCTTGTCATAATCAAACACAGTAAGTGTCTTATCAATCTCACGAAGCAGATTCTTTTCATTTTCATCTATCGAGTCGTCACCGAGAAGATCTGCAACAAAATGTTGGGCAGCGGTTTCCTCAAATTGCAAAAGAAGTGATTTGATTGCAAGTAACGCTTCTTCAAATGTTGTTTCGCGAACAATGCTTTTTTTATCCTTTTCGATTTGACCCGAATTGTTACCATCGACACTTCTTAAAGCTTTATCAACTTTATCAATGATTTCACTGTATTCTTTCAACGTTTCGAGCGCATTTTCATCAATGATCGAATATTCTCCGCTCTTGCCGGCAAGTTCGAGATTTAAAGCTTTTTGGGATATGTCCGTGAGTCCGATTCCCTTGGTCAGGCTCTTAACGGCATGAATCTGAGTGGTAAAGCCCGGATAATCGCCTTCCGAAAGTTGCTTTTTCATAAGCTCGGTTTTTTCTCTGCCGTCACTCACAAAAACATCAAGCACTCCCGACAATGTAGCGACGCTTCCGCCTGCATATTCAAGAGCCGATTCGGTATCCATACCTATCGCGTCAAGTTTTTCAATAAGTTTTTCTTCGATGTTTTCCTCTGCTGTTACATCCTCGGTCTGATGCTTGTTATTCAAAACGCCGAATTTTATTTTCTCTTTCGGAATGTAAGTAAGGAGCATTTCCTCAAGCTTTGAAGGATCAATGGGCTTTGAAAGGAAATCGGCAAATCCTTCGTTGGTAAATATCTCTTTCATTCCGGAAATGGCATTGGCCGTAAATGCAACAAAAGGCTTCTCTTTGCACAGATTTCTTTTCATTGATAATATTTCGCGCAATGTATCGATACCGTCTTTCTGTGGCATCATATGATCGAGGAATATAACATCATATTCATTGATCATGGTGCGTTCGATACATTCATCTCCGGTTTCGACGCAGTCGATAACAAACTGATGCGGCTCACAAAGGCTTCTGAATATCTTGAGGTTTACGGCATTGTCATCAACGACAAGGATTTTTGCGTCGGGCGCGATATAATTCTTTTCTTCTGTGATATTAACAGTAGGCTCAAGATATGTACCGTTAAAGAAAGCTCCGAGATTCAGTGAAGATATCGGCATTTTAAGTATCTTTCCCGCATAATCTTCAATATATTCGCCGTATTCATGTACACATGTAAGTCTTCTGTCGAGGATCAACTTGCTTCCGGAAGAAACGAGTTTTTTAAGCACATAAGAATTAACAAAAATGTCTGTAAATGAATCGTCTTCAACAAACATCTCAAGGCTTTCCGCTCTGCTGACGCATTTATGAAAGACAGCAATCGATTCACAGGCATCATGCATGTCTTCTTCAAGCGAGATGTTCTCGAAGCAATAAACCACTCTCTTGGTTTCGTTATTATCGATCAAAACGGAAGGAGTGGGATCGGATATTTCCTGAGGAATAACAACCGTAAAGGTACTTCCGATACCGTATTCGCTCTCAACACGAACATTTCCGCCCATAAGTTCGATCAGCTGTCTGACGATGGCAAGACCGAGCCCCGTTCCTTCAATCGATTTATTGATTTCAGGATCAAAACGTTCAAAACGCTCAAAAATCCTTGTGAGATTCTCTTTTCGTATTCCGATGCCGGTATCTGTAATCTTTATAACAAGAGAATATTTGGAGCCTTCTCTTCTTCCCCTTATTTCAAAAAATATCTGACCTTTTTGAGTATATTTGCATGCATTGGTAAGTATGTTGAAAGTCAATTGCTTTACCCGTATTTCATCACCGATAAGATACATCGGCAGCGTAGGATCGAATCTTACACGAAGATTAAGATTTTTTTCTTTAACTCTCTGCAGAATTCCGATAACAAGATCGTAAACTACCGATGACATCATATATTTTTCGTTTACGATGGTCATCTTACCCGACTCGATCTTTGAGAAATCAAGAATATCATTGATGATTCCGAGAAGATTTCTTCCGGAATTCATAATCGCATTGGCATAACCCAGGATTTTCTTGTCTTTTGAATCACGTAAAAGAAGCTCCGTCATTCCGAGAATGGCGGTCATGGGTGTTCTTATCTCGTGAGACATCTGAGCAAGGAAGAGGCTCTTCGATCTGTCGGCGTTAACTGCCTGCTTCATCTTGTCTTCTGTCTCCATATACTGTTTTTCGAGCAGTTCCTGACGTTTTTCAAGTGAATTGATACGTCTTTCTTTTTCGTCAAGAATATCATCAAGATGCATTATCCTGCCTCTGTTATCCGAAGAATTCCTGACGCCTTCGGTAAGAAGATCAAACGATTGATTGATTTGATCGACTTCATCGGGGAAATTGAGTACTGAAAGCCCCGGAATCAAATAGAATTCCTTTTCCTTAATCCTCCAAAGATTCATAAATCTGTCAAGTATAGCATTGATCGTTTTATCTGCTTCTTCTTCCATAACGGTAACAAGATACACATTCGTTTCGATGCAGAAAGTATTCTGAACACCGAATGAACGTGACAAAAATCTTGTAAAAGAGCTGGCAAACGAATCCGTATATGCAGCAAGATCCTCGACATTAACATTCTGCTCTTTAAACTGCTGGTCAAATACAGCAACGCCCACAAGAGAAACACGCGATCCGGAATTACGTATATCTTTCAAGTGTTCGACGGCAGTTTTTCTGTTATAAAGATCGGTACGCAGATCCACAAGGTCATTGTAATTATGATTCGAAAGGTACATTACAAGCGTTCCGAGAGCTTCACCGAATCCGTATAGGAGATAATCCTTAAGAAGCCACTGAAGCGTGCTTGCGCTCAACATAAATACAAAAAAGCAATAAAACGGAAGTCTTTTTCTAAACGAAACATTATCGCTGAAAAATGTAATTCTGATAAAACTGAATATAAGATACATATATATCAGGATCAGATTGATTATCATAAAAGGACCCTGATGATATGTATTTTCATCGTCAAGATAATAAATAATGCCGGTAAAAGGAGTAGATATGACGGTAATCGAATACAATGCGTAAGGAATCAGCAAGAGAGCAAGTTTTCCGACTATATTGTTAATGATAGAATCGGTTCTTGACTGAACAAGCGAATAAACACAAAATAATGCGGACATGGCTCCCGTGACAAGGAAATACAGAATCGCAATGATATGTATGGCAAAAGGAGAAAAGAATTCTTTATAAAGAATCGTATAAGCAGAAAAAATATCAAGAACAATACTGACCTCAACTATGATGGCAATCGACAAAAAGAGCTTGCTTCTGACGCTCTGAAATCTCCGTCTGGAAAAATAATAGACAAAGAACATCGACATTATAACTATTGCGCAATAATCAAAATCAAGATTGTAATTCATAGTACCCCCTGACGGGTAAAAGCCGTCAATACGTGGTGATGTCAACTCCCGCAGGGCTGTTGACCTTAATTGATTCCTCAAGCGAACCTTTTTCGAAGCCTTTATCGGAGTACGGAACCTCGACGATCAGATTATATACGGTATTGAAGAAAACACCGTATTTCTCGTCAATGGCAACATCAAGGTTTGTTTTACGAGACGAAAATCTCACTTTTTTTAACGATGTACAATAACAAAAAGCTCCTTCACAGATCTTTTCGATCTTGGCGGGCAAAACAAGATTATTGATACGTGTATTTCCGGCAAAGGCAAATTCTCCGATCACTTTAACACCCGAAGGAATAACAGTTTCTTCCGTTGCCGATGATGCGGAAATAATCTTTTCCCCGCTCGCGTTTAATAAAATACCGTTTGACGATTTGAATTTAACGTTTTTTTTGCTGACGGAAATCTTTGTAAGTTTGTCGCAGAACATAAACGGATTTCCCTTGACTGTAACAGTGGTCGCAGGGATGGTAACCTCGGTAAGTCCGCTTCCTGCAAAGGATTCTCTGCCGATATATTCCGTCTTCTTAAGATCGGCTTTTGTAAGATTCAAACAATTATAGAATGCGCTCTCTTCAACTTTTCTGATGGTTGAGGGGAACGTTATTCCGGTAAGTAATGTGTTTGAATCAAAAGCGCCTGTGCCGACGGTCTCAACACCTTTTTTAATTGTATAATCACCCGATACCGCAGGCGCGCTGATGATCTTCTTAAATTTTTTGGAATAAAGTACTCCGTCTTCTGCTGTATATTTTTTATTTTCTTCGCTTACAACAATGTTTTTAAGATTTGTGCATCCGGCAAAGCAATGACTTCCTATATCGGTAAGTGAGGCCGGAATGATAACGGAACAAAGATCTTCGCATTTATAAAATGCACTTACACCGACAGATTCGATACCGTCTTCGAATTCAATACTTTCTATCCCGCTGCAACCGGCAAAAGAAAGGCTTTCAATGCCTTTAATATTATAGTCTTTTCGATTGTTTCTTATGACTGAATATATCTTAATGTTTTTTATCATATCGGAGCCGGCATTCTCATCAATCCCGATAATCGAAGCAATTCTTTGCCCCGTTTCATCCTTGCCGAGCATGGCATATACAAGTCCGTTTTTTGTAAAAGTGGTTGATTTGGCTTCGGCTGAGATCGTACCGTACGTAACAAAACAAGCCGACAGCATGACACAAAATAAAATAAGCACAATCTTTTTAACGATATTCCTCATATTAATTCCCCAAACACCGTGTTTTCTCTATGGTTTAATCATAAAAAGCATTTTCAAGAAGTGTTTTCACCTCGTCATATTTAAAAACAGCCAGCATCTCAGTCGCTGTTTCCACAGCCTTGGCTCTCTCATAATCAAGGTTTGTGCCGGCAAGCTTTTTAAGATACACTTCGGCATCATCCGCATTGAATTCTTCAAGACTTATGATAAGATCGTCAACAATGGCAATAATCTCAGATTCCGAAAGACTTGTTTTGGGCTTGTTAAATCCACGAACCATCATCTCGTTTTCTCGTGTCAGCAGTATATCGATCTTTCGAAGGAAAGAATCAAAGCTTGTAATGAAGCCATCAAGATTTTCCCTGATAAAAGCAACATCCTCATCCTTGGCATGCATTTCAAGATTTCTACACATTTCCGAAAGCTCTCCGGCACCGACGGAAGCAGTGACACTCTTTAAGGCATGTATCGTAACCCTGAAATCATTAACATCGATATTTTCCTTAAACCTGTTAAGCTTTGCTATCTGCGTATAGCTGTCATTGTAGATGACTCTGAGCAGGTTAAGATATGATGTGTAATCATTATTTGAATACATAAGACCCTGCTTGATATCAACGTCGGTAAGGATATTACTAATACGTTTATACCAGAGTTTCTCCTCGATAGGCTCCTCGTCTATATCCTCGGGAACGTTCTTACGGACAATATATTTATCGGGAAGCAGCCTCAGTAACTGTTCTTCAAGATCGTGAACATTGATGGGCTTCGAAAGATACCCCTGAAATCCTTCGTCAATATACATCTTAGAACCTCCGGTAACCATCGCCGTGAGGGCAATAACAGGGATTTTTCTGGCAAATTCATTTTCGCGCTTCCGAAGCTTCATCAGAGTTTCGTGACCATCCATTTCAGGCATTACATAATCCATAAAGATGAGATCGTAGTAATTGTTATTCACAAGTGCAAGACATTCCGCACCGCTTCCCGCAGTCGTAACATCGATATCGTAGTTGAGAAGAAGCTCTTTTGATACAAAAAGATTGACGACATTATCGTCCACAACAAGAACTCTGGCCATAGGTGCGGAAAACATATAATGCTTTTTTGTATCTTTATGCATAAGCGAAAAATCACCGATCGGTGTATCAACGGCGATTTTTTGGTCAACCTCTATCGTGACCGAAGTACCCGTGCCTTCTTCGCTTTTGAAATTGATCGTACCTCCGAGCTTTTCAACGATGGCACGGGTAATGATAAGACCGAGTCCTATGCTCTTGTTTTCGTCGTCGGAATTTGATCCGAGGCTGCTTGTGCCCTTTAATGCACCGCTCTGCGGATCCCTGATCAGTTCTTCATTGGAATAACCGAGGTATTTTTCTCTCTGGCCCTTGTTCATGCCGATTCCCGTATCCTCGATTATAAACGTGAGTTTAGCCGTGTTACGCTCCTTAACGCAATTGATCCTGAAAGTTATCACACCGACATGCGTGTATTTGCTGGCATTTGATATAATATTGGCAATTGCCTGAACAAGCCTTACTTCATCACCGATAAGCCTGATCGGAAGCGACGCGTCTATATCTGTCAAAAATTCAACCTGCGATCCTTTAAGCATGTTTCCGGCTCGATGTATTATTTCGTCAATAAAGCCCCTAGTATTATATTCGGATTCGATAATTTCGATCTGCCCCGATTCGACCTTTGTAAAATCGATAAGATTGTTTACAACACCCAGAAGAAGGCCGCTCGCAACGGATATATTATCGATATCCTCTCTGACGTCATCCGGGATATCATCGCGCCTGAGAATAACTTCGGCAAGTCCGATGATGGAATTCATCGGAGTCCTGATTTCATGGGAAACGCTGACCATAAGCCTGTTACGTGTGTCTCTCATGGCGTTTCCTCTGTTAAACATGACATCAATTCCCTTATTTTGCATTCTTCTGATCAAAAGGAGGAACCATAAAATAAGCGATGCTATAAGCAAGGTTACAGCATTCAGGATATGGATCTCACATACTCCCGCAAAAGAAAAAATGCAAGATAAAAGAACACACACAAAAAACAAAACCGTGAAAACATAGCAAACATCGGTGATAACAAGAAATTTTCTGCCACCGAGCGCCATTCTCTCACGGAATTTTATGTTTGTCTTCGTCATGATGAAGACAACATATATACTGTTGATCAACGATAAAACAAGTATAATATCAGTTGCAATACCCATTTTGCATTCCCTTTCGCTTATATAGTTTATATACTACCATAAAAAGCAACAATTGCAAAGGATTTTGGTATAATTCAACGAGCTTTTTTGTTGTATATTTCACACACCGTCGCGAAATCGTGTATAGTACACGATTTCGAATTTTTATATTCAGACTTTTAACTGTCAGAATTTGTGAAGGTCCTGTCAACTTTACAACATCAGCTATAAATGTTATACTCACATATGGTCAAAAAATGCATTAAAAGCTTGATTTTTCAAGCTTTTGACCAAATAATAAACTGATTATGAGGCTTCTTGATGAAGATAAAAAAAGATGTTTTCAGAAGTGACAATAAACAAAATGAGGGTATCCGAATAAATAAATATCTCGCGGACAGCGGAATCTGTTCCAGGCGTGAGGCGGATGAGATAATTGAAAAAGGCAGGATAACGGTAGATGCAGTCAAAGCCACTCTGGGGACTCGTGTTTATCCCGGTCAGATCGTTTGTATCGACGGCAATGTTATAGAACAAAAAAACGACCTGATCCTTATTGCCTTCAATAAACCGATTGGCATCATAAGTACCACGGACAGACGTGTTAAGGATAATATCATCGACTTTATTAATCATAAAGAACGTATATTCCCCATAGGAAGACTCGATAAGGATTCTACCGGTCTGATCCTCCTCACGAACAACGGCGATATAGTAAACAAGATACTCAGATGCGGAAATAATCATGAAAAAGAATATGAGGTTGAAATTAACAAAAAGATAACCTCAGAATTTATAAAAGCAATGTCTTCGGGTGTTCCGATACTTGATACCGTAACACTGCCCTGTAAAATCAGGCAGACCGGTGAACGTACATTCACGATCATTTTGAAGCAGGGTCTAAACAGACAGATCAGAAGAATGTGCGAAGCACTCGGTTACAGGGTTCTTTCGTTGAAACGCGTCAGGATCATGAACATAAACCTCGGCAGGCTCAAGGAAGGATCCTACAGGATGCTCACTCCCGTTGAGATTGACGGACTTAAAAGACTTCTTGAAGGCTCTGTTAATTCTCCGGGAGATAAAAGATCAAGCGACGCTTCTCTTACGGAACATAAAAAGAACAATATACCGGTGCGTCTCAAACAGACAAACCCGAAATCACATGTTATCAAGAGGAAAAAAAATGAATTATGATGAATATTTGAAGCTTTGTGAAACGATAGATCATCACATGAAGCGATATTATGATCTTGACGATCCGGAAATAAGCGATTTTGAGTATGATAAACTCATGCAAACACTCAAGGCAGCCGAAAAAGATCACCCGGATTGGATCACTCCCGATTCTCCATCTCAAAAAATCGGGGGGACTTATAAAAGGACTGCTGGAAAAAAGGTCGTACATAATGTCCCCATGCTTTCTATCGAAGATGTCTTCAGTCTTGAAGATGTAACTGCCTGGATTAATAAAGTGCACGATATTCATCCTGATGCCAAATTCTGTGTCGAAGCAAAAATCGACGGACTAAGCATGACTGTTCGTTATACAAAAAGCGATTCCGGAACTCTTCGACTCTCTCTTGCCGAGACACGCGGTGACGGAGCTGTAGGCGAAGATGTAACTCAGAACGCCCTTTTTGTTGACGGCGTATTACAAAGCATTAAAGGTATTGATGCCGATTCTCTCGAGCTGCGCGGTGAAGTTTATATGCCTCGGGATGCATTTTTTAAGTATAATGACGAGCAACGAAATATCGGTGGCAAACTTGCGGCCAATCCACGTAACCTCGCTGCCGGAACGCTTCGCGGACTTGAAAGCTCCGTTGTAAAAAAACGTGGTCTTGCATTTAAAATCTTTAACGTACAGGACGGACCCGGTTTTCTTACGGAAAATCACGTAAAAGGACTTGATATTCTTTCTTCATGTGGCTGCTCAACAGTCACCGGATTCCTTTGTACAAACACGGGCGAAGTACTTGACGCAATCAGAAAAATAGGTGAAATGCGCAATGAATTCGATCATGATATCGACGGTGCCGTAGTAAAGCTCGACAATACTTCTTACCGAAATGATTTTCCCGCAGGCAGCAAATATCAATCAGGTCATATAGCGTATAAATATCCTCCTGAAGTTAGGACCGTCGTTATGGATGAAATCGAAGTTGATATCGGACGGACTGGAAAGCTCACATACACCGGTGTTTTTCATGACAAAGAAACACTCGGTCCCGCTATTCTTTGCGGAACAAGCGTGCAAAGAGCAACCCTGCATAATCAGGATTATATAAATGAACTGTCGATCGGTATAGGAGGTTCATACTCTCTTTACAAAAGCGGCGAAATAATTCCACGCATCAGCGCTTGTGTGGAAAAACCGAAAGAAGTGTTTAAGTCTCCTCTGACATGTCCGAAATGCGGGAGTTTGCTTGTGCGTGAAGAAGGAACGGCCGACATCAGATGCGACAACCCAAACTGCCCTGCTCAACTGTCAAGAACAATTGCATATTATTGCTCTGTCAGCGCCATGAATATTTTGGGGCTCGGCGAAGTGATGATCAACACTCTTATTGAAGAAGGATATCTCAAAACCGTTGCTGATATTTATACTCTCAAAGATAAAGAACAGGAGCTTATCAAATCGGGTATTGTCGGTCGTGAGAAAAATATTGCAAAGTTGCTTGCTTCCATCGAAGCATCAAAAAACGCCGGACCCTCTAATGTTCTTACAGGTCTTTCGATACGTAATGTCGGTAAAAACACAGCCAAGCTGTTAATGAATGAATTTCATTCAATCGACGAACTTGCTTCGGCATCCAAGGAAACGCTGACATCAATAAACGAGATCGGAGAAACTACAGCCGACTGTCTTATCTCCTATTTTTCAAACGAAGGAAACAAAAGGATTATAGAGAGACTTCGTGAAGCCGGTGTCGTTTTGAGCGAAGACACACCAGAACCTAAAGGCTCTGCTCTCAACGGTCTTACCATCGTTATTACCGGAGCTTTTGCAGAGATGGGAAGAAACGAGCTTACAGTTCTTATCGAATCAAACGGTGGAAAGGTAACGGGCTCGGTAAGTAAGAAGACGGATTATGTCGTGGCGGGCGAGAACGCCGGAAGCAAACTTGATAAAGCAAAAACACTTGGGATCCCGATCATCTCGCTCGAGGAGCTGCATAAGAAATTAGCCGCAGAATGATTACGAAGCTTTCATTTGCCGTACTTAACAAAAAATCATATTGATAATTTAATGTTCGAATCCAAGCAATCGTATATATCGTGTTTGACAAATCATTTCCTCAATGACATAATTGGAAAAGTTATAATCAGAATCATAAGCGAGGTTTTTACGCATGCCCATAAAAGTATCCGCGGATCTTCCCGCAAAGAAGATCATGGAAGAAGAAAATATATTTATGATGGACGATTCGAGAGCAATGTCACAAGACATTCGTCCTCTTGAGATCGCGATCCTTAATCTCATGCCACTTAAAGAAGCTACCGAAGTACAGATGTTGCGTTCTCTTTCAAATACACCTCTTCAGGTCAACATGACTTTCCTTACCACATCTTCGTACATCGGAAAGAATACTGCCAAGAGTCATTTGGATCAGTTTTATCTTACTTTCGACGATGTAAAGCATAAAAAATTTGACGGTCTTATCATCACAGGCGCTCCCGTTGAGAATCTTGAATTTACTGAAGTCGCTTATTGGGACGAACTTTGCTCGATCATGGAATGGTCTAAGAAAAACGTTACTTCGACTCTGCATATATGCTGGGGAGCACAAGCCGGTATATATTATCATTACGGTATAAACAAGCATGCTCTTCCCTCAAAAATGTCAGGTATATTCAAGCACCGGGTTCATAAACGAAAAGAGCCTTTTGTAAGGGGCTTTGACGATGTATTTCTCATGCCTCATTCACGATATACCGCAGTTTCTCCCGAAGATGTTTATGCCAATGCAGATCTTACCGTTCTCGCAGATTCCGAAGTTGCCGGCATATGCATCGCAATTGCCAAAAACGGCAAGCAGATTTTTGTGTTCGGTCATCCCGAATACGACAGGATGACGCTTGACGAAGAATACAGACGCGATACGGCAAAAGGACTCGATATAGCGATTCCCGAAAACTATTATCCGAATAACGATCCGAATGAAAAGCCTCTGCTCACATGGCGTGCTCATTGCAACACAATGTATTCAAACTGGCTAAATTATTATGTTTATCAGGTTACTCCTTATGATGTCGAATCTATTGGAAATGAATCCGATTAAAATGAATATGACGAATCAGTCGTAAACAGGCCTGATTTAAAACGTATTTGCGATATCAATCGTAAACAGATCTGACTTAAATCGTTTTTGTCGAATCAATCATACAAAAGTCCGACTTAAGAGGTAATGAAATTGAGAGTTGCATTAAGAGAAATAAACAGGGACGTCCCTTTTGTTGAAAACGAGCATCTTCTCCCACTTATCGGTCAGGAAAGACGTGACAGAATTTTGCGTCTCAAAAATGACAGACTTAAAACAATGCAGCTCTTCAGTGAACTCACAATGCTGGAAGAAGCATCAAAAGATCTTTTAATACCCGTCGGTTTTCTCAGGATCAAAAAGACACCACTCGGAAAACCATATATCGAAGGTTATCCCGAATATTATATCTCTGTATCACATTGTGACGGAATGATCCTGTTCGCAAGCTGCACTTCTCCCATCGGTATTGACATTGAAAAACGTCGTGAAAACCATGAGAAAATATCAGAGCGTTTTTTTACGGAAAATGAATGCGAGAAAATAAAAAACGCCCACGTACCTGCGGACGAATTTCTTCTTGTCTGGACCCGTAAGGAATCTTTTGTTAAGATGACCGGTGAAGGTCTCAAGACGCCTCTTGATTCGTTTGATGTATATGAAAAGAATAATTATGTATATAAAACCGATTCCGTCATTTCAAAAATGACCGGAGAATCTTACATTTATTCTTATGTGTACAGATCATAACAATAATTCGTCTCCCACATCTCCGGCATCGTTAAGTTAACATCTACTCCGGATCCGGATTTTTATGATCAATTCTTATATATACTTGCGGCAAGGTCCTTCTCTGTCATCTTGATCACGTAGGTTGATCTGTTCTCTTCAAGAGTTCTCTCAATATCTTCCGGGTAAAACCTGAACATACTGCAATTGGACTGTCCGTAGGCCCAAAAATCCTTCTTTTCGTTACCTAAAAGAAATGTTATGAGACCTGCATTAAATGCTCCGTGCGCAACTATCAGAACATTCTTTCCTTCATCAGTCAGCTTTCTTAAAATTTCATCATAAAAGCTTTGTATTCTAAGAAAAAGATCATCAATGGATTCTGCGCCCTTTGTTGCTTTATATTCGGCAGGTGCAAAGAAGAAATCGTGTAATGGATGATTCGGTTTCCCGTAGACTCCTTCCGTTCCTTCGTATTCCCCGAACGAAATCTCAATCAGCCTTTCATCAATCACTGTTTTGATTCCGAGACCTTCCGTAACGATTTCCGCAGTTTGCCTTGCTCTTTTGAGCGGAGAAACAAAACATATATCAAAATTACATTCTGCGACTTCGTTTCCGGCCTCCTTTGCTGAAGAAATACCTTCTTCGTTAAGCACTGTATCGGTTCGACCCTGGATCTTATGCAAAACATTCCAGTCGGTCTTTCCGTGTCTTAATATCCCGATCATAGCTCATTCACCGATCATTTATGATTTTTTTATCCACATTGCGGGTCTTACAAGGAAAGGCACATTAACTTGCGCCCCTTCGAGATTGATATTTCCCGTCGGTTCAACATATGCAGTTTTTCCGTCTTCGGATCCCGGTGTACGTAACCACCAATTAAGACCGTAAGGTGATGATTCATATTTTTTTGCCGAAACTCTTCTGTCAGATTGCGACAATAAAGAATCAACCTCTTCATATCCCAAGAGAAACAATGCATTAACACAGTCTTGCCCCGGATCGGTTTCATAAGAAGGATTAACTGAAGCCGAAACATTCTTTTCTATTACAAGCTTTTTTTCTTCGGCGGTAAAAATTGAATTATAAAGAGAAAGATTTAATATCTTTCTGATATAACTCTGAGCCCAATTAACATTTGATGACTGCATATCAAACGGAATGCAGTTAACGGCAGATTCGCATAAAACAAGGAATTCATTCTGTGTTTCGTCTATAATCTTCCACCTGAGGACTTCAGCCGAATCCTCCGTTTCGTTTTCGACGGGCATTTTCCCGAGTTCTATAACATCACCGGTTTTACTTCCGAGGAACCTGAGTTCGGCGGAAATATTCTGAATGGAAGCTCTTTTTTCATCACTTCCGGGAAAAGTGTTTGAGGTAAGAAGAACGAATGCTTCCTCGTATTCACTGTCATTTATAAGCTTTACGGCATCCGTATATCTCTTTTCGGCGAGACTGTCATATTTATATTTTCCCAACAGCTCAATGGCATCTTTATAGTTTTTATCCTTAACAAAAATCGAAACACGTTTAAGTATATCGTCAACTATCTTATCTTCCTGTTCTGTCTCCTCAAAGAGCGAATAAGCATTTTCAAAATCACCGCTTTCAAGAAGAGTCTGTGCTCTTTCCTTTTTGTTTTCCAAAATCTCGCTATCACGTCCGAGTTCAGTGAGGATCGCATAACCTTCGGTATAATTTCCGTTATTGATCTGCTCAATAGCTTCATCATATCTGAGCATAGGCGTAATCACAAGGAAATAGACAGCGATCAACGCACCGACAAGAGCAAGTCCGACACATGATGCAATTATAATTGTGGAAAGCTTTTTTGGATTTTTTTGCTTGGATATATTTTGAATTTTTCCTTTTTTTTCTTTAGTTTTTTTAACAGGTTTACCGTCGGATAATTCTGAAATATCCGACTTGTTTTTAACTCTGGTGGAAGCATTGGCAATTCTTTTATCTTTTTTTATGTAACCCTTATTGGAGTCATTGTAAATCCCGTCAGGGTTATCTCTGTCCTTACCCGAAAGGGCTTCCATCCTCATTTTGCAAAGTTCGAGTTGTTCATCGGCATCTTTCCAACCACTTATGGATTCAAAAAGATGACAAGCAAAAGATAAACCGGCGCGATCGCCTTTCATCATCTCTGTTTTTGCACGAAGAAACGTAGCATCCTTAAAACAGATATCTGCCTGTTCCAGACAGTTATCACGATACATATCCGCATCCCTGTACCCTTCTATACGAGAAAAAGCCTCAGCGGCAGCTTTGTATGAAACTTCGTTACCGGCCGAAGCCATAAGTTTGGATGCATGATCATAAATCTGTTCACTGCAATCATTTTCAACATCGCAGTTGGGACAGACGATGATTCCTTTCTGTGCATTCCTTATATTAATGATCGTTCCGCAATTTTTGCAAGTAATATCCGCCATAACTCTCTCCGCTTTTGTTTCCCGCCTGTATATTTCTTAGAAATACCGGTTTTATATGTGTGTTATAAAAGGGAAAAGAACTGCCCATGATATTGCGCTTAAAACATTGTAGAGCAATAATACCACATCCCCGGGCGGCATTTAACCTCCCGGGGACAAGTACCATATAAATTGTAAAATCAATTATTTGTAAAGTTCAACAAGCCTCTGTAAGTGCTCGAAACGTGCCTTTGCAGCCTTCTCGGACTCACTGAAGAGTCTCTCGGCTCTCTCGGGGAACTTAACCTTAAGTGAGGTGTAACGTGTCTCATTGTTAAGGAAGTCCTGATATGTTCCGTCGCCGTCTTTAGAAGTAAGGGTGAAGGGATTCTTGCCCTCAGCCTTAAGAGCGGGATTGTATGAGAAGAGATTCCAGTAACCTGCTGCTACTGCCTTCTTCATCTCATCCTGGCAGTGGTTCATGCCGCCCTTAACACCGTGAAGCTCGCAAGGAGCGTAACCGATGATAAGTGAA
>JAEEIH010000095.1 GCA_016281275.1 Lachnospiraceae bacterium | reverse complement strand
TTTGTAATCTCTCAGTTTCATCAGATGTTCTCCTTACCCTCATTTTACGTCAACAGAACCATCGTCAACCTTTCGTAATACGTGTAAAGCCGACCGCATCTATCATCCCAATAAGGAGCAAACATAATCCTCCTATTGCCTCTGAGCATCAGATCAATCGGAATACCGAACAGGTCACTTAACGAATAAAGATTATCTATCGTTGGCATACTCTTACCATCAAACCAATGATAGATGGCTTGGGGAGTACTAAGACTTAAATGATTTTGAATATCTTTAACCGTATAGCCTTTAGCCTTCATGATCCGTTTTATGGTTTGCCCCGTCATCGACATATTAAGTATTGTTTCTTTTCTTGTCATAGAGTTCCTCCCATAAGCACCCGCTTCACCTCTTGCTCAAAAAACATAGCAGTGATACATTTTTGGGTGACCTTACTCCACTGATCAACAACCTTTTCAGAAAAGTTCCGGGACACCTCCCAACGCTCCACTGATCCAAAGTCTCGATAGAGGCTGATCCATATTCAGAAGTTTCTCAGAAACCTGTACCTGCCTGATCTCTACATGACCATGTTTATTCCTGTCTGTCGTAAACAATCGGATATCGTCGTTAGAGAGATCCAGCCCATCAAGTACCAAAGGGTTGTGAGTTGTCATGAAGACCGTCTTATTTCCTTCTATAATCTTATTTGTGAATTCCTTCGTAACCTTTCTCGCCAGCCTTGGATTCATAGCATGGTCAAAACTATCTATCGCAAACATTTTCGGAGCCTTCCCATGCATTGCAAGAGAGAGCATAAACAAAACATACAGCGCACCTTCGCTGGCATCATAACCCGTAAAAGATGCAGAATCCTTCAAGTACTTATCTCTGAACTCAATGATCTGCTGTGTTGTCGGAACGCCCGGATTCAGAATAGTCTTTTTGGGCTTGCTTACTTTAAACTCTGACGCCCAGTCGATCAGTTCCAGCATATCTTCCATATACATCGTACCAAACATCATATCCCCATCTTCTTCATAGATGAGATCCTGCATTGCCTCCGCCAAACGCCCTCCGTTCAATCCGATCGGATTTGTCTGTATCGGGTCGGCAACCGTCCCCCTCAAAGTTAGCGTATCGGGCTGATAAATCCCATAATCTCCAATATACTTGGCCGAGTAAACATAATCCGCCCCGGACAAAGCCTCTGAAATCGTAAAATACCCTATCTTATTATTCAGTGGAGCATTGCTTCTGTTACTCCTGCCATAAACCGCCGCTCCGTCACAGGTCACACTCTCGGCAAAGTATTTCCATGCATCATCGTCACTAGGCACTGTCATATGGTTCATATATCCGTAATTGTGCCCATTTAGGTCCCATTCTAAGGAAAAATCTACGGTTTTCGATTCTTTCTCTATGGACATGAATTTCGATTTATAAAGGGCTGATGTGCTAAGTCTTACGCCTTTTCTCTGCAAACTTGTTGCATTGACCCTATCCGTCATAGCCGCACTGAGCACGCCGATTGCCTCAAGAACAGATGACTTTCCTGATCCATTTGCTCCTATAAAAACATTCACACGTCCCGGCTCAAATGAAACGTCATACAACGATTTGAAATTCCGGATCGTAATCCTCTTCAACTTCATATCACTCACTGCGTGATCACTCCTTCCGAGAAAAATGCCCTATCTAAATTCAAGTTAAGTATATCACTTTCCCAAAAAAAGTCTATATCTAAATTTTCGTAAAGTCAGTATTTATAGTGGTTTGTCCAATTTTAGATGTGTCGTGATGTGCAATTTTTTAACTTTCTAAATTCGTTTTAGATGCTTCGATATTCAACAAAGCAGTCCTATCTAAATAACGTTCGGCAGAATCAGATAATTCTCATAATTCTGATGACAATCGCCTGTATGTAGATCATTGTATTTCACTGCCTTTTCACTTCTTCCCTAATTTTCTCTTCTGCCCACTTCTTAAAAGCTTCCGGATTGGTGACCGCCCAGTTGATAAAACGCCGAGTCAGTTCCTCAATTGTCACGCCGTAGTCTTCGCTTGCTATCTTATTTAAACCCTCGTAAATATCTGTTTCCAGTTTGATGGTGTATCCCACATTAGTGTCTTCTACAACAGCCGGGCATTCTTCCAGCCTCTGAACCAAGTGCTCTCTAAAAGGCTTTGTTCTGTTTTGTTTTGTTTTCTTTCCACCGCATGATCGATCGTGACACGATGAATGCTGTCAATATCAGCCAGTACACCATCCTTGATAAGTTTTGCAAGACTAACAGGCGTATAGCCGCACACATTCGCCGCCAGATTAATATGCTTACAGTCTTCACGATATGATTCCATCCCATTATGATCATGCCCATGGATGTTTAGACTCCAGGGCAGACCATATACGGGCTCATGAGAAAGCAGGATCTTATCGGAAATAAACAATGGACCTGCATATATCTCGTCAAAAAGATCTTTGTATGCTCCGCGTGCATCATGGTTCCCAAGTAAAAGGATTTTTTTTCGTGCCTTGATCATCGGCACATACTTCGGATCACCTACATCACCAAGGCACACAAAAGTGTCTCCTTTACCAACAACAGAATTAATGATCCTAACCTGCTCTTCCGGTGTTATCCAGTTAGGATCCATCAGTTTACAGTCTGCATCATCAAAATGCGTGTCTGATAGTATAAATACCGAGCCACCCTCTGACCAATGCCGGAAAGGCTCATATAAAGTCGAAATCATATTTTAACCTTCTTAATCTTCATTCTTCAAAAGATACTTGTTACTTACCACCTTCATTGAAAGAGCAGCACTAACCCTCTCATTATATATCGGCTCCGTAGGACGGATCACGATTCCTTCCTTTTTCCCGCCCTTTGGATACTCCCCGTCTGCTCTTTCAAGGAGTGCCTCTACAGTAGGATACTTGGAAGGCAGATCTGTACCGATCTCTTCGACAGGAACCATCTGTAATTCCAGTGCCTTGCAGATCTCTTGCATTTTCCTTAGTCCGAGTCTCTTCCCATCTATGCGGATCGTAAATACATACCACTCTGGACGGGTTAGTCTCAGCCTGTTCTGCTGTATCCCCGGTGCGCATAGCTCTCCCTGTATAGTCAATAAGTTAAGTCCGTTTTCTTCGTAATACTTACGCATCTTCTCTTCAATGTCATCCCGCTTTACAAGTTCATAAAAAGCGCTCTTCCCATCATCCTTGTACTCATAATTATGACCGGTAACATGGAAACCTTCTTCGTCAATGGCTACTGAATGAGAAGAACCGTCCATCTTGGTAGTAATATAATACTCAACTCCGGCAAAGTCATTAATAAGCTCCGGTTCCTCCTGTACTCTAGTCTCATCAGTATGGGGTACATCTACAGGAAGATTACCTATAATTGTTCCTCCTGCAGTGATCCTCTCCTCAATCTCCCATTTCCTTACTCCAAGCATTTCAGTTACCTCAGTACCAAGTTCTGCGTCTACCGGGATTTCCTTAAAGTGACTCACCGGAAGCAACAATCCCTGTGATAACTGTCCGCGGAATCTCATAGTACGTAGCCTGAAACCTTCACCCATAATATCTGACTTCCTATAGCTTGTTGCACGCATGAATTCAAATACGGGTGAGATTGGCAAAAAACTGTCAATCTCGAAATAAATCGCCAAATCCATAGGCCTAAACTGCCCCTTGTTCACAACGCACTGCCACCCAAGAACGTGCGCTAGCTCGATTCTGTCTGCACCTTCTATCGGTTCAATCTTCCATATTCTCTGTATACTTGCAAGTTTTCTACTCATTACTCCTTTACCTCTTTTCTGCTTTTTATCAAACTCCTACATCAGTCCCCAAAAATGGATCTAATCTGATTTTAATATCCGACATTTCTATTGTCATTGTACGTGTAGTATAAAATAGCACCCTCCTTTTTCCTTAGATTGAGTAGTTCCGTTCACTCAGCCGTCTGTTCACAAACAAGCTTGTAACAGACGGCTTTCGTTTATCGTACAAAAACAGCCACTCTTCCAAGATTTCTCTTGGAAAAGTGGCTTATCACCGATCACGCGTTTCCAATCCTCGGTTGCCTTTTCTTCGCGTCGGAGCTTACAGCATATGGTAGTACGGGCAAATATTCTCGTAATGCCCGTCTTTCATCCTGAAACCTTCCGGTATTGTACCAAGCTGAACAAACCCTAGTCTCTCATACAAATGCCTTGCATGT
>JAEEIH010000094.1 GCA_016281275.1 Lachnospiraceae bacterium | reverse complement strand
GGGGGAGAATCTTGTTTGTCCTTCGTGCGGTGCGGTTTTCGCGATCGATTATGATGATTCTGATGTTGAGCACGAGCGCATAAAGACCGAGGCTGAGCTCGAAGAGAAGCGCCGTGAGCACGAGAAAGAGATGCTCGAGCGGGAATTTGAGCTTCGCGAGCAGGCCGAGATCAGGGCTTAGAAGAGGCAAGCCGGGACCGGGCATAAGTACGTCAACGGCAAGGCCGGCTGGGGCTGGCCGTTCGCCAAGAGCTTCGAGGACTACGACCAGTGCTACCGCGAGAACGTAACGGCACTGGGCGGCAAGGTGAGTGAAGTAAAGTAGGGTGGACCCCCGTCCCCAAGGGGCCACCCTATCAAAAAAATAGCAAGTGGTACAATTATGAGTAAGAATAACAACAAAATAAAAGCGGGGAAGGACATCTCACGCGGCAGGGCGATAAAGAACAACTTCTTTGCTCTGCGGCTGATCGGGAAGATCTGTCCGGCATTTGTTGTAAACGCCGGCACGGAGATGTTCCTCGGATATTTTGAATGGCTGTTTTACAGCGCTTTTTTTATGAGATACGTCATCGATTCGCTCGACACGGGTGAATCTTTTTGGGGTATCATGAAATTCGTCATCATCGTGGCGGTCGTTATGTTCTCGATGAACCTCTACGAGCGCATCCTCGCGGGCAGCTTCTACCCGGTGGCGGGAGCGAAGATCAACAAGGGCCTTTACACGAAGCTTTTCAGAAAGGCCCGGAAGGTCGAGCTCGAGTGCTTCGAGGATAACGAATTCTACGATAAATATACGCTTGCGATGGAAAAGGCTGACGAGCGCCTCAGCGAAACAGTGAAGGCACTCTTCAAGACCATCTGCGGCGCGATCTCGAGCGTGTGCGCGTTCTATTTCATGTATGAGGTCGACAAGATCTCGGTACTCTTCATCATCCTCCCGATCATCGGAAACTTCGTCTTCAACAGGAAGATCAGCCACCTCGATTACGCGAGGAATAAGGACATGGCACCTCATAACCGTCGCATCGCGTACATAAACCGTGTCATGTACCTCCCCGAGTACGCGAAGGAGATGCGTCTTACGGGCGTCTTTACGCTTATGAAGAAGCAATATCGTGAGGCGATCGGCGGGCTCGCCGGTGTCACGAAGAAGTACACGAAGAAGGCGATGTTCCTTCACTGGTGCTACGTCATGTTCACATTCTCGTTCATCTTCGAGGGACTCCTCATATACGGTGCGTATCGCACGATCTGGGGCGAGACGATGACGCTCGCCGAGCTCTCGGTCATGACGAGTATGATGGTTTCGACGACATGGATCCTCATCGGTTTCACGGAGTCTTTGATGTCGCTCTTTAAGAACGGCCTCTTTGTTGAGTACTTAAGGTCGTTCCTCGAGTACAAGGAGAAGCTTCCCGAAGACTACGCGGGGGCAGACCCGGGTACTAAGATCGAATCCATTGAATTTAAGGACGTGTCTTTCGCATATAAGGACAAGACCGTAATCTCGCACCTCAATATGAGATTTGACGGCGGTGGAACATATGCGCTCGTGGGACACAACGGAGCGGGCAAGACAACGCTTATAAAGCTGCTGTTACGCTTCTACGACCCAACCGAAGGTGCGATCTTCCTGAACGGGCGCGACATCCGCGAGTACGACCTCAAGAAGTACCGCGCGCTCTTTGCGACGGCGTTCCAGGACCACAGGATGTTCTCGATGTCCGTCATGGACAACGTCGTGATGGGCGAAGACATCCCCGATGACGAGAAAGAAGCGAAGGTCGTGGAAGCTCTCAAGCTTTCAGGCGCCTACGACAAGGTCATGTCGCTTCCGAAGGGCCTTGAGACCACCCTGACGCACGAGTTCGACGACGAGGGCGCTGTGCTCTCGGGCGGCGAATTCCAGAAGATCGTTGTGGCGCGTGCGTTCGTCAAGGATTGCCCCATTAAAGTCTTCGACGAGCCAAGCAGCGCGCTTGACCCGATCGCCGAGGCGATGCTTTTCGACAATATCTACGACTCCTGCAGGGCCAACACGCTCATCTTCATTTCACACAGGCTTTCGTCTGTTCAGAACGCGGACAAGGTTTACCTCCTGTCTGAGGGAACCGTTAAAGAGGTCGGAACGCACGAAGAGCTCATGAAGCTCGGCGGGCTGTACGCGGATATGTACACGAAACAGGCGAAGAATTATCTCGCGATCTCCGGGGATGAGGAGCGTGAAGGTGCGCAACATAAAGATGCGGGCGGAAGCGGCGGAAATATCGGCGTGAATGTGGAAGAGGCCGAGAAAGCGGAGGAGACCGCATATGCGCTAAATAACACTCCTGCGGAAGGGGGTGCTCTGTAATGAAACGAGTTTTACAGAATCATCTCTTCCTTTGGAAGCTTTGTTTTAAGACGTGCCCCGGGTACATGATCTACTACCTGTACGACGGGTTCAGGTACCAGATGGTCGTGTTCGTCGAGCACGTACTCGGCATCAGGTACGTCCTCAAGTGCGCGGAGCACGGGGAGCCGTTCTGGAAGGCGTTTCTGTTCATCGGCATCGTGCTGATCATAAACATGATCCAGATCATCCCGGACGGGTACTTTATCCACGGCTGGAGCTTTAAG
>JAEEIH010000093.1 GCA_016281275.1 Lachnospiraceae bacterium | reverse complement strand
TGCATAAAAATGTCGCGATTAATGTTTAATTATCATGACGACAAAATGCCTAAGGCGTCAACGTTCTGCTCCGGCAGCTTTCTTTTCTGCTGCACTGACAGTTACGGGCTTACTTGCTCTCGAAGCCTTTTTCTCTTCGCTAAGGTTTTTCAGGACTGATGGCTTTCCCTGCCTGGCATCCTCCTTCCCGGATTTCTCCGGATTGGTTTTTTTCTGGGCTTTCTGTGCGGTCTCATATTCGAAAGACACCTCTTCTCCGCCTTTTTCATATGACTCGACTGCTGCTTTCCTGATCTGATCGCGGAGGTCTTTGTTGAGAGGGAACGCATCGTCCTTATAAACGGGCTTGCCGTCCTCACCGACTTCGTTACTCTTGTGATGAGGCATGTTCACGAACAAGCCGTTCTTGCCCTCCACAACAGCGAGATTCTTGACAACAAATGCGTTGTCGATCGTCATGTTTACGTGTGCCTTTACTGCGGAATCGGGATCCGCGTTTTCAAATGCTTTTACTGAAATATTCATAGTGAATTTCTCCTTCTTAGTGTTGATTGAGGCATCCTTTTCTGTACTGCATGCCTCGTTTTCTGTTCTTTGATAAGTAATCCTTCTTTTTCATATATCGCAGGTTGACTCATCCTCAACGTGACTATTTCCTGCTTATCCCACAACAAAAGGACTGCTGTTTAAGGCAGCCCTCTTGGTTGCTATGGATCAGACTGCCTTGGGGCAGCCGGATTGGTGATTATCCTTGTGTTACGACATCACAAACTTTAGAAGAAGCCTGTTCAGATCTTCCATGTTTGCGATCATCCATGTCACTCCGAAAAGGGCGACAAGGCAAATTCCTTCGATGGCACCGCATGCCCACACATCCGTCCAGCGCTCCTGTGAGAGCATCACAAGCAGGATTATCCCCACAAGGATCATGACAGGACTGATGATGTAGCAGGTCAGATGTGTTACCAACTTCGCAATTATACAGACAAGTTTGATCAAAACGATCAGGGGCAGTGCCAAAATCTTGAGCGGGAGCTTTATAAGTTTCATGTTCGTCGCCTCACTTTCATTCGGTTTTCGTTTCTGTAAACATTATAAATTCCCACTCAAGGTTCCGGCAAGGATGTCGATCCGAGAACTAAAATTCCTGTTTCTCGCCCAAAAGATTGTATTAAGGATTTCTGTGTAAGGATTTCTTTCCAACCAGAATCACATAATCGCCGAAAGCCTCTCCATGATCTCATTCGCCATGTTCCAGAGCCTGTTATGCCTGCGCTTAAGGTCTTCGATATCGGCAGTAAACACATCACCCGACTCGTTCGCCTTCTTCGCGTACTGATTGAGGTTATTGCTGCAATACCTCAAGAGCCTCACAAGCTCCTTCACGTCACTCAGGTCAAGCCGGACGACAAAGCCGTCTATCGCCATCTTGCGCATATACGCGCTCATGTTCCGAACCCCCGCTTCTTCCATGCGCCTTTTTATCTTGTCAATGTCCGACTGCTTCAAACGCATATGGATGTCACGGTTATACGTCCTCATCGGAATCTCCTTCTTTTATTTCGGAATCGTCATCGGGGCATTCATCGAAATCATTGTCAGGATCATCCTCAGATTCGTTGGGTTCCGGAATGGGCGCATTCTTCAGGCTTCTGCCCTTCTTTTTCTTGATAACGAAGATATAGACAATTGAAGCAATGCCGGCGGCAAGAGCGATTATCACGATGATAAACGAAGATTCGTTAGTTTCCGTACTTTCCTCATCGCTCTTCTTACCCGTGTCGTTCTTGCTCCTTCCGGTGTCCTTCACCTTTTTATCATCAGCTTCAGACTTTCCATCACCCACGTCTTCGCCATTCTCCTGATCAAACGCTGCCTTCTCTTCTTCGAGAGCCGTTTTTCTCTCCTCAAAAGCAGTTTTCTCGTCCTCTTCCATGTATGCAAGGATATCCGACTCATCTACTTTGTTGAGGAAGTGTACGGTTTCAAGTCCGTTATCATCGCGGTCGATGATGAGGTAAAACTCTGCTCCGCTCCTGGTCGTAAGGGTAATAAACTGTTTTCCGGCGGTCGGCTTATCACCATAGTCGTCAACAAGTGTCATATTCCCGTCAGGGGTTAATGGACCATCTCCGGTTATCTCTATGGGAATACCCTTTATGATCTCAGCAAAATTTCCTTTTGCTTCAGATTCGTCCTCTCCACTGTACACCCTTTCTGTCGAGATCAGGTTCCCTTCCTCATCGTAGGCATAGACAGTATTGTCGATACGTTCTGTGCCTTTGACCACTGCATCCTTGGGAAGGTCTTCTGCGGAGATAAGCTTTCCGGGATCGATTGCTCCCTTGTCACCCACGTCCGCCAGAGCAGAAACGGGGATACTCATGAAAAGCATCCCCGTTGTAGTGGCAGTTAACACCAGTGTTTTAAATATCTTCATCTCTTGCCATGTCCTCACTTTCTTTGTTTTCTTCGTTTTCCGCCGAATTGTTGATTGCTTCAAGCTTCTCGGCACCGTTCATTCCGATAAGAGCCGCCAGCTGCTCGGGAGTCATCC
>JAEEIH010000005.1 GCA_016281275.1 Lachnospiraceae bacterium | reverse complement strand
TGTGCGGATCCATAAGATTGGCGTTATCGGAGCGATCACAAAGCCCGTCCTTTCGGTCGGTGTTTCGGCAATGATGATGCAGGTTATGACAATGCTCCAGCAGACTGTTATGTATAATACCGCACAGCGCTACGGCGGAGGCGAGTGGCAGACGATCCTTGGTGCGGCTCTGAGCCTTCAGGCATTCTCATTCATCCCGCTCTGGGGAATCGCGCAGGGATATCAGCCGGCTATCGGAACAAACTACGGAGCAAAGCTGTTCGGCAGAGTCCGGTCGTTCAATAAGGCATTTATGATCGGAGCAACTATCCTTGCACTGGTATTCTATATCCCGATCATGATTGCTCCTGAATCAATGCTTTCGATGTTTATCACCGATCAGGCAATAGTAGCTGAGGGCGCTCCGATGCTCAGAGTTCTGTTCACGAGCTATATCGCATACGGCGTACTCATCCTTGCGATAACCTTCTTCCAGGCGATCGGAAAGGCAAGCAACGCTGCTGTGCTCACACTTCTCAGACAGGTACTTCTGTTCCTGCCCCTTGTACTTCTGCTTCCTCTTGTTTTCGCAGAGAGCATTCAGGGTATATTCTACGCACAGCTCATCACTGACGTAGTGGTTCTTGTGCTCGCTATAGTGTTTATGGCAGGTGCCTTCGGGAAGATGAAGAAGGAAGAGAGATTACTGCAGGCGGAAAACTTGGGAACGCGTAAAGCAGGCTGATGCGGAGCAGAAAAGTTTGCTGCTTGATGAATTAGTTATTACGTAATAAATCTTCGGATACTGCATCATAAAAGAAAACCGATGCTTCTTTGAAGTCTTGAGAGAAAAAACAGAAGCGATTAAAACCACTTTCGGAGGAGATAAAATGAGTGAAGGATTAACTCTTGGTAAAACAGACGGCGATGAGCTTTTGGAAAAGTACCTGTTCATACTGTGTAACAGGGAGTCCGAAAGAACATACCGACTGAAAAACGATGCGGGCGAAGGACTGATGCGCGATTACGAAGTCGCAAAAGGCATCAGACTGATCTATTCGGAGATTGAGTCCTATGATCCTCTTGTTACGGATCAGAAGAAATTCTTAAATTATCTCGAGATAATGTATATGGTGGAGGGACATGCCGAATTCGAAATGGAAAACAGGCGTGTCGCCTCCGCCGACAAGGGCGATGTCTGTATTTTTAACAGCAGAGTTGCCACAAGGAAGTGTTCGGTCGGAAAGGGGGGAATGAGGTGCTTGAGTATAATCGTAATGATTGATTTACTCGAAACGTTTTTAAACCGCATGTTCGATACGAACGAGTTCAACAGACATACAATGTTTAAAGAGGCACTCGAAGCCGGGTCGTGCATCTGTGTCCCCGCCGGAGAAAAAGTCGGAAATGTGTTTTCACAACTTCTGCAACTGCCTGAAAAACACGCAGATTTTCACAGGAAGCTTCTTGTGGCCGAGGCGCTTCTTTGTCTTATGGGCATCGGAGATGGAAAAACTTCCGATTTCCGATACTTCAGTGGCGATACGGGAAACAAAGTACACGCCGCCCGGAAGATACTCGGCGAGGACATCGCATCGGACATTTCTGTCGAGGAGCTTTCAGACAGAGTAGGACTTAACCGTACGACACTCCAAAGAGTGTTCAAGCAGATGTACGGTGTCACGACTTTCGAGTACAGGACACAGGTCAGAATGCAGGAAGCCAAAAACCTTCTGTTAAACGACAGCGTTTCTGTTACCGAGGCGGCAGGTCTTTGCGGCTACTCAAACGCCAGCAAGTTTGCCGCAGCGTTTAAAAAAGTGTTCGGTGTCACGCCTTCTAAGTGGCGGAACGAACTGCTTTAAGTACTGATAGTTTATTCAGATGTAAAATGCTTTTCCATGTATACAATTTTTGAAATCATGTAAACAACGTATTCGGGGGGCGTTCTTACCCCTTGTTCCCAATGGGAAAGAGTCCCCGTCGGAATATGAAATTTTTTGGCAAATTGAGTTTGTGAAAGACCGGTGATTTTACGAAGTTCTTTAATCAACATTTGTATCACCGCCTTTTAAAAGGTTGGGATTAACCTTTTGTAATGCCTTTTTTGTATGATTTCGTATCAGAACGTCCATTTGCTGTTTCGCTGCTTCACGAAGTCTGTGATATCTGACTTCGTGATCCAATCCTTCTTTTATCAGTTCAGAATTGAGGCTCTCAAGGTTTATGAGAACGACCAGTTCTTCAGCAGAAGCGTAATCCCTGATATTCTCACCTCTTTTGCTCTCTTCCGGGTGTGTTTTTCTCCATTCCCAGGCTTTTTTTCCAAACAAAGCTAAATTCAGAAGATCTCCTTCTGATGAAAACATCAGATTTCGTTCCTGAGGGGTGAGTTCCTCATCTATAAGGTATTGTTGGATGGCATCGGTATGGATGTGATAATTAAGTTTACTAAGGGCTCTTTTTTCATCCCACCCGATGGCTGTTCGGCTGGCTTCATCTTTTTTGAGACGCTGATAATCTTTAATGATGTATAACTTGAATTCCGGAGATATCCATGACGCGAACTCAAACGCTATGTCGGTGTGGGCATATGTTCCACCGAAACGACCGGTCTTAGATGTAATACCTATGGATCCGGTCAGCTCAATCCACTTTTTAGGAGTCATTATAAGTCTTCCGGGTTCAGATCTAAGCGATTGGAATTCCATACGGTTAAAATCGGGATTGTGTAATTCTTCCCAAACAGCCAGAAAATCGATGGTCGCGTATGTACTCATCCAGTTTGTTATGACTATCCTCGGATCTTCAGCATCCTTAAACTTTGCTATGTCAGTCAGGCTTATGAAGGCATTTTCATCCGAAGCCTTTCCGAGAACGCTGATTTCTACGCCTTTTGCGTTAATCTTGTTTTTTTGTGTCATATGGTGGACCTCCGTATTTTGTATATCAATGATATACTATTATTATATCCCAATGAGATATATGCGTAAAGAGATATTGAGGCCTATTTTTCCTTTTTTATCGTGGATCCTAATACATGGTCATGTGTTAATGGAGTGGCGCGGGCCGCTGTTATTCTACGAACAACAGAATCAGGGGATTATTGACATAATCCCCTGATAAAGACTTAGAGACCTAAAATATTATTTCGGGGGGTTTACATGAAGGCAAATGTGTTAAGAAAAGCGATGACTTTGTTATTGGTTACAGCGATGGCAATTGCTTCTTTCTCCGGCATTAAAGCGGAGGCAGAAGAAATCAAGCTTCCTGTTCCGAAGATTTCGGTTAAAACCGTTAATGATGGAACAGGTGTGGAGGTTACTATCAACAAAACCAAGGATGCTGATGGTTTTGAAGTATGGGTGAG
>JAEEIH010000092.1 GCA_016281275.1 Lachnospiraceae bacterium | reverse complement strand
CCAAAAGTGGTCCTCTCTATAGCATTTGTGAAGAATTGACCGGCGAGTATTTCTCTCGAGACAGTTTCAGTTCCGAATTACATTACTATAATAACTCGTTTGAAATCCGGAGCAATAACGCAGCTCAGGTTAACACTGTTGATTATTCCGATCCCGGGGGAATCATAATTCCGCTCAACAAGCTTCTGATTCCTCAATCGACAAACAATTCAAACGAGCCTATCCATAATCGTTTGGATACAAACACACCCAGTACGAGTGCCGCTCAATATGAGTACGAATACGCATTCTTTGCCCGTGGTATATCGATGGAACCTTCATCCCCGGATCCTTCATACTCCGATTATGATCCGACCGCGTGCGTTATTTCGGTACCGGAGTCCGAAAATTATAAATACTCATGCTTTTTCAGGGAAGATGGATACGAATCCGTACTCAAAATATCACGAGTATTTACAAAAGACGATTTGCTCTTTACCGGCACGCCTATTACATTAACGGACAGCAGCAACAATTCGACATACAACCTCTCAAATCCTGCTTTTGCACGACTTATAATGGACATGATAGGAATCGACAAATACGGCTGGGCATATTACGGCGGTGAAATATATTCCGATTTCTACACCAACGGAACACATTCGTTCTTCGGAAACAATGTTGGCGTGGATCTCGCTCCCGTTTCGATCACCAGAGGATCGGCATCTTTGATTCCGTCAACCATATCATCGATACTGGACTTCCTTGTCGGAGGTAATACGACTTACTCAAGCGGTAATTACGCGGGAATGTTCATGTTGAGACCTTACGATCAAGTAACTGTATTGAACAATTCAAGCGAAAGCCTTTCAAAGATCACGCCATACCTTAGGTATCAGGATGCGATCATTGAGCTTGCCGACGCCACTGTTACCTTCAACAGTTGCGGAGAGCAGAAACCTTCTTTGGCAGTATACTTCAACGAATCCGGCGACGATTATGATATACCTATTAAATGTGAGAGTAACGTTTTTGACGCCGATACAGCGGATCAGCTATATATTACATTCAGTAACGATAATGAAGAATGGTTGCTTCCGTACACTATCAGCGATAATCCACCGGAAGGTGTCGCCCAAGTTGAATTCGGTTTTAGCCCGCAATAGTAAATTAATAACAGAAGCGGCTTTAATGCCACACATTAAAGCCGCTTCTAAAGAGTTATTGAAATTTTAGTATTTATGCTGTATAATCACTTGTGTTGTGCGCCATTAGTTCATCGGTAGAATACGACCTTCCCAAGGTTGAGAGGTGGGTTCGATTCCCATATGGCGCTTTTTTATGCCTTTTTCTCTTTAGTGATCACCAATCTTTGTTGTGCCTTTTTCTTTGACGATCACACATCTCTGTTATGCCTTTTTCTCTTTGGTGATCACACCGTTCTTATTGCAGTAATACTTCTTGTCTCCTACTGTAACCCACTTTTTGCGGGCAAGCTTTCCGTTCTTTCCGGCGTAATACATTTGACCGTCAGCACCCGTAACAAGCTCCGATACGGCAAGCTCACCTGTTTCGGTAGCGTAATATTTGGCTCCCGACTTGGTTGTCACAACCTTATCCTTCGCGATCTTGCCCGATTTCTGAGTGTAATACTTCGCTCCGGTTTCCGAATCGGTAACGACCTTTGAGGTGACAAGCTTGCCGGACTTGTCGGCATAGTAGCTGTCTCCGTTCTTGCTTGTCACGAGCTCATCCCGGACCGCCTTGCCATCGCTTCCGAAGAAGTACTTCGCTCCGGTTTCTGCGTCCTTCACAACCTTATCGGTACTGAGCTTACCTGACGCCCCGGCGTAGTAGATATCGCCGTCTTCCGTTGTGATGAGTGAGGACTTCACCACTTCTCCGTCTTCGTCCGCATAATAAAGCTTCTTTCCGACAAGAACCACGCTTTCGCTCACAGTGTTTCCTTCGGTGTCTGTCAGTATCTGTTTTCCGTCCTCAACGGTGATCTTACCTTTGTCGTAGATTTCCGAGAGAACTACCGGCTTCTTCGTTTCTTCGCTCTTTTCTTCCGTTCCGTCTTCGGATTTTTTCTCTGCCTCTTCTTTGGCCTTCTTTTCGGCTTCTTCTTTAGCTTTTTTCTCTGCCTCTTCTTTGGCCTTCTTCTCGGCTTCCTCTTTTGCTTTCTTTTCTGCCTCTTCTTTTGCTTTCTTCTCTGCTTCTTCCTTTGTCTTGTCGAATGTGCCCGTTCCCGCAGCGCCGCCTCCGGAGATCGATCCACCGCCTCCCGAGGATGATCCGCCTCCTCCTGAGTACGATCCGCCTCCTCCTGAGTACGATCCGCCTCCTCCCGAGTACGATCCGCCTCCTCCTGAGTACGATCCGCCTCCTGAGTACGATCCGCCCCCTCCTGAGGTCGTTCCGCTACCACCGCCTGTGGTTCCCCCGGTTCCTTCTGTGGTTTCCTCGGTTCCTCCCGTGGTGCCTTCTGTTCCTCCGGTTGTACCTTCGGTTCCTTCTGTGGTTTCCTCGGTTCCTCCCGTGGTCCCTTCTGTTCCTCCGGTTGTACCTTCGGTTCCTTCCGTGGTTCCCCCGGTTCCGTCTGTGGTTCCTTCGGTTCCTTCCGTGGTTCCCTCGGTTACGTCTGTGGTACCTTCGGTTCCTTCCGTGGTTCCCTCGGTTCCTCCCGTGGTTCCTTCGGTTCCTTCCGTGGTTCCCTCGGTTACGTCTGTGGTTCCCCCTGTTCCTCCCGTGGTGCCCCCCTGCCCGGGATCAATCTGAGAAATAACTATAAGATCATAAGGCGATGTAAAACTTGTAACAGAATCATATTTATAAGCATCGGTTCCCGTTAACGTGAATGTCACCTTTACCTTCGCCGAACCTTCCGTTGTCTCCGTTGCATTAACAACATCGACAAGTTCATACGATGACACAGAAGCACGTACATCATCATTCCCCACAACTCCCGCGAAGTCGATTGCAAAGCCTGTGGGAACATATGAGCTTACATCACTCTGACTTATTCTAGCGGTTTGTCCGTAAAGGTTGGGCGTGAGCGATGCCTTCGAAACCTTGAAAACAGGTCCCGCGAAAGGATAGACATAGCAGTTCCCTCCGGTTTCAGTCGCATATACATAAACCGAGTAAATGCCGGGATCAAACGTTTTCGGATTTCCGATTATGTACGTCAGGCATCCGTCGGATTCTGTCATAACACCACGGTATTTCAGTTCTCCGAGCGGTGCAAGCGTCCCATTCGATGCAGTCTCATCTGCCCTTAAAAGCTCAAGGAAACATGTTGCGCCGCTTGTGCTTCCGACGGAATCGACTTTGACCGTCAGATTAGTCGATTGTCCCGATCCGTAGGTGAATTCAGGGATCGTGCCGCCGACTTCGGTGAAGGCCTTCTCTCCCGTTACGGAATCGTACACATTTACAGACGCTCTCGCTTTCGGATCGACGAAATCACTGCCCGACAATCGGAATCTGATTGCTTCATCAAAGACTTTAAGTGATTTAGCCGGATCTCCGAACATGTAATAGAGGATTCCGTCCATAGTACGTACGCCATTAGTTATATTATATCTGATATAGTACTCATCCGGATTGTTGGGCTGTACATCAAACGGTCCTTCAATTTTGCCCCTCATAAAGAGCACTCCGTTATTATGCTTGTAGGAATCAGCACTTGATGAAAACAGAGTTGCCGTATTGGCATCATCATTTGTGATGTCGATCATGTATTTACCGATGCCGTTGACGACCGCAACATTCCACTCGTGTGTATCGGATGATGTCGGTTCATTTGGATACTTTGCTATATACCCGAGTTCAAGACCGATCCTGATGTCGTTATAAAACCTTGTCCTGTCGCAGATGTACTTATAGATCTCAGAATATCCTTCACAAACAGCTTCAACCGTAGTACTCCCGACCAGAAGACCTTCTTCGGGCAAAGGTACCCCCTCGATGCAGTCTATACAGAAGGAAGAGGGCTTGAATATGCTTATATCTCCTTCTTCGTAACGGATCAGGCTTCCGAGCATAAGCGAAATGCCGCGCAGTCTGTCATAATCAGAGAGAACACGGGGCTTTTCCTCGCCCACAACAGTTTCCCAGAAAGCATCCGTTTCGATCTCATCGATAACTTTCGATGTAAATGCATTTATCTTATTCATTGCGGAGGAAATCGTTTCTTTCGTATAACGATCTCCTCCCGGAGTAATCTTCCGTCTGATAAACTCGAATGAAAAACCTGAAACCGAGACGCAATCCGGCACACTTGAATACTCGGGTGAATTATATAAAAAAAGGGTATTTGATTTATCCCACCAGAAAAGATCCGGGATGTCGGCGATCAAAGCGTTGGCGACTGCCTGAGGATTAAGATACTGCTCTTCGAGCGCATCTTTGACAGCATCTTTTATACCTTGGTTATTTAAATAAAAGCCATTCTGAAGCTCATTTAATTTATAATAAATCGCGCTTCCGCTTGCATTCGTCCCCTTCTGAACCTTGATATCCGCCTTGGGGATGCTGAAAGCTCCGGCAGGGAAATCAACCTTATAATAGATATCATCTGCAATACTGAAAGCACTGTCATTCCTGCCCTCAATCGTGTTGTAGTACGGGCTGTCCGTCAGGTAAAGATGAAGGAGCACCATCTGATCGAACGCGATCTTTTCCGCATATCTGAGTGTTTTATATTTTTCACCTTGATGGAAGTATTTTGGTATCCCGTTCGTGTCGGGAGTCATGTCAGCGAACATGTGCGTGCGCCCGTTCACAACCTGCGACTCTCCTCCCCGTGCGGATGCTCCGCTTGCCGGCAT
>JAEEIH010000091.1 GCA_016281275.1 Lachnospiraceae bacterium | reverse complement strand
CTGCTCTCATTATCCTTGGTCAGCCTTTCTTTTGATCAGCTTTTTTCAGTCATTTCGTTTGGTCAGCCTGCCTTTTACAAGATCGATCCCGGCTGAAGCAACGATCTTAAGGTTCTTCTCAATGTCCTCGTTATTAAAGAGTCCGAGGAGCGCTTTTGCCGTATCCTCCGTCACTCTGCCTCCGGACCATGTAAAATAATTACGCATCTGTGTTTCAAGAACATTTGTCTCAAACATCTTTTTGCTTCCGAGAAGCGTATGTCCCTTGCAGGCAAGCTTGGCGAGCTTGTAGAACACTTTTCCGAATCGTGTGTTTTTCACATCCTCAAGAGAATTGTAAAGTGTGAATTTTTCATCCGGTGCATAATCGGCTTCGGGCAGAGGCATACCGAGAAGCTTGGTGAATTCCTCATCACCGATCTTCGCGGGATCCCCGAAGAAATATGTCGAAAGCTCTTCCGCTCTGTGAGGGTTCTCTTTAGCTCCGACGGTGTCGAGGGTAACGACGCCTCGAAGTCTTATATCTCTGCTGGATGAGCCGACACTTATATGATAACTTCCGGGTTCGATCGTCCATGCGGCATCGCCGACACTGTAATAGGAGAACGCTCTCCTGTCAAGGATCACGGTTATCTCACGTTCCTCACCGGGTTCAAGATAAATCTTTTCAAATCCCTTAAGTTCCCTTACGGCGCGATGCACCTGTCCGGTGGGCCGACCCACATATACCTGCGCCACTTCCGCTCCGGCACACCTTCCGGAATTCTTAATTTTAAAATTAATTTTTACATCATCTATTTCATTGCTGATCTTCAGATCACTGTATGCAAACGTTGTGTAAGAAAGACCGTGCCCGAAAGGGAAAAGGACTTCCTTCGAAACCTTATCATAATATCTGTATCCGACATATATGGCTTCCCGATATTCAACGGTCTTTGCTTTACCCGGGAAGTTGTCAAAGCACGGCGTGTCGGAAAGCTTAAGAGGGAATGTCTCTGCAAGCTTTCCGCTGGGATTCGTCTTTCCGAAGAGGATTCTCGCGCATGCCTCTCCTCCCGCCTCTCCTGCGAGATAGCACTCAAGCACGGCATTAACGTCATTTATCCAGGGCATTGAAACGGGAGACCCGTTCTGAAGGCACACTATAATGTTTGGGGTAACCTTACATATTCTTCTTATGAGCTCGTTCTGAGCTTCGGGAAGCTTAAGCGAATCCCGATCGAAGCCTTCACTCTCATATTCATCGGGAAGACCTGCGAAGACAACGGTTACCGCCGCTTTTCTTGCAGCCAGCACAGCTTCTTCGGCAAGCTTTTCATCAAGCTTTTCATCATCACATCCGAAACCTTTTTTATACCTGACATCGGCAAAATGTCGTGCTGCCGCAAGAGGCGAACTCACTCTGAAAGCTTCTATATGCGAACTTCCCGCGCCCTGGAAACGAGGCTTGCGCGCAAACTCTCCGATAAAAACGATCTTTTCCGAAGTACTCAAAGGAAGCATGCCCTCGTTTTTCAGGAGCACCATACACTCGCTTGCGATCTTTCGTGCGATCTTATGATCATCGGATCTGTTAAATTGTGAATTGTCGGAGGATTCGGAATTACGTGCCGTCACGGAATCTCCCTCATGAAGAAGAGGGATTCCCTTGTATTTATCTACCTTCTTCAGGATATTGGCGACAGCCTCATCAAGAAGCGATTCGTCAAGTGTACCGTTCTTTACCGCCTCTTCCACCGCCTTTGCGTCAACACCGCCGCTACTCGGCATACCGAGATCGAGACCGCTCGCAACACCGATCGGTCTGTCATGGACAGCGCCCCAATCAGACATTACAAATCCGTCATAACCCCATTCGTCTCTGAGGATGTCATGCAGAAGCTTTCTGTTCTGGCTGCTGAACACACCGTTGATTCCGTTGTATGAGCACATGAGCGAGTCGGGACGTGCGCTTTTTACAACAGATTCAAAGGCGCTCAGATAAATCTCGCGAAGCGTTCTGTCATCAATTACGGCACTGATAGTCATCCTTTTCTTTTCCTGATTGTTTGCCGCAAAGTGCTTCACGCTGACACCGACATTATGCCGCTGAACCCCCTTGACGTATGCGCCCGCAAGCTCTCCCGTGAGGTACGGATCTTCGCTCACGTATTCAAAATTTCGTCCGCAGAGAGGGGAACGCTTAATATTTATGGCCGGACCGAGGATCATATCGACATCAAGAGATTTACATTCTTTTGCAAGTGTTTCGCCGAGCATCGCAAAAACGCCGCGGTTAAACGACGCTGCCAAAGCCGAAGCCGAAGGGAAACAGACCGATGTGACCGTGCCGGCAGCTTCGGGTGTCGTATCCTCGGTGTCATTTTGCTTTCTCACTCCGTGAGGTCCGTCAGCAACTCTTATCGACGGAACAGAGAGTCTTTCAAGCGCAGGCGTTTCCCATGCATTCTTTCCTTCTGTAAACATTGCCTTCTCGGCAAGCGTCATCTGTCCGATCAATTCTTTTAATGTCATAATCTCTCCTCAATATTTTAAAGACCGTTTTTCACCGCTGACCCCCTGCTCCACACTTTCCAAAGGAAATGCAACGGACCTTCAAGTCAAAAACAAAACCATGTACCTAATTTATTGGGAATCCGGTTTTAAACAAGGTAATTGGCTACCAGCGGTGCAATAAAGTTGTTGTTGTACAGCCAACCAAGAACAGAACTCGATTCGATGTCATGCACCACGCTTTCGCCGAACGCACCGGGAGTCAAAAACGAAACTACCGCCATAAACAGGAACACCAGAAGGACTCCGAGCACAAGACCCGAGGTAACTCCGAGCAGTCTGTTCGCAACCCTGACGATCGGCAGCCGCGACAGAATGTTGAATAATCTGAATATTATTCCGACAAGTATCGCGACGATCGCATAAGTTATCAGAAAAGAAAACGCCTTTATGATCATAAGCGTTATTTTATCCCTGATATATATTCCGGCATCATCCGATGCGGTATTCACATCCCTTGAAAGACCGACCAGCCCTTCCCTTAATGAGTCCTCTATCCCGGACGGGATAT
>JAEEIH010000090.1 GCA_016281275.1 Lachnospiraceae bacterium | reverse complement strand
TGCCCATGTTCCACTGCTTCGGCATGGTTCTTGCCATGACCGCATCGATGACCCACGGCACCACGATGTCACCCATCACGGCATTCTCGCCGAGAAAGGGACTTGACTGCATCAACCGTGAGAAGATCACAGCTTTCCACGGTGTGCCCACAATGTTTATAGCCATGCTCGGACACGAGAACTTTGACAAGACGGATTTCTCACATATGCGTACGGGCATTATGGCAGGAAGCCCTTGCCCCATAAAGGCCATGCGTGACGTTATCGAGAAGATGAACATGACCGAGATTTGCATTACTTACGGTCAGACCGAGGCGTCGCCGGCATGTACGATGAGCAAGACGACCGATTCGATCGAGGCGCGTGTCAACACGGTCGGCGGACCTATCTTCGGAGTAGAGTGCAAGATCGTTGATCCCGAGACCGGAGCGGATCTCCCCGACAATGTGGACGGTGAGTTCGTGGCTCGTGGCTATAACATCATGAAGGGATATTACAAGATGCCCGAGGCTACAGCCGCAGCCATCGATGAGAACGGCTGGCTTCACACGGGAGACCTTGCAAGGAGAACTTCGGAAGGATATTATAAGATTACAGGCCGTATCAAGGATATGATCATCCGCGGCGGCGAGAACATTTACCCCAAGGAGATCGAGGAGTTCATCTACACTCATCCGAAGGTTGAGGACGTGCAGGTTATCGGTGTTCCGGACCGCGACTACGGTGAGGAGATCATGGCATGCGTCATCCTTAAGGAAGGCGAGACCATGACGGAAGACGAGCTTAAGGATTTTGTTCGTAAGAACATGGCTAAGCACAAGATCCCCAGGTATGTTGATTTTGTTGACTCGTTCCCCATGAACGCAGCCGGTAAGATCCTTAAGTACAAGATGAGAGAAGCGGCAGTCGAGAAATACGGACTTCAGGCAGCAAATTCCATCGTTACGGCATAACTTGTGTATAATAAACTATGTTTGAGGAGGTTATTGTTATGAAGGTAATTAAGGCGTCAAACTATGATGAGCTCAGCAGAAAGGCTGCTCAGATCATCGCATCTGTGATTTGGAACAATCCGAGAAGCGTCCTCGGACTTGCTACCGGATCCACACCTATCGGAACTTACAAGGAGCTTATTAGGCTGAACAAAGAGGGAGATCTTGATTTTTCACAGGTGACAACGGTCAATCTTGATGAATATGCGGGACTTGATCCTTCGAACGATCAGAGCTACCGTTATTTCATGAACGATAACCTTTTCAATCACATAAACATCGATAAGAACAGGACTTTTGTTCCCAATGGTCTTGCTCCCGATCTTGCTGCAGAGGGCGCACGTTACGACGCGTTCATCGACGGCCTCGGCGGAACCGACATTCAGCTTCTCGGAATCGGACATGACGGTCACATAGGATTCAATGAGCCCGATGATGTGTTCTATAAAGCAACGCATGAGGTTAAGCTTGATGCCATGACCATAAAAGCAAATGCGAGATTCTTCGCAAGCGAGGCCGATGTTCCCCGTAAAGCGATCACCATGGGCATGTGGGCGATCATGCAGTCGAAAAAGATCCTTCTCATTGCGTCGGGTGATGACAAGAGGGATATCGTCGAGAGATCGATAAATGGTCCCGTAACTCCGAAGGTTCCGGCTTCGATCCTTCAGTGCCACAGAGATGTCACGGTCATCTACACATATTGATTTTTGTGAAGAACATCGGATCTGTTCGGAATGCTTGCGTTTATGGAACAAGGTTCGCATAAATACGCTATATAGTGGTTGATCCGCATCAGAACACAACATAAAGATCACAGGCGTTTGCTTGTGATCTTTTTGTGTTCACTTGTGCCGATACCGATTGGTGTTCCGAAAAAGATAAGTCGTGTCCACGAATATCAAAGTAAAATAAGACAATTGACAAAAACAAAAGTTTATTATATAATTTAGCTTGATTTAATCATTGACCTTTGGTCGGACAGGAGAAAAAACATGAGTCTTATTAATATCCACGAAGAAAAATGTGTTGGTTGTAATTCTTGTATTCGAGTTTGTCCTTCACCGCTTGCAAATAAGGCTTATATGGACAGTCAGGGGAGGCTTCGAATCTCTATTGACGACAGTATGTGCATAAAGTGCGGTTCGTGTATCGCAGCCTGCAATCATAAGGCTCGTTATTACATCGATGATACCGAGGAATTCTTTAACCGTCTGGACAGAAGGGAGAATATTTCGATCATCGTTGCTCCGGCAATTATGGTGGCATATCCCGACAGCTGGTACAAAATTCTCACCTGGCTTCGCAATCAGGGAGTCAAATTTATTTACGATGTCAGCTTCGGAGCGGACATCTGCACATGGGGACACATAAGGTATGTACAGCAGAATCCCGGCAAGAAGCTTGTGTCTCAGCCTTGCGCGGCAATAGTCAATTACATGCTTCGTTACCGCAAGGACATTCTGTCGTCGCTTTCGACCATAGTCAGTCCCATGATGTGTACGGCTGTTTACATGAGAAAATATGCCGGAATCACAGGAACTATCGCCGCTATTTCACCCTGCGTTGCAAAAAAGGACGAATTTACCAGAAGTAACGGGATGATCAACCTTAATGTTACGGTTGATAACCTCGTCCGTACGATGAAGGAACGTCATGTTGTCCTTCCGGCTACCGGAGCCATTGAAGATTTTAATTTTGACAGTCCGACCGGATTTGTGGGTGCCATCTATCCTATGCCGGGAGGTCTTAAAGAAAATCTGAGACTCCATGTTCCGGATCTGTCATGCATCAATTCCGAGGGGACCGGAAGGGTTTATCATGAGCTTGATTATTATGCATCCGTCAAGGACTCATATAAACCGGTCGTATTTGATGTACTGAATTGCGAATTCGGATGCAACAGCGGACCCGGTGTCGGCAAGGAATATGATGTATTCAAGAGGACGAGCGTGCTTCATGACATCAAGACAAGGACCGGTGCGGCAAGAAGATCGGGACTCAACAGGAAGGGCGAGGATACGCAGTTCCTTGAGTTTGATAAAAAGCTGAACCTTGAGGATTTCACCACAACCTACACGCCTATTAACGGAGATTTCGAAGCGGTCAGCGAAGAGAAGATTGCGGAAGCGTACAGAGTCCTCAGAAAAGTCAGCGAAGAAGACCGCAATTATGACTGTCACGCATGCGGATATACAAGCTGCCGTGAGATGGCTAAAGCCATTGCACGCGGAATCAATGTTCCCGAGAACTGTCGTCGATACATTCAGGAGAACATGCGAATAGAAGAAGAAAGAGTATTCCAGCTCAATTCCGAGCTTGAAGCCAATACGAAAGAACTCATTGCGATCATTAATGATCTTGCCGTAAGCATCGAGGATGTCAATAAGGAAGTTAATCTCATTTCCCGAAACGGACGTGAGAATTATGACAAGATGAACGAAATGGCAAGCTTCATGGAGCAGCTCAACCGGATGAACGAGGGCATCAACAACATGATGAAGACCATTGATGTCAATGTTGAAAATTACGGAGCGATGACGGCGAGTGTTAAGGATATCGCGGGTAAGATCAATCTTCTTTCGCTTAACGCATCGATAGAGTCTGCCCGCGCGGGTGAAGCGGGTCGTGCGTTTGCCGTTGTTGCGGAGAATATCAGAGAGCTGTCCGACGGATCGAAGGAATCGGTTGCTACCGCTGAGGATAACGAACAATCCATCAGAGAATCGATCGACAAAGTTAATGAGACTGTCAGCGAATTTTCGGAAAAATTTGCAATCTTCATCAGTCTGGTTGATCAGGCAAAAGATAATTCATCGGCAATCTCGCAGAACGGAGTCAATATCAAAGGCTCGATGGATAAGGTTAACCAGATCGCGGACAGACTTGAGAATATCGCACGTAAAGCCGGTCATTGAACGAAAACCTGAGAAATCATTGAATAAGCATTTTTGGCCGGACAGGGTACCGATCCTGTCCGGTCTTTCTCTGGCTCCCTAAGTTACTTGATTACAAAACTGTACGATGATATAATACCCGAATAGGCATATACAGCGGATGCTTTGGAAAAAGGATCCGTAATACCCGGAGCCGGAATTCCGGAGAACAGCTGTTACAGTAGGATTTAGGAGGCGCAATCGTGAGAAGGATCGCGTTGATGTTTATAATCAATTTCTACAGATTACCTTATTATTTCTGGAAGCTGATGTGGCTTACATCAAAGAAAAGAGACTTTGGCAAAGAAAAGAAGTACGCGTTTCTTCATAAGGCCATTCCGTGCGCCATAAGAGCGGGACGTGTCGACATAAAAAGCTTCGGGCTTGAGAATGTTCCCAAAGAAAATGGATTTCTTATGTTCAGCAATCATCAGGGAATGTTTGATGCAATGTCGCTCATCTATCTTCTCGATAAGCCATTCAGTACTCTGAGCAAGAAAGAGACTGAAAATGTTCCTCTTTTATCACGTGTTCTTTCGTGTATGAACGTCGAATATATAGATCGCGACGATGTCAGGGCTTCGCTTAAGACAATCCAGCACGTTGCGGAAAGGGTTAAGGGGGGTGACAACTTCGTTATTTATCCCGAAGGGCATCGCAGCAGGAACAGCAACAAGCTGGCGCCTTTTAAGCCCGGGGCGTTTAAATGCGCGACTCTTTCAAAGTGTCCGATCATACCCGTGGCGCTCGTGGACAGCTACAAACCCTTTGATATTCCTTCCGTAAAAAGGACAACGGTTTATATCCGGTTCTTGAAACCCATCGAGTGGGAAGAATACAAGGACTTAAAGACAACCGAACTCTCAATCCTTGTCAGCAATCGTATAGGTGAGGCCATCCGCAACATTGAAAAAAAGGCGGCACGCGAAGAATCGGTCGGAAGACTTCAAAAGCTTCTCGGTAAGATCAAAAACAGATAATACTTTTGTTAAAGCCGTAAAGGCGTCAGTGGCGAGAAAAACATTAAGGCAGCAGCGATGAGAAAAAACTTGACAAGAGTCGCTGCTGCCTTTATAATGCACTTTGTGCGCACTTATGGGCGATTATTTTCATGCATAATTCCCGGCGTGTGGCAACCGCAGAACCCACATTATAATAAGGAGGAATATTAATGCCTACATTTAACCAGTTAGTAAGAAAAGGCAGACAGACTGTTGAGAAGAAGTCCACAGCTCCCGCACTCTTAAAGAGCTTCAACTCTCTTAACAAGAAGTCGGTGGAGACGAACTCGCCTCAGAAGCGTGGCGTTTGCACAGCCGTTAAAACTGCTACACCCAAGAAGCCTAACTCGGCTCTTCGTAAGATTGCCAGAGTACGTCTTTCGAACGGTATCGAGGTTACAAGCTACATCCCCGGCGAAGGTCATAACCTTCAGGAGCACAGCGTTGTACTCGTAAGGGGAGGCAGAGTAAAGGACCTTCCCGGTACAAGATACCATATCGTAAGAGGAACACTTGATACGGCAGGCGTT
>JAEEIH010000089.1 GCA_016281275.1 Lachnospiraceae bacterium | reverse complement strand
TTGTGACGTGTGTCGAGACCTTCGTTACGGAATACACGGCCGATCTCATAAACGCGCTCAAGACCGCCGACGATAAGTCTCTTGAGGTAAAGCTCGAGAGAGATACGAAGCTTAAGGTCCTCGTCGAGAGCATTGAAATGTGTCTCAAAAGGACGGGCTGCCGCGCCGCCCGCATTTGAAACGAGCATGGGAGTCTCAACTTCCATGAAGCCCTGTCCGTCAAGGAAACGTCTGATGGTACTGATGATGCGCGAACGCTTGATGAATGTGTCACGCGCGTCATCGTTCATGATAAGGTCAACATAGCGCTGACGATATCTCATGTCTGTATTTGTAAGTCCGTGATACTTCTCGGGAAGGATCTGGAGCGACTTGGTAAGGAGAACTACCTTCTCCGCATGAATCGAGATCTCGCCCATCATGGTACGGAAAACGTAACCCTCGATGCCGAGGATATCGCCGATATCGTACTTCTTAAAGTCAGCATAAGGCTCCTCGCCGATGCCGTCGCGTGCAACATAGACCTGGATATTGCCCTCGCGGTCTTTGATATTGCAGAAGGAAGCCTTACCCATGACACGCTTGCTCATCATACGGCCTGCGATCGTCACACGGATAGCCGATGCGTCCATGATAGCGCGCTTCTCCTCGTAGTCGGCCTTCTTTGCGGCTCTTGCGTCTTCCTCGCTCATCCCGTCCGTGTTTACTTCGGGTCTGTCGCCGATGAGCTTCTTTTCAAGCGCCTCGTACTCGCTGCGTGCATCCGTCGAATGGTGCGAAACAGCGTACTTTGTGATCACAAAAGGATCCTTGCCGGCCTCCTGCAGAGCTGCCAGCTTCTCGCGGCGTACCGCAAGGAGTCTTCCTATATCTTCCGTCTCAGCGACCTGTGCCTTGTTCTCGCGTTCGTTATCTGCCATATCCTAAACCCACTTTCTTATTACTTGTATCACATACAAGCGCCAACGCTCGTGCTACTCTTTCATTTCACACAAGCACCGACGCTTATGTCCGTCGCTCTCATTCACGCAAGCTCGCTAATACTTATGTCCGTCAATCTTATTCACGCAAGCTCGCTAATGCTTATGTCCGTCAATCTTATCCACACAAGCTCGCTAATGCCTATGCTCATTTCTCAACCGAAACAACCTTCAGTTTGATCTCTCCGGAGGGAGCCTCAACTACAACCGTTTCGCCCGGTTTAGCGCCGAGAAGCGCCTGACCTACGGGAGACTCGTTCGAAATCTTGTTGTTAAGTATGTCTGCCTCGGTGGAACCCACGATCTTGTAAACAATTTCTTCATTATATTCAAGATCATAAATCTTCACGGTACTTCCGACAGTAACAACTTCTCTGACACTCTCGTCATCATCAACCACTTCTGCATTCTTAAGGATCTTGTCAATTTCCTCGATGCGGTTCTCTATCTCGCGCTGCTCGTCCCTGGCTGCGTCATACTCAGCGTTCTCGGAAAGATCGCCTTGTTCGCGTGCGTCCTTGATCTTCTGAGCAACCTCCTTACGACGATTGACCTTAAGATCCTCAAGTTCTTCCTCGAGAGCCTTAATGCCTTCGTATGTCATGATGTTCTTCTTTGTCTCCTTCATACGGATATCCTCCTGACCACTAAATATGACGATTAAATCAATTGCGGTGTCTCGACCGTCGATGTACCCCGCCCGGAAGTGATAAAAACAGATGTTGTTTTTCATCGCTGTCCAAAGCGGGGCAAATTACCTCTATTACATTGTTGCAAATTTTACTACATTACGCCTCAAGAGTCAACCTCACTTCTGCTCGGTCACTTCCTCTGCCTTGATCTCCTTCGTATTGATCTCGACGAGGATGTTCTTGATGAACTCGTCAAGCACAATACTTCCCTCGTCGCCCTTGAAGCGGCTTCTCACGCTCACGAGACCTTCTTCCTGCTCCTTCTGACCAACGACGATCATATAAGGAAGTCTGTCCATGCGGGCCTCTCTGATCTTGAAGCCGATCTTCTCGGAACGAGCATCGATCGTAGAACGGATGCCTGCCGCCTTAAGCTTCTTGTCAACTTCCTTAGCGTACTCCTCGTACTTGTCGGAGATAGGAAGCACTCTGACCTGCTCGGGGCACATCCATGTCGGGAACTTGCCTGCGTAGTGCTCGATGAGCCAAGCAAGGGTTCTCTCGTAGCAGCCCATGGACGTTCTGTGGATGATCCAAGGAGTAGCTTTGTTGCCTTCGGCGTCGATGTAGTACATTCCGAACTTCTCGGCGCTCTCGCAGTCAAGCTGGATCGTTACCATCGTATCTTCCTTGCCGTAGACGTTCTTGGCCTGGATATCGATCTTCGGTCCGTAGAAAGCAGCCTCGCCCTCTTCCTCGGTGAACCTGATGTTGTTCTTGATCATTACGTCGCGCAGGTATCCCTGAGTCTTGTCCCAGTACTCTGCATCTCCGAGGTACTTCTCCTTGTTCTCGGGATCCCACTTCGAAAGACGGTACGTTACCTCATCCGCAAGTCCGAGCGTCGTGAGCACGTAGTTTGCGAGCTCAACGCATCTTGTGAGCTCTTCTTCTGCCTGGTCGGGGCGAAGCACGATGTGCCCCTCCGTGATCGTGAACTGTCTTACACGCGTAAGTCCGTGCATCTCGCCGGAATCCTCGTTACGGAAGAGCGTCGACGTCTCGCTCATGCGGTAGGGCAGGTCGCGGTAGCTGCGCTGCTCATTCATATAAACATAATACTGGAAAGGACACGTCATGGGACGAAGCGCCATAACTTCCTTGCCGTCCTTTGTTCCCTCAGCCTCCTTGTTGAGGACGAACATGCCGTCCTGGTAATGATCCCAGTGACCGCTGATCTTGTAGAGGTCGGACTTTGCCATGAGAGGCGTGCGCGTGCGAACGTAGCCCCACTCGTTGTCCTCGAGATCCTCCATCCAACGCTGCAGGATCTGGATCATCTTCGTTCCCTTGGGCGTGAAGAGCGGAAGTCCCTGGCCGATAACATCCGCCGTAAGGAAGATCTTCATTTCGCGGCCCAAACGGTTATGGTCACGAAGCTTGATGTCCTCAAGGTGTGCAAGATATGCGTCCATATCCGCATTCTTCGTAAATGCCGTTCCGTAGATACGGGTGAGCATCTTGTTCTTCTCGTTGCCTCTCCAATAAGCGCCCGATGATGAGATGAGCTTAACGCTCTTGAGCTGACCCGTCGTCATGAGGTGAGGTCCTGCGCAGAGGTCCACGAAAGCGCCCTGATCGTAGAACGAGATCTCAGCGTCCTCGGGAAGGTCACGGATGAGCTCAACCTTGTAAGGCTCGCCCTTCTCTTCCATGAACTTGATGGCCTCGGCGCGGGGAAGAGTGAATCTCTTGAGCTCGTGGTTCTCCTTGATGACCTTCTTGATCTCCTCCTCGATCTTGTCGAGGTCTTCGCGCGTGAAGGGAGGCGTATCAAAATCGTAGTAGAAGCCTTCGTCGATCGAAGGTCCGATAGCAAGCTTTGCCTCGGGATAGAGACGCTTTACTGCCTCGGCAACAACGTGTGAAGCCGTGTGGCGGTACGCAGCCTTGCCCTTCTCGTCATCGAAAGTGAGGATGCTCAGAGCGCAGTCCTTGTCAACAACGGTTCTTAAGTCAACCACCTTGCCGTCGATCTCGCCGGCACAGGCAACTCTCGCAAGTCCCTCCGAAAGGTCCTTTGCGATCTCGATCACCGTCATGGGTGATGCATATTCTTTAACTGATGAATCTTTTAACGTGATTTTCATGTCTTCTCCTTTTCTGATTCTCGCTTTCTCAAAGCGTTTTCTCCGCATTTCACG
>JAEEIH010000088.1 GCA_016281275.1 Lachnospiraceae bacterium | reverse complement strand
GGCAAGATGCTGAACATCAGCCTCAGGCATAACCTGAGTGATCAGATCGTGATTGCTGTGATAAATGGCTGTTGCCTCACCTTCATTAGCAGGAGACGTAAGGATTACCAGCTGCTTTCCGCCCATGCTGATACCGTCAAGAATCTGGTTAAAGCCTTCATTGTTAAGTGTGAGCGACGCATATCCTGCAGGTTTTCCGTCTTCAGTCCAAACAGTCTTTGTAACCATAATGGTAACATTGTTGGTTACGGGGGAAACAAGAGCTGCAGTCATCTGCATCTCAGATCCGCCTTCGGGGAAGAACATCGAGTTGATCATCGCCACCTGATCATCCGGATTTCTAAAACCTACCATCGAAGGGTCATTGTGTAATATACATGTGCCGTTATAATTGGTAAAGCACATACTGTCGAAATTGGGAATGATCTTTGCAAACTCTTCTGTATACTTCTGTGCGCTTGCAAGTTCCTCCATCGATGCGGTGTTTGCTACAGGGTACATCGCCTTCATATCTGTTCCTGCCATATAAGCATTAAGATATGCAAACTGTGTATCACACCATGCCGTAAGCTGATGAGTAGCGGATTCGAGTCTTCCCTGAAGAGACTGCTCTGCACTGACTTCCATGGTGCCCATGATGTTGCTCATTGATACCAACGCCTGCGTAAGACTGCCTGCAAGTGCGATAATAGCGACGAAGATAATGATTCGTGAACTTAAAGTCTTTAGCTTCATATATTTGCCTCCTGCTATGTAAAAGTCGCTGATTGAGTATAATTTAACACTTGTTTCGCATTTTGTCAAGCGTTTGTGACCACTTTTCGAATACTTTTGTAAAAAAAATGATAATTTTTAGTTTTGTGGTGTTTTCTAGTTCGTATCGCGATTCGTAAACTATTTTCTTTATACGCGAATTTTGTCTTCCTATTTATATCACATTCTCATGTAGGTGAGCTGTCATATAGCTTTTACGTATCAGATGCTGAATGCCGGTTTTCCGTGTTTCTGTTACACAGTATTTTTGTGTTTCAATCTTTCTTCCGGTCTTATCTGCTGTTTTTCTTGTGTTTGCTTTGTTCTCCGTATTATTTGCCGGCTGTCGCCGATAAATCGAGTAGGCTGACTCCTACTCGATTCGACGGGACATCTCGCGTACAAGTCCGCTCGATGTCCGTTCACTCAGCCGTCTTTTCACAAGCAAGCTTGCAACAGACGGCTTTCGTTTATCGCACAAAAAACGACCGAAGGAATGTAAGTTCCTTCGGTCGCTGATTTCTACCACTTATTTATCTCACCTTTTCGCTGAGACCTTCAAATACTTCACCGAGCTTTCTGTGAAGTACAAGGTCCGCTTCATCATCATACGGTGTCTCCGAGAGATTTATAAGGATCAGCTTGTTCCCTTTATAATAATTCACAAGCCCAGCCGCCGGATAGACTACAAGCGATGTACCAGCTATGATCAGAGCATCGGCTTCACTTATGTATTTCTGTGAAAGGAACCACGTATGATCGTCAAGTCCTTCCTCGTAAAGAACGACATCGGGCTTGATCAGTCCACCGCACTTATCACAAAGCGGAAGGTGGTACTTCTTTCCTCCTTTTTCGAGAACCGAACTGTGATTCTTGCTCTCCCATTCGGGCACTCCGTTGTCTATCGCATCGATCATGTAGCCGCCGTCAAATTTCTTTCCGCACTTCGTGCAGGTATTTAGCGCCACGGTACCATGGATTTCAAAAACCGCTTTGCTTCCGGCCTTCTGGTGAAGTCCATCGATATTCTGGGTGATAACAGCCTTCAACTTGCCCATTTCCTCAAGCTTCGCAAGTTCCTTATGCGTGGTGTTGGGCTCGATTCCCGAAAGGAGGATCTTGTCTCTGTAAAAGCGATAAAATTCCTCCGGACGAGACACAAAAAACGAATGACTGATTATGGTCTCCGGCGGATAGTCATATTTCATATTATATAATCCGTCCACGCTTCTGAAATCGGGTATTCCGCTTTCGGTCGAAACTCCCGCTCCTCCGAAAAACACGATGTTGTCACTTTCTTTAATGATCTGTACAAACTCCTCAATACTGCCTTCTCTCATTACGGTCCCTCCTTAGCAAAGAAGGAGGGTAATCCCTCCTTCCGTTTACACGAAACTCAAAACCGGACACGCCCGGGAGTATCGTACTGATTTAATTGTTGGCCATCTCGCAGAGCTCCTCAAGCATCTTGGGAAGATCCGTCTTCATGGTATCATCGGTAAACTGGCATGTGCCGACTGCCTTATGTCCTCCGCCGTTATATTTCAGCATGAGCGCCCCGACATCAACATTGCTTGTGCGGTTAAGAATGCTGTAACCGACCGCTGCCGAACAACCGAGTCCGCCCTTGCCATTAACGATCCATGCCGAAATGTTCTGCTCGGGATAGAGGCTGTAGATCATGAATCTGTTTCCCGTGTAGATTGGATCCACTCCACGAAGATCGGAAATGATGACGTTCCCTCTTGTTTCCGTGTGAGCCTTAACCATTTCAACGAACTTCTCTGTCTGCTCGTTGTAAACTTCGATCCTTTCCTTAACATCGGGAAGGTCGAGGATCTCCTGTGTCGACATGGTGCGGCATGCATCCATGAGTTTCTCCATAAGGAGATAATTCGGAATAGTGAACTGTCTCCATCGACCGAGCCCTGTTCTCGGATCCATGAGGAATCCGACGAGAATCCACCCCTGAGGATTCATTACATCATCAATGGTAAGATTTCCGGAATCAACCTTGTCGACAGCCTCCATGAGGTCATCAAATTGGGGGAAGCGTTCCTTTCCACCGTAATATTCATAAATGATCCTTGCACACGAGGGTGTGATCCTGCTCTCTCCCTTGTACTTTCCCTCAAGCTGATTGCGCTCGAACTCACTCGAATGATGATCGAACCAAAGACCGCAACCGGGAACAAAAGGAACATTTGCCAGAACATCATCCTCCGTGATCTCGATAAGTCCATCCTGAAGATCCTTGGGATGAACAAACTTCCAACTGTCGATAATTCCCACTTCTTTTAAGAGTGCACCGCATGCAAGTCCGTCAAAATCTGATCTTGTAATAAGTCTCATAATAACTCCTATTCACCTCCCGCCATAAAAAAGCGATCGGTTTTAATCTGTACTCCCGCCCTTAATAATTTCAAATTGTCAAAAGCATCGAATTCTTCACGTTTTGACAATAGCTATATTTATTAAGCGAATTAATTTATTACGTAAAAACATTATATCATATCTCGCAAATCTGTAAAGCGGCTTTAACAGTAAAGGCACATCAAAGTTAGGCAGAGCAAACCGCTTTAGTTCCCGTTTCATTCAACAAGACACACCGCGCTTGCGGACATGCCCTCGCCACTGCCCGTGAATCCGAGTCCTTCCTCGGTCGTTGCCTTGACATTAACATATTCCTTATCGAGCCCCACTGCCTCTGCAATGTTTTGACGCATCTCTTCTATATATGAAGAGAGTTTCGGTTTCTGCGCAATGACAGTCGCATCAATATTTACAAGCTTAAGCCCCTTTGCAGTAAGGATTTTCACCACTTCTCCGAGAAGCTTCATGCTGGAGGCTCCTTTATACCTCTCATCCGTATCCGGGAAATGATACCCGATATCACGCTCGCCCGCTGCTCCGAGAAGAGCATCCATAACGGCATGCACGAGCACATCCGCATCGGAATGACCGAGAAGCCCCTTCTCATAAGGGATTTTCACCCCGCCAAGCACAAGATCCCTGCCCTCAACAAGTCTGTGTACATCATAACCCTGTCCTATGCGCATATTATACCCTCTTTAGAATCGTTTTTTTCGATTAAGAAACAATAATCAACGTTTCCTCTTTCACGCCAAACACACGACTATGTACCGCGTTTCCGGTCTTTCACAGTTATCCGGTCAAAATGCTCTCCGAATTTAAGAACGAAGTACGATATCAAGCTTCTCCTTAAGTGCGTCAAGGATCTTCTTAACCTCACCCTCGATGATCTCATCGGTGAATTCTGTATCCGCGGGTGTAAATACAACGCTGTATGCAAGGCTCTTCTTGCCTGCGGGAAGCTGTGCGCCCTCGTATATATCGAAGAGGCTGACTTCCGTCACATATGCGCTTGATGCCTTAATGACATCCTCAACTGCGCCGGCTGTGACGGTCTTGTCCATGACGAGCGCAAGGTCACGTTTCTCGACCGCGAACTTAGGAAGCGGAACGAAGACTCTCTTCTTGCCGAACACGCCCTCAAGTGCCTTGACATCGATCTGTGCAACGTACATGGGCACGCGCGCGTCGAGCTCATCGGCGATCTCGTAGAGAACCTGACCCATGAAGCCGATCTCTTTTCCGTCATATGTGACCTTCGCGGTTCTTCCGGGATGAAGGAAGGTGTTCGTTGCAGCTTCGTATCTGAAGCTTATGTCGAGCGTATCGGCAACCGCCTCAACAAGTCCCTTAAGTGAGAAGAAATCCTCATCCTCACCGAACACGCCGATGCAGAGAGTCTCTCTCTCGTCGGGGTACTCCTTGAGAGGAAGCTCCTTCGCAAAGAACCTGTTACCGAGCTCGAAGATCCTTCCGGAAAGCGTTCCGCGCTTCTGGTTTCTGGCCATGGCTTCGAGCATCTGAGGTACAAGCGTTGTCCTCATAAGCGAAAGATCAATGTTTATGGGATTAATGAGCTTAATTGCATGTCTCTCGGGCGCGTCCCCGGGGAGTCTCAAAAGATCAAGATCCGAAGGAGAGAAGAACGAGTAATGTATTCCCTCATATGCGCCGCCTGCGCAGAGCGCATTCTTGATCTTGAGGCTGGTCTTCTGAGCAAGGTTAAGTCCACCGGGGGTAACCGCAGCCGTGGGCATAAGCGTAGGGGTGATATGGCTGTAGCCGTACATCCTGATGATCTCTTCCGCAACGTCCTGGTAGGACTCCATGTCCTCGCGGTACGCGGGAACCGACAGAGTAAGCTCGTCGCCGTTTATCACGGGATTGAAAGCAAGACCCTTAAGGATGCGCTCGATGTCGCCCGTGGGAACCTCGATGCCGAGGACTCCGTTGACTTTCTTTATGCTGACGGTGAGCTTTGAGGGCTCAACCGAATTGCCTGTATTGACATCGAAATGAGTGGACGAGGGGGTTCCGCAACCGAGCTCCTCCATGAGGTGGAGCGCACGCTTCATGGCCATAACCGTTGCGTACTCATCAACGCCCTTAGCATATCTTGCGCTCGAATCGGAGCTCTGACCGAGTGCACGTGAGCTCTTGCGGATGTTGTCGCGGGCAAACTTCGCTGACTCGAACATTACACTTGCCGTCGTATCAAGGATCTCAGAGTTGAGACCTCCCATGATACCTGCAAGTGCAACGGGTCTCTCACCGTCACAGATCACGAGGTTGTCATGTGTTAGTGTGAACTCTTTTTCATCGAGTGTCTGGATCTTCTCGCCGTCGGCTGCGCGACGAACGTTTATGCGACCGCCCTTTAAGTAGCTGAAATCAAATGCATGCATGGGCTGGCCGAGTTCTTTAAGGACATAGTTTGTGATATCGACCACGTTCGAGATGGCCTGGCAGCCGACAAGGGCGAGCCTGCGTCTCATCCATGCGGGCGAAGGACCGATCTTAACATCCGAAACGTAGTGAGCGGTGTATCTCGGGCAAAGGTCGGGTGCCTCTACAGACACACTAAAGTCGATCTTCTCGCCGGATTCCGTGTAGGAAAGGTCGGGAGTTTTCACAGTCGTTCCGAGAACTGCCGCAACCTCCCTTGCGATACCGAAGATGCTCTGGCAGTCGGGTCTGTTCGCCGTGATCGAGATATCGAAGATGTAGTCGTCGATCCCGAGGATGGGCTTGACATCGGCGCCCACGGGTGCGTCGTCGGGAAGAACGAGGAGTCCGTTGTAGCCGGCACCGGGGTACATGTCTTCG
>JAEEIH010000004.1 GCA_016281275.1 Lachnospiraceae bacterium | reverse complement strand
CGATGTTACTGTCTGTCAGTTCAACAGCCTCCAGATAATCTTCGATATCAAAGCCCGTTCTTTCGGAATACGCAGTTCCGGTGTACCGCCAGTACGTACAGTGGTCAGAAACCGCCACACACTCTATCTCCAAGAAATCACAGCATGGGTGTATACTGCCGTCCTCAGTCTGTTCATAATAAGAAAAGTAATATTCTTCACCATTTTCTCCGACTTCAATATAATCATTATGTATCAGAAATCTCTTCTCATCTCCGTCAAAGATTTCCTGTGGTAGCTGATCCCTTGTAAATGAACAGTTTTTTATATCAAACCTCGGATCACTCGAATACATAATGTCCGGATCATCTTCCCTCAGATAAGGCAAAAAGACCTTCTGTCCCACCGTGTACTCAACCTTTGCCTCATAATCGGGAGCCTTCTCTACGGTCGTTTCCGCCGGAACGGTATACTTCCTGTTATTAAAAGCGGGTCTTGTACTCGTACCTGTCGGAGCATCTGCTCCCCATTCGAGCGTTCCCATGGTTCCGTCTAAGGAAACCACGTCCTCATTCTCCTTGTACGGACCCATATCCACAGCGATCAGGACGTTTCCTTCGCCGTAGAAATCCTGCGCCTGTGCCTTCGTCGAGATGGGGAGCAGTACGCAGAGAAGTATTAAGAGTCCTAATGATATTACGATGTTCTTTATTTTCATCACTTATCCTTTCTTTAAGCGGCGCTTTTTTGAACCAAAAAGGGCTGACTGCAAAAGTCAGCCCTGAAACATCATCGTTCGGTCATTTTTTATAACACTGACGAGTCAGAACCGTCACTCGTCATCTTCACCCGGTCAATTATTATTATACCGACGGGTCGGAACCGTCACTCGTCATCATTTGGCCCGTTTTTCCACGGCTAAGCCAATCGACAATGACATCATAAGTTTTCTTTATGCTATCCTTTCTCACAACAGTGATTGGGACAATAATCGTTGTAATGCTCTGCAACAAGACGCAGATCAGCCGATATCAATGCTTTAAACAACTTCTGCTCTTTGGTCATACAACAAGACACCATCCTTCTCGATCTGTTTCCACAACGGACTACGTTTCATAGCAGAAACATCCTTTTTTCCACCATACGCCAGTAAATCAAACTGATTAGGAAAGTTGTCATATAAAGCATATTTAAATTCTTTGTATCTCTTATTTGCCCCAAATACCGAAGTTGTCATGTTCTGTAGTTTCGGTTCGATATAGAGATCTATGTCAGATAATTCGGTGGCCTCATTTCTGGAATAAGATCCAAATAGAATTACAACGCCAAGAATATCAGAATACTCTTTACATATCGAACGCAATTTTTCGATAACCATATCCCGTTCTGACATTTTTCTCTCCTCCCCATCAGTCAATCTGCTGTATAGAGGTATTTTACCATATACTTTCACCACTGAACAGTCGAGAATAATGGAATATTAACAATTTCGTCGCTCTGACCGATATATACATTACAATAATCCCCGAAAAAAGGATTTTTCGGGCTAAGAGGGCAAGCTTGTAACAGACGGCTTTCGTTTATCGCACAAAAAACCGACCCCGCAATCCGGATCAATCCGGTAATCGGGGTCGTTTATATTTTACAGAATGTCTATGTACTCTCCGGCGAGTGCTTTGTTCATGCTGCGGACTGCGCAGAACTTACCGCACATTGAACAGGTATCGTCGTGCTCGGGTGCGCGGCTGTCGCGGATAGCCTTCGCGGTTTCGGGATCGATAGCACACTCCCACTGCTTCTCCCACTCGAAATTTCTGCGGGCATCTGCCATCGCATCGTCGATATCCCGTGCATGAGGGATTTTCTTGGCAATATCGGCCGCATGAGCCGCTATCCTCGAAGCAATGATTCCCTGCTTAACATCCTCAAGATTCGGAAGAGCAAGATGCTCGGCGGGTGTAACATAGCAGAGGAATGCTGCGCCTGCGGATGCTGCGATCGCACCGCCGATAGCGCTTGTTATATGATCGTATCCGGGAGCGATGTCGGTAACAAGGGGTCCGAGTACATAGAAAGGAGCGCCCAGGCAGATAGTCTGTTGTACCTTCATATTTGCTTCGATCTGATCCAGCGGCATATGCCCGGGTCCTTCGATCATGACCTGAACGTCCTTCTCCCAAGCGCGCTTTGTGAGTTCACCGAGACGCACAAGTTCCTCGATCTGGCACACATCCGTAGCATCTGCGAGGCACCCGGGGCGGCATGCGTCACCGAGTGAGATCGTCACATCATACTCACGACAGATGTCGAGGATCTCATCGAAGTACTCATAAAAAGGATTCTCCTCGCCTGTCATGCACATCCATGCAAAAATGAGCGAACCTCCGCGAGACACGATATTCATCTTACGCTTATGTTTCCTGATCTGATCGATCGTCTTCCTGGTGATACCGCAGTGAAGAGTCACGAAATCAACGCCGTCCTCGGCATGAAGCCTTACGACATCGATAAGATCTTTAGCAGTGAGGGTTGCGAGGTCGCGCCGGTAATGAATGACCGAATCATAGACAGGCACGGTTCCGATCATCGCGGGGCACTCGGAAGTCAGCTTCCTTCTGAAAGGCTGTGTGTCACCGTGTGACGAGAGGTCCATGATCGCCTCAGCGCCCATATTTACTGCCGCCATCACCTTCTGCATTTCGACATCATAATCCTTGCAGTCTCTCGAAACCCCGAGATTAACATTAATCTTGGTGCGAAGCATTGAACCGACACCATTCGGCTCGATGCATGTGTGAAGCTTATTGGCGCAGATAGCGACCTGTCCCTTCGCGACGAGGTCCCTGATCTCCTCGGGTGTGCGGTATTCCTTCGCCGCAACTTTCTCCATTTCAGGGGTGATGATACCTTTTCTTGCGGCATCCATCTGGGTTGTGTAGTTTCTTGTGACTGTACTCATGTGGTTACTCCTTTTTGTTGTTGTGTTTTCTTTTTTTCCGCCGCCTTTTTCCCACTCACTACGCCGGAAAAATGATTTTCTGTCAACCCGGAATTCCGTCAAGCAGAGATTCTGTCAAACGCGGCTTCTATCGTTACGTTATTTCTCTTCACCAAACTCCCCTCGAAGATTGAAATTGTGCATCATCGGACCGCTGCCCTTTCCGAGGTCAAGCATTGCGGCAAGCGCTCCTGAAATATACTCTTTCGCACGATTCACCGATTCGACCACATCATAGCCCTTCGCAAGGTTTGATGCGATTGCCGATGAGAGCGTGCAGCCGGTTCCGTGGGTGTTCGGGTTGTCTATCCTCTTTCCTTTGAACCAGATTATCCGACCGTCTTTATAAAGGAGGTCGTTCGCATCACTTATGCTGTGTCCGCCCTTTAGAAGGACTGCACAGCCATACTTCTTGGCTATAGCCTCAGCCGCCTTCTCCATTTCAGAAGGATTCTTAATGCTTATGATCCCGGCGTTCATCCCGGTAGCTTCGGACACTTCTTTTGTCTCGGCTCTCATCCCGGTAGCTTCGGACTGATCCGTTTTTCCGGCGTTCATCCCGGAAGCTTCGGTTACAACCCTTCCCACCAGGATCTCTGCTTCGGGGATATTCGGAGTTATGAGGGTTGCGAGCGGGACAAGCTTTGATGTGAGTGTTTCGATAGCATCATCTTTGAGGAGCTTCGAGCCGCTCGTGGCAACCATAACCGGATCGACGACTATGTTTTTCGCCCCATAATACTCAAGCTTTTGAGCGATAACCTCTATAAGCTCGGAAGAAGAAACCATGCCGATCTTCACCGCATCGGGAAAGATGTCCTCAAACACGGCGTCAAGCTGGTCTGCCAAAAACTGCGGGGATACCTCACTGATTGAGCGCACGCCCGTCGTGTTCTGGGCTGTCAGTGCCGTGATGGCGGTCATACCGAACACACCGTTCATGGTCATGGTCTTAAGGTCGGCCTGGATGCCGGCTCCGCCGCTTGAATCACTGCCGGCTATTGAAAGTACTGTTTTCATGCAGCATTTCCTTTCTGTTTTTTTCCTTATACGGAGATAACTGTCACAAAAGGTACTTCTCACAGCACGCTCCTTCTCCGAGCGGGTACCCACCCACATCACAAAACTCTCACTCCGCTAAACAATTTACGAACCGTATCAATCAAACCAATAGTGGCCTCATACGGATCGGGGGCTTTCATGATCGCGGACACGACGCACACTCCGGCGATCGGAATTCCGCGGAGGATTTCGAGGTTATCCTTGTTGAGACCTCCGATAGCACAGACCGGGATGGGAACTGCGTTGCAAACATCACGAAGCGTATCCGTCGAAGTGATCGTCGTTTTAACATGAGTGGTGGTGGGATAAATGGCACCGCAGCCGAGATAGTCTGCTCCGTGGTTATATGCGTCAAGCGCCGCAGGCACGGTTTTAGCGGTTGCTCCGACGATGAAATGTCTGCCGGCAACTTTGTCCGCGATCTCACGCGCCTTTGCCACTGGCATGTCGCTGCTTCCCACGTGCACGCCCTCGGCTCCCATGGCAAGCGCCACATCAAGTCTGTCGTCGATAATGAGCGGCACGCCTGCCTCCTTGGTGACCGCGTGAACGCGCTCGGCGATCTCGATGTACTCCCGCGTGCTACGATCCTTCTCCCGCAACTGCACTATCCCTGCTCCGCCGCGTACGGCTGCCTCTACCCGGGTGATCATTTCATCCACCGATGCATATGTTGTGTCTGTGATGAAATACAGCGTGTAATCTACTTTTCCGTTCGTAAAATATCCCATGATTTTTCCTTTTCTTTTTTGTTGTTCATATGACCGAAGCTTTCTCTTTCCCCACTCATGAATCCTGTTCACATGATCGGATCTTTCTTTCTCTTTCCTCACTCACGGATCCTGTCTGTCCGTATGATCTGCCTGCCGCTTACTCCCGGTCAATGTTATCTTGAAAATGCCTTCTACAACTTCTGTTTTTCAGAAGCTCACCTACCGGTTTCCGCTTATCTTTGATCTTTGGTCCGGTCAAATCGTCTGTGCTTCCGTTTTTCGGAAATCCACACATTTCAGCTTCGGGTGACATACACAATATCCGCTTTCTTGCGGATTATCTTGGGTGTGATCGACGAGAGCATGTTCAGGAGTCTCACATCAAACGAACCCAGCCAGCCTCTCGTCCGTGCGCGTTCCCCACAGATCCCGAGCACGATCGCCGCATCGGCCGCTGCCTCGAAACCGCTTCTCTGCGACAAAAACGTCGCTACTATGGCGCCCTGCATACAGCCGGTTCCGACAACCTGCGAAAGCTGCTCCGTCCCATTCTTTACAAGACATATCATGCTTGAGTTCGAGATTATATCAGTCTTCCCGCTCGCAAGGACCGTAACACCGTACATATCCGCAAGCGCGGGAGCAATATTCAACATAGCTTCTTCGGTAATCTTTCCGTCGCTGTCCACTCCACTACAGCTGTAGTCCGAGCGCATGAGTGCCATTATCTCGGAGTAATTTCCTTTAACGATCTCCGGCGAGAACTCCTTTATAAACAAACGCGCCAAACTTCTTCTGTTTTCGAGGCACGCCGCTCCGCAAACATCGAGGCACACCTTTACACCTGCCTGTTTGGCGGCTTCAAGGCTAAGTCTCATCGATTTTTCTCTCACTTCGGTCAGGTTTCCGAAATTAATCATCAGTGCTCCCGCCGTCCCCGTGATGATCGGAGCCTCCGCAGGATGTTCTGCCATCATCGGTCTTGCTCCGAGTGCCAGAATCGCATTCGCGCACTTTGTTATCGAAATGGGGTTTGTGATGCAGTGGATCAGCGGGCGCTTCTCCCTAAGAGCCGCAAACAGTTCGTCGATCCCCGTTACGCTTTTTTTCGATTTTGTCATTTACTTCACCTTCATCCTAACTCCGGCAACATCTGTCGGTGCCGATTCACAGTCTTCTTACCCCTTCCGGCGAATTGTCGGAGCTATACTTCCTCTGTTCCTATACAAGAGGTCAATGCGGGTCGGTTTGCCTTTCCACGCAAGCATTCCATGCAGTCACTGGGGGCATTCCCGTTCCGCCCCTGTCCGGGTTCTTTCCGACTCATTTTTTCTCTGCCGGCGGCCAAATCCTTCTTATCGCAAAGAAAGCCACACCAAGAGTCACGAAGACAATGAGTGCTCCGTATGCAAGCCGGCTGTAAATTTCCGATTCTCCAAAAATCTGCGGCAGGAGCATGAACACCACAAAGAGGATCGGACCGAAAGCCGCGATCGTGAGCGATGTCGAAAGTATCGTGCGCTTATCGTTATATACATTGCTTCCGAGGCTCGACTGAATCTTTACAAGCATCCCCGAGTCCGCAAGCTTACGTACGAAAAAGAACGCGATGCTGCCTCCGATGAGTGTCCCACAGATAAAGGAGGGAACATAAAAGAAAACTGTGAGGTTCTCATAGTTCCACAAAAGCGTCATGACAGGGTACGAAACGATCGCGCCGATGATACCGGTTCCGATGATCTCGCCGAGGACCGCAAACACGATTCGACCCTTTGACAGGCGGTACAAAAGCCCCGAAGCAAGCGCTCCGAACACCGCGCCGGTGAGCGCAAGCGGCGGTATACCCATGGTGGTCATACGGATAATGCCTATAAGCGTTGCACAAATAAGTGAATACCAAGGACCGAGGAAAACTGCGCACACAATGTTTATGAAGTGCGCCATGGGGCACATACCCTCAACCCTGAGGATTGGCGAGATGAGTACGCCGAGCGCGACAAGCATGGAGAGTACGACAAGTTTCAAAATACTTTTTTGATCTTTCATTTCAGAACTCCTCTCGAAAAAAGGCCACCCGTTCGGGCAGCCTCGATAACATACAAAATATAGTCATCCCTACGTTGGCATTACCCAAATCAGGTTAACGGTCGAAGGTTCCACCTTCCTCTCAGCCTGTCAGCACAAGCTCCCGTTCTTTTAAGCATTTAGATGATACTCTTTGTTATAAAAAAATACAAGTGTTTTTTCCTGATTACAGTACAAAACTGTAACAAAAAGGGACTGAACCCTTGTGAATAGTTGCGATTCTGTTGTATAATGACCGAAATAAACTCCGAAACATAAAACCAACAGTACATTCGCATGCAGGATCGGTTCGATCCCGCGTTCAACGAGGGGTCCGTTATGGCTGACAGGATCAACAGTTCGTACATAAGGCAGTTTTTCGGGCTTTCCGATACACCGGAAGGTCTTAAAGAACTGTCTGAAATTCTCGAGTGTCTTCAGAAAATAGTTTTTGAGAACGGAACAGACATCTGTACCTACGGAGCAGCATCGGACGGCATGTATTTTATCGATTCGGGGTCAGCCGTCGTTCTCAATGATGAAGGCGATCAGGTCAACATCCTTCACAAAGGTAATTATTTCGGTGAATATGCCGCTCTGACGGGTGAGAAACGTCTTTCTACCGTACGCTCCCTCGGTCGGACTGTTGTCTACAGGCTTTCCAACGAGGATGCGGTTCGATTCATATCAAAGCATCCCGAGATTTACGGTGAGCTCATGAAGCGTGTTTATTCACAGGTTTCCGGAAAGCACACTCAGCTCATGGCAGTTTCGGCCATGCGAAAGGGAGTTCTGCGTCATCCCTCCAATTCGTCAATCCTTTCGGGAAAGCACGTCGCCATTCACTACGGAATTCTTATCGCGCTGTTTATCGCCGCGCTCCTTATCATTCCGACTCATACGACAGGTCCGGTTTTCCTTGTTCCGTTGCTGTTTATGCCGATTTATGCCATTCTCACACGCCGGACGATCGAATCACTGCTTGTTTCCACTGCGCTCGCCGCCCTGCTCACGTACAGACATGGTGTATTTACGGACTTTACGGATGCGATCGAAGGCGCCATGGCCTCTCCGGGCAATATATTCACGGTCCTCGTAATGGCACTTATCGGCGCGGTTGTCAACCTCATAACCGTTTCCGGCGGTGTTACGGCCTTCGAAAAGACCGCGCTTAAGATAGAGAAAAGTCCCAAAAGCATCTTTCTTTCTTCTCTGGGCATCATGGCCGCGACATCAATCGACGACGGCCTTAATATGCTTGCGGCATCATACGCGTCATATTCACCTGCGAAAAAACACGGCATCGTGCGCGAGAAGCTTGCCCTCTTTTACAGCATGCTCCCGACCGTACTTTCATCCTTTTTGCCGATCTCGCTTTGGGGCATATACGTGATCGGTACTTTGCGCGCCTCGGTTGCCGACGACGCGCCCGCTCTGTTCTGCCGATCACTTCCTTTTAACCTGTTCTCGATCATCACCCTCATCGCCATGATCCTTTTCTCGTTTGGCAAGCTTCCGCTCACAAAGCGCTTAAAAGAAGCTCAGAAGCGTTATGAAAATGGCGGAACCCTCTGGCCGGACGGCTCCGAGAGGTATCTCAGCGTACACGAAACAGAAGTCTGGGGAAAAATAAGCAATGTCATGCTCCCTATCCTCGTCATGGCGATTGCTTCTGTTGCATTCAGAAGTTTTGTGAGCAAAAGCTTCGTCCTCGACAGCGCCGTGGGTCTTGTTGCCGCACTGACGTTTATGTTCCTCCTCTACACCTTCCGTGGCGTCATGCCCCCGGAACAGTTTATTGAACATCTGCTTGACGGAATTGCCAACACGATTCCCGCGATAATCATGTACATCGTCACGATGTGCTTCTCATCTCTGTTAAACAAGCTCAATCTTGTCGATTATTTCGAAGATATGATAGACGGCTTCGGCGGATATGTTTTTCTTCTTCCCGCCGCTGTCTTCATTTTTTCTCTCCTGCTGACCATGGTCCTCGGTTCCTCCTGGGCAATGTACGCAGTCTCATTTCCGATCGTGCTCAGCCTCACGCGCGGTCTCGGTCTGAGTCCCGCCGTTTTTGTCGGCGCGATTGCAGGAGCCGGAATCGCAGGTGAAAAACTCAGCATGTTCACGGCCGAATCACTTAATGTCGGGATAGCGGTCGGCATCAGCCCGAAGGATGCATTCCGCGTCCGCCTGACCTACAGCATCATCCTTTCCGCCATCGCGACCGGAGGATATGTGATCATCGGACTGTTCCTGTAAGGCATTCTCCCACCGTCTTTCCAAACGATTTCCGGAACGTAAGTCAAAATCATCAAAAGGAAAAGAAGCACTCCGATCTTTTGACCAAGGTGCTTCTCTCCGGTAGTATATTGAATTTAGTCCTTAGAAGTTAGCTTATATAAAATGTCCTTTGTTGATCTTTATATAGCATTCAGTCCTTTGTTGATCTTTATATAGCATTCAGTCCTTTGTTGATTTTTATATAGCATTTGTCCTTTGCCGATATTTCATGCGATTATATCCTGCTCCGGATTCCTCTATTCATTATCCTGCTTTCTTTTTTTGTTTCTTTTAATACACAATACAGTAATGACCACCGCCGCCATGAACGAAGTTACCGCAACCAGCACGTAACCACCCACACCCTCATACAGCAGCGAGGAGCCGGTTTCACCTACATCACTTATCTTGTGCAGCCCACCTCCCAGCATAACAGAAAGAACGATTATACCTGTCAATATCAGTGCCGATACCGTCCCCAGTATCCTGTTAATCGTTTTATCTCTTGCATGTCTAATGAGCCTTGCACGTTCATGCATTACTTCTATTCTTTTCGAAGCGGTCATCATCGATATGTCGACCCCCTTCCGTTTTTTATCCCATCCATATATATAGAGTCCGGCTCGGTACAAAATTCCTCATAAATTTCAAAAAAAATTTGCGAAAAAATTATTTCTTTTCTTTTTCAATTCTCAGCCTATGTCGCAGATGTAACATCAGAAGTGCTGTCAGCATGGGGATCAGGTAACCGACCCACGCTGCCGTTCCGTCCTGCGAAACCAGAATATTATAAATCGCATGATACGTTGCCGCCAAAGATATGAGACCTGCTATGCCTGCGAATCTCAGCCAAAACTCATCCCATAAAAATACAAATCCTATGTACACAAATTCTCCGCAAACCACATGCATTACACCTGTTCCGAACCCTCTGACTCCGAGCACGAGCACATCGGCCGCACCGTTTGCGGTAAGATAACATATATTTTCAAGAGTGGCAAACCCGACCGCGATCGCCATGATATTCACTGCCGATTCTTCCCTGTTGTCAGGCTCAAACACAAGAATATAAAACAAAACGGGAAGAAATTTCATTACTTCCTCGACAAGAGGCGTGATCTCCCACGTTGCCTCCTGTTTGTCCGCTTCGAGGATCATGGTCATAAACGTGCTGATGTAGGATGACAGCAGACATATCGTCATGCCGACAAGAACAAAGAGCATTATCCTGCGTCTGTTGCTTCTGACGAGGGAAAGAGTTTTATCGCCGCCCGACGGAGCCCGACCTCCCGACATCGCAATAACAGCGACAAGTATCGGGGCAGCAATGCATATGTAAATGTTTTCAATGTAATTCACAATGCCACCTCATCCTTCAACGCTTTTCGAACAAACACGCAAAGTAAAAACAACGATAACGAGGTCATCATGTCAACCCAATAATAAGGATTTGATACAGATATCTCATCGAAGATACATGACAATGTCCAAAGCGTATATTCAAGTGAAAAAAACACCAGCGTCATTACATAGACCTGCTTCATTTTTCTGTTGTCCGAACAAAGCCCTTTTACGGACTCCATCCCGATCAGACTCATAAGCAGCGCTGAGGTGATGTTTGATGTGATCTGTCCGAATGTCATGTAGTAAATGCTGAGACCCCCGGCGATCACAGGAATCACCCATTTGATCCTGCAAGGTACTGCCGTTTTTTTTGTGTTTTTTTGATACCGCAGAAAAAGGAACAGAAAAAGGTAGGAAACATACCAACTGAATTCGGCGACATAAAATTTTGACGGTGTGTCCCCTCTGAACGTGTAAAAGAGCTCCCAATAAAGACTTCCCAAAAAGAAAGCAGCATAAAACAACGTGACCAAAACCCAGGATCGGCTGCGCTTTGTGACTCCGTTGTACAGAGAAAACCCGAAACAGACCCCCATGATAAAGAGCTGTATGTTATTATCGATATTCTCAATCATTTTTTATGATACCTTTTAATTCTGTAACACAGGATAGTTACCGTAATACCCAAAATAAAAGCCAAAATTCCGATAACAACAAATCCGAGCGCCGCTCCGTCGTCAGTACGCATCGGTTATCCCCTCCTTTTCCAATTCTTCCTTCAGACACTTTCTTCCACGTGTCAGAAGATTGTCAATCTTCTTGAAGTTGACATTCATTACGGCTGCCGTATCCTTATAGCTCAGATTATCAAAGTAAAACAACCAAAGCGCCTCTCTCATATCTTCATTGATCCGTCCGAGGCAGGTCCGTATGATCCGTTTCTTTTCATCATCCCAAAAGCTTTCATAAGGATTCGAAACATCCGAAGGATTTTCGCCCAATGTATCGCATTCGACTTCAATATCAATGCTGTCGAGACTGAAGTCCTTTCTTTTCTTGCGGCTTGAGTAAAAATGTGATACCAGATTATGGGCGATCCTATACAGATACGCTTTAAAATGGTCGCTTTCTATTTTGGGTTTTTTTACCATTATTCTGGCAAATGCTTCTATCATCAAATCTTCCGCATCCTCCCAGCTTTCCAGAAAACCCTTGAGATACATAGTCAGCGCATCACCATATTTGATCATTAAACTATCATATGCTGAATTATCACCTTCGAGAAAAGCCTCGTAAAGGGCAGTATCGTCTGCTTGATTCACAATCGTTCCCCATTTCCATAAATACGATCAAATAACGCCACGTCTGTTTAATTATACCACGACGGATGATATTAAAAAACAGTTTATGATTTTTTGTAAACCATTTCGGCTCACATTCTTCTATTAACACACTTACGTTTCTGTCCCGGTTTTTCCACGACTTTATTTGTTCGTATTCCTGTAACGGTTTTATCCCATCAACATCATCCGGTATATTTGAATCATTTGCATTTATGTATTATTCGTCTTTTCTCACAGTTTGGAACATTTGTATTTCACATACCGTCTTCTCTTACGGATCCGTGCATATATATTATTCTTCTTCTTTTTTGTTGTATTTCACGCCTGCAACGATCATCATCACGATTTCCGCAACACATCCGCACGCAAAGCACAGGTAACTTGCACGCGATTCGGTCACGGCAAGCAGCACAGCCGTGATAACCATTGTGGTTCCGAAGATCACCAGTCCGATTCCGGCCAGCCTGCAATACGCTTTTTTGTTTTTTTCCGAAACCTTATCCACATGGTAATCATGTATAAGAGTGATTTTTTCCTTTATCCAGACTAAATAGCCGAGGACCGTAAAAAAGATTCCGACTGCCGCAAATATAATTATACTTTCTATCATAAAACCCTCCTCACCGATCATCTGTACCGTTTCGCCAACTGTTTTTTGCTCCGGGCGTTTCTTGCCAGCGGATGATCGCTGTCAGGCGAGACGCCTTCGGGAATAAGCTTGGCCGCTTCAACCGCCATATCGGCGGTCAGATCTCTGAGCTGTGCGGTTAAATCCAAATCACTGTCCATGCCAATAGAGAGTATCTGGGGAACAAAACCGAGTGTGGCCGATGTATAATATCCACCGTTGAATTTATTGGCATTTGCCTGAGCATCCGTGACAGGTGAATTTATCTTGTTTGTAAGATAAACGACTACCAAATCTCTGTCGGGATCGATCATAACAAGCGTACCTGTCCATCCCTGATGTCCGAATGTGTCGGATCCGGCCTGTGTACCGAAATACCAGACTCTCTGGTTGTCGCCCTGTCTCCACCACCCGAGACCCCAGTTGGCTGCAGCTTCAGCCTTCGGCGCGGTAAAAATGTCCATTACATTTTTCGAGAAGAAACCGTTCTCGCCATATCCGCCGGACAGCATGACCGTGGCGAGCTTCGCAAGATCCGTGGCATTGGAGAAAAGCCCCGCATGACCCGAAATACCTGCCATACTGTACCATGCGCTTTCATCATGTACTTCGCCTTGGATCGTATATGTGCGCAGTCCGCCGAGTTCCACAAAGCCGTCGCGTGTATTGCCGTTCAACTCCGTAGCGGCGCAGTCTTCCGCCGAAAAACCGTTCTGAAGGGGATTGTATGTAAGATGAGTCAAACCTATCGGCTCATAAACATTCTTTTTGAGCCAGGAGTCAAGATCCTCGCTGACAATCTTCTCTACCACAAGACCCAGGATCATGTAATCAAGATCCGAATAAAGCGTCTTGGTGCCGGGCTCGTAATCAAGCGGGGTCTTGCATATCATTTCTGCGGTGGCTTTTCTGATGTCCTCTTCCTTTTCCTTACCGGTGTACATCAAATTGTCGGGCTCGGAGTCCGCTGCTTCTTCGCTTACCGCAGCGTTACTCGATGCAAAATATCTCGCACCGGCAGGGAAGCCTCCCTGATGTCTCAAAAGATCCCTTATTGTCAGCTTTGCTTTCCACTTTTTGATCGTCTTAAGGTCGGCGGAGTACTCAGAATCAGGTTTTGTAAATACTGTGTCTTTTGAAAATCCTTTTCCGAGAAAATCGGTGATCTTTGCGTCAAGGCTGACTTTACCGTCGGTCAGAAGCTTCTGCAATGCATAATTGGTTGCAAACATCTTGGTGACGGATGCCAGATCGTACAACGTGTCCGTCGTCACAGACGCGCTGTCGGTACGTGGTGTACCGTCGGGGTTATATGAATTCGTTCTGCCCCATGCATTCTCATAAACAAGCCTTCCGTTCCTGATCACGGAGAGCTGGGCGCTTGTAAAACCGTTTTTTATGTCGGATTCGATGATATCCGAGATCAATGTCAATGCCTCAGGGCGAATCCCTTCTTCTTCGGGCGTTCCTTTTACGACTTCCGGATACGGAATAAAGACAGTAACAGCCTCTTTGATATCCGAAGGGCTTATGTTTGAGACCTGAATCGTGTTCTCTCCGTTAACGGTCACGGATGAGATATCGATCTTCCAAATCTTTCCCGGCTTGATCTTGCTCGTTTTGACCGGAACCCCGTTGACATACATACGGAATTTTATCACTTCATCGGCTGCTTTGACATAAAGACTGCCTTGTCCGTGATACCCCTTGAAGCTGTACATGCTGTTCATGGCGAGCGTGTCGTCCGTATAGCCTTTCCAATCGGGGAACGAGACCTTGATCATCGAATCCGTTTTCGGTTCGCTCACCGATTTCGGGATCAGGCGTTCTAAAGCCGTCAAAGTCTTCCCTTCGGTCACTTCTGCTGCCTCTGCCCGTGTCGGAGTGAAAGACGCGATCATCGCTGACGCAAGCAAAATGCACATAAGTTTCGAGAACAGATTCTTCATATGTGGTTCCTTCCTATCTTGTTATTTCGCGGTTCCGCTCTGTATATATTCCAAAATTCTTATCCATATGCATCGGTAAAAGCTGTCGCATTACATAACGATTTTCTCAGAGTAAACTATGTATCATAGAATAGCATAAACATTAAACAAAAACAAACATCAGGAATATTCATGTGTGATCAGATAACCGCCGGCATATGCTCATTGCCCACCGGTTATAAGAGATACGTTATACGAGTTTTTTCCATCTGAAAATCCACAACGAGGCAGTGCTTGAATTACCGTCATGTTTCTTGTGCTGCGGCTCTGCCAGAGTGGTCTCCGACTCCCGTCTCTTGCGCTGTGGCTCTGCCGCAGCCGTTTCATTGCAAAAATCCGGACCGGGGAGCATGCCGAAGTCAAGGACAACGCCATCAGAGATCACACCCCCGGGATTCTCCCCGGCATCGTTTTCTTCAAGGGTCATATACCCGTGGGGAGAGTTATTCTTCGGGAGCGAAACGGAACCGGGGTTCATGTATATGCATTCTCCGAAACGCTCGCAGGCAGGGATGTGCGTGTGCCCGTGCAGAAGGATGTCGCCGCTCTTCATGGGAGGAAGATTGTCACGGTTATAAACATGTCCGTGAGTAGCAAAGATCATCTTCTCACCGATCGGAATGAGCGCGTAGTCCGCGAGAACCGGGAAACCGAGAACCATCCGGTCAACCTCGGCCTCACAGTTACCGCGGACTGCGTAAATTTCGTTCTTTATGGCATTGAGCATTTCAATGACCTTCTTGGGAGCGTACTCCTCAGGAAGGTCATTTCTCGGGCCGTGATAGAGGATGTCGCCAAGCAGCAGCATCCTTTCGGCGCCCTCACGCCTATATGCATCCAGCAGCATTTCACAATACTTTGCCGAACCGTGTATGTCCGACGCTATCATTATTTTCATATCGGTTGATTCCTTATCCGACCCCCCTGTCGTTATCAACCCACGGGAGTCTTTTTAATCCATTGCCGGGCAATCCATGGCGTTGTTGCCGCCGCCCAACCAATCAAGTCCCCAGCCTCCGGCAACCTTGTCAAGATCATCCATGGAAAGCTCTACCGCTTCGGAATCAATCACCGCCATGATCTCTTGCTCTGTCTTGCATTTCGCGATCCTTTCCTTCTGTGCGTCCGAAAGGTTTTTGTAAGTATCACTTTTTAAAAATTCTTCTCTGTTCATCCCGATACCTCCTGCTTTTCTCAATATATTTATTATTTCTTTCCGACTGTTTGAGGTCAAAATAACATTTCTGTCTTTTGCTGTCAACAAAGACAGCATCTCTTTAAGGCTCCTGCTGAGGGCAATTCCCTGTGATGACTCATTTTCCGTTTTTTCGCGCACATCCCTTCTCTTCATGGCATCTCTGCAGACCTCAAGCAAAACCTCCCTGAAGATCTCACCCGTCTCCCCACAGTCCGGTTTCGTATAGTCACCGGTTCCCGACGAAAATGCGCGGGACGCGCAACCGCCGCCGCACAGAAACACATAGGGACATCCCGCGCACCCCGGCATATTTTCAACCGTTCTTTCCCTCCACTTCAGCGTCGAAAGCTTAAGGGCCATTGTCTGCGATTCAACATCCACTTGTCCGACAGCCATATCCTTCATCGCCACAAAATCCCAGCAAGTGTAGATCAACCCCTCGGGATCTATCAGATACATCCTGTTTTCGGCGCTGCAATGACTCGCACGCGGTTCCAAATAAGCCTTTCTGTCGACAAGGGCTTCGGTTCTTCGGAGCATCTCCGCATATGCGCCTTCAAGCTTCATTGCCTCACGAGGTCGAACACCCCTCTTTAACAGCATCCCGTAGATTTCGTGGTCGGTCACACCCTCTTCTTTCCCGGGGTACGGGTCGTAATTCGTGCATTTGAAATAGTACTCAAACCGCCCGCGTTCTCCGCGATTGCCTGTTTCCGCACCACCGTTATTCAAAAATCCCCGTTCCTCAAACACCTTTCTTAATGCATATGAGGTTCCGATATTTCTCGGTCCGGTGTTAATGCGCAGCCTGACGTTGACGCCATTATCCAAAGCGCGTCCGACGTTTTCGAGGATCACGTCATAGGTTCCTTTTCCGTCTTTATGAATCCTTCTTTGATCGTTTTCTTCCTTAACTCCGTCAAGAGTGACCTGTATCTTTGTGAACTTGAATTCCTTAAGGAGCGGAATGTAATGATCAAGATCATAACCGTTGGTGATCGCATTCAACGGAATGTCAGCTTCGCGAGCCTTCTCGCATATATACCTGACGATATCCGCATTCTCCCTTAGAAGCGGCTCTCCGCCAAACAAGCGGCAGTCCGAGATCCGCATCCCTTTTTCGCGCTCCTTGCGTACTGCCTCGAAAACAGCATCCACCGTTTCGCGGGATATGGTCCGGCGAAGCCACTCCTCGCCGTTCGTCAGTCTGTGTTTCTCGTAGCAATACGGGCATCTGAAATTACAGTTGTAGGTCGGAAGTATCATGAGCGAGATCGATGTTTCACTCCTGAGCTTTTTATCTATCCTCGCAAGCAGCTTAAAGTCCTCAGCTTCCGCCTCCTTACTGTCCGTAAGATGCCCTCTTTTGTGGAGGTGCTTTACTTCATCGGGTGAAATCCGTTCCGTCACCCCCGATGCGAGCGCATCCGCAGTTTCGGACGAAACCACATCAACGGCACCGTAAAGACCGTTGAACAACAGGCACTCGCCTTCTCTTATGGGCATAACTATGTCGTATGTACTTAGTTTCATGCTCTGTCCTTTTCAACTGTTTACCGATATATACGTGAATCAATCACTCATTCCACCGTGTTTACAATCCTCACCGACAACACCGCTGACACCGTTCAGAGAAAAGTATTTTGCTTACTTTTGTTTTATATAGTTCTTTCCGGTGATCTTTCCTTTTCCTGTAAGCTTTCCGGTTATAAGTACCGGAGGCTCTTTTGAATTCTTTCCGTTATCCTCGACAGAGAGAGTTCCTTCGTTTATGAGATATGCACTGCTTCCGATCGCTATGGCGCATCCGTTATTTGTGGTGATCTTCACTTTACCGCCCTTCCGGTTTTCAAGCCTGCTGTGCGACGCTGTCTCTCCGTCGTCTTCAAATCGCTTGATCACTTTGTCGGTCGGGAAGAATAATCCCGTCACCGCCATTCCGAGTCCGTTCTTTACATCAAACTCGAGTGTTCCGTAGTTGATGAATTCAGACTCAAGAATCTGCATCTCCGCATAAAGAGAATCATTGTTTTTAATACAGCTTTCCGCATAGCTTCCGGATTTATATTTCCCTTTCACCGCATCGGTCGTCACTTTGATCGTCCCGTGATTATAGAAGCTGTTATGGTCGATACTGAACGCAGAAAACTCGAAATACTTCTTTGCGGTCTGGTTGATATTGATCTTGCCGTTATTTACAACCGGAGTCTTAGAATAGCTCTCCTTATGTTCGTGGTTCTGGTAACTGTCCGCGATACCGATATGACCGTAACCCGTAACATTGATCGTTCCGTTATTGATAACAACGGCGTCCTTTTCGGTCCTCATATCGGACTTCACGAATCCGGGTTCGATAGCGCTGTCAAAATCATTGCCCATGGCAAAACGTCCGTAATCAAGGTTGATCACGCCGGTTTTGCAGTTAAGGAACATATTGGAACGAAGGGATCTCATGTAGAAGCTGTCACTTGCTGTCTTCTTTTTCGGAGTCAGGACGTTGATCGTTCCTTCGTTGATTATCGCGCCGTCAAAGGAAGCATCGTTTATTTCGACCTCTGCCCCTTTTTGTACACCGAGTACACATCCCTCAAGTACCGTTCCGTTTATGAGTTTCAGCTTCGCACCCTTCTGAAGCGAAATCTTAAATCCGTTGAAGAGGTTTATCCCGTCGATCACGAGCGTACCGCCCGACTTCACGATAATAAACTCATCAGTGTTATAGTAATAACCGTACTCGGGAGTGATATTTGATATATTGTCCGCTTTCTTATTGGCGGACACATACTTTTTAAGCTCCGCCTTTGAAATCGTTATCTTTTTATCTATGATAGCCATTCCGTCTTTTTTCGAAGGTTCATATAAAAAGCGTCCGATAAGTTCCGCCCCCGACTTGATCTTGACATTGGGCTTAAAGCTTTGCCAATTATCCGAGTCGCGCTTAAACCAGGAGTAATAATAATCCTGTTCGCAGGCATAGTCTTCACCGGTGTAAAGCTCATCCTCATTAACGAACACGGGATGAACGGTGAGCGGTTCCGAAATACCGCGTATCTTATCTATCCTGTTGCCTTTGCTGTCGGCATAATACGCAAACGCCTTGGCAGCAGCCATCGGATGTTCGACTCTTCCGTAACCCGAAAGAAAAAGATCGAGTCTGTCTCCGAGTGACGCCTGGCTATACTTGCTGACGATCATATCCTCATCGGGAATGAAGCGACCCTCAGTCTTGCTGTTATCGAAATGAATGGTGTAAAGAGCGATCGTCACGGGGTCGCCTATTATTTCTTTATAATAGTCCCATGCGCTCTTTCTGCTTGAATTATAAGCGTAATATGCATCATCGCCCTGCTCGGCTCTGATCTTCTCCGCTTCTTTGGTATCCTTCTCATACATTTCCGAGGAAAGATCATTGTAGGAAGGGATGTCATTTGTAGAGAACCTAAATTTATAATCCTTAAGGAAGTCTTTCGGCTTCTTTTCACAGTAATAGAACTCGCCCGATACGGGATAGTAAGTATCGGTCACAAGGTTTTTATCAAGTATATAGTTTCCGTCGGAATCCTTCGCGAGTTCCTTGTAATACCCATGATCCCAGTCGTCATAAGAAAGACCTCTCGTCTCTCTTTCGAAATCATTCATGCGGTAGTAGAGATATCCCTTGCTGTAACGCTTATTGTCAAGGGTCACAGAAAGAGGAATGTCCGTGTCGGAATAATTGTGCTCATAAGCAGGCTTTGCTCTGTCCGCACCCCACTTTGTGGACTTGAACACGGTTGTAAGCTCTTCATTACTGAGCTTTGTCTTGTTTGTGATCTTTGCGAGATTATGACAGTCGCAAAATGCGTAGTTATTAATGCTCTTGATCGAAGCGGGAAGCGTGATCTCTTTGAGCTTAAGGCAGTTATAAAACGCATTGCTTTCGATTGAAGTAACCTTTTTGCCGAGGGTAACTTTTTCAACGCCACTGTCCCTGCAGACACTGTCCGGGATCTTTGTGATCGCATCCGGGAATATGATCTCTTTGAGCGATCCGCAATACCCAAACGCACTTTCCCCAAGCTCTTTAAGGGTCTTCGGAAGTTTGATGCTCTTCATGTACCAGCAGCCCCAGAACGCACCGCCGCCGATATAGGTCGGCCCGTCCTCGATCGTTACCTTCGTCAGGTTCTCATAATTCT
>JAEEIH010000087.1 GCA_016281275.1 Lachnospiraceae bacterium | reverse complement strand
TAATCTTCTGTTGGACTTCTTGTCGATTGCAAGGAACATAGGCTCGATGCCGAGGGATCTGCACGTCTTTACTACTGGACCCATATCACTAGCCATATCTTTAAACCTCCTCTTTCATCAAACTCTTCTGCGGTTAGGCGGTCTGCATCCGTTATGAGGAACGGGTGTAACATCCTTTATGCTGGTTACATCGATACCGCATGCCTGAAGGGCGCGGATTGCTGCTTCACGTCCCGAACCGGGTCCTTTAACCATAACGTCAACCGACTTAAGTCCGTGAACAACTGCTGCCTTGGCTGCAGTCTCTGCTGCCATCTGTGCTGCGTAAGGAGTAGACTTCTTTGATCCTCTGAATCCGAGTCCGCCTGCGCTTGCCCATGAAATAGCATTGCCTTCCGCATCTGTAAGAGTAACGATTGTATTATTGAACGAGGACTGGATATGTGCCTGTCCACGGTCTATATTTTTCTTGACACGCTTTTTTGTTACTTTTTTAGCGCCTGTCTTTGCTGCCATTTAGACTTCCTCCTTTAACAACGATGCATCCGAGCACCGTTTTATTTTCACAATTCCCTATACGACACAGGGCATAATTATTTCTTCTTGTTCGCAACGGTACGCTTGGGACCTTTTCTGGTTCTGGCGTTGTTCTTGGTATTCTGTCCACGGACAGGAAGACCTTTTCTGTGACGGATGCCTCTGTAGCAACCAATTTCCTGAAGTCTCTTGATGTTAAGGGCTGTCTCACGTCTTAAATCACCCTCTACCATAAATTCGCCATCGATGATGTCACGAATTCTTCCGACTTCATCATCCGTAAGATCACGAACTCTTGTATCGGGATTAACATTTGCTTTAGCAAGAATCTTATTACTGCTAACTCTGCCAATACCATAGATATAGGTAAGGCCGATTTCTACACGCTTATCTCTAGGTAAATCAACACCACTGATACGAGCCATACGCGTTTACACCTCCGTTATACTGTGTGTTTCACCTGCTTGTTCTGCAGGCAGTTACTGTTTGTTCGCTTATACGAACGTTTCCCACGCACCGTCACCGATTATTATGTTACCGGATTCTTTGCACATGGAAGTATGCCTCATATCAACCGCATTTCATGCTGTTGATCTCTAACCAAACACATGATGATGTATCAGGTTACTGACATACTTTTAGATTCAAACCGGGATACCCCGACCTGAACCACTTTTCAGCCGCTTTAAATCGTGCGCCGCCGGTCTTTCGACCTCGCGGGATTTCCCGCTCTTCGACGAAGACATCACAGGTGATGATGACACCTTCATGTCTTAGGTACTGAGCCCGTCACGGGTTGATACCCACAATATCACAACTTTTGTTCCTGCCTTTATCATGTCCCTGCGGGACAGGCGGAACGTTGCAACACAGAAAGCAAGAGCCTTATATCGGATATTCCCTGAACGAACCTCTTGCAGGCTTGCGGTGAGTTAATCAACTCGTAAGCTGCCGAGTTCAAAAAGGGAACGATATTGTCAGCCTTGTCTTTGCTTGTGTCTGGGGTTCTCACAGATGATCCGGATCGAACCCTTGCGCTTAATGACCTTGCACTTTTCGCAGATCGGTTTTACGGAAGATCTAACCTTCATAGTGACACTCCTTCCTTTAACTCTGGAAGCCGTTATACAAGCTTCAATTCCTGACATGACAACCGTGCGGTAATCATGTCCTTGTGGTCTGATGGAAACAAACTCATCCATCGATACGTGACGCCCGCCGTTCTTTGGATGTGATAACCTGTTTGCTCATGAGAACGAGCTCTCCGCGCGACCGTGTTATCATATTCAACTGCAAGCAAACTCACGCCTGACAGCATTCGTTTATCGCTCAAAAAAAGCAGACCGACATATAATATAACACGTCAGTCTGCCAATTGCAAGCAAATAATTTAAATATCTTCCGGCTGATTATTTATCTCTCCAAATGATCCTTCCTTTTGTCAGATCATAGGGCGAAAGTTCAAGGGTGACCTTGTCGCCGGGCACGATCTTAATGAAGTTCATTCGCAGTTTGCCGCTAATGTGTGCGAGCACTTTGTGCCCGTTCTCGAGTTCAACGCGGAACATGGTATTGGGAAGCTTTTCAATAACTGTTCCTTCAATTTCAACTACATCACTCTTTGACATGTATCCTCCTCTTTAGAAGCGGCTTTAGCCGCTTCTGATTCCTCGCCCAAAACATAACTATGTACCGGGCTCCTCTTTAAAAGCGGCTTTAGCCGCTTCTGTTTCTTTGCCCTTTATCGACCCGAAAAAAGTTTGTCCGTGCGTTCCGTCAGATTGACAGAAGCTCGGGTTCACCCTCCGTGATCAGAATCGTGTTCTCGTAGTGTGCCGAAAGCGAATGATCCTGTGTAACTATCGTCCAACCGTCATCAAGGCAGTCTATGTCGCACCTTCCTGCATTGACCATCGGCTCTACACAGATCGTCATTCCGGGGATCAGCTTTATTCCCCTTTTCTTCATATGATAATGAGGGATCTGCGGATCCTCATGCATCTCTCTTCCGATCCCGTGTCCCACAAATTCTCTGACAACAGAATACCCTGCGGCAACAACGTGATCTTCCACTGCTCCGGAGATTTCGTAGAGGTGATTTCCTCCTCTTGCGAACTTTAAGCCTTCATAAAAGCTTTCACGTGTCACTCTGATGAGTCTTTCGGCTTCCTCGCTGATTTTTCCGCACGGAACAGTTCTTGCGGCATCGGACTGATATCCCTTGTAAATGACTCCGGCATCGAGGCTGACTATATCGCCCTCTTTAAGGATCACATTCTTGGAAGGGATTCCGTGTATAACAACATCGTTTACGGAAATGCAGATCGATGCGGGATAGCCGTTATAGCCGAGGAACGAAGCTTTACATCCGAATCCTCTGATAAACTCCGCAGCCTTTCTGTCAATCTCATATGTTGACACTCCGGGTTTTACTTCTTGTTCAAGTAATCTGTGAACCTCGGCAAGGATCTTGCCGGCTTCACGCATAAGCTGTATTTCTTTCTCTGATTTGATAGTAATCGACATGTCTTTCCTCTCCTCAGCGCGTTCTTCCTGCGCTGCCATACATGTACCGGCATCGCACATGTACATCAGTTTTACATGACGGATGCTTCAGGTCTCGATTACCTTTACGATATCCTCGAAGACCTTGTCAACATCCTGTGTACCATCAACCTCTTTAAGTTTTCCTGCCTTCTCATAATAATCAATGAGTGGCTGTGTCTGGGAATGATATGTATCAAGCCTCTTCTTTACGATTTCGGGCTTGTCGTCGTCTCTGACATACAGCTCGCCGCCGCACAGATCGCAAACGCCCTCGACCTTTGTGGGATTATATTTAATATGGAAGGTTCCGCCGCATTTTGCGCATGCGCGTCTGCCTGACATTCTGTCTATGATCCTCTCGTCGGGTACTTCAACGTTCACGGCATAATCAATCGCATCATTATTATCGGCAAGTGCTTTTGTGAGTGCCTCAGCCTGGGGAATTGTTCTGGGGAACCCGTCAAGAACATAACCGTTCTTGCAATCTGCCTGAGAGAATCTATCCATTATAAGTTCAAGAGTAAGCTCGTCGGGAACAAGACTTCCCTTATCCATGTACTCCTTTGCCTTGAGTCCGAGAGGTGTGCCCTCTTTAAGGTTTGCGCGGAAAATATCACCGGTTGAGATATGAGGGATTCCGTATTTTGCGGCAATCTGCTTTGCCTGTGTTCCCTTACCTGCTCCGGGCGCGCCCAACATAACTATTTTCATGGTTCTGTCCTTACTTACAAAAATCAAGGCGGGGCTTATCGTTCCGCCCCGCCCCCTGTAAAATCAAATTATTTATCAAGGAATCCCTTGTAATGATGTACAGCCATCATTGCTTCGATCGCCTTCATCGTCTCAAGGATAACACCTACAACGATGATGAGTGAAGTTGCCGCGAATCCTACGCTCACTCTGAATACACCTGTAAAGATAAGAGGAAGGATTGCAACGATACTCAGCGCGATCGCTCCGATAACAACAATCCTGTCGAGAATATCGGTAAGATAATCGGTCGTGGGTCTGCCGGGTCTGATACCGGGGCAGTATCCTCCGCTCTTCTTTAAGTTGTTCGAAACCTCTATAGGGTTAAACGTAACCGCTGTATAGAATTTTGCGAAGAAGAAAATGAGAAGAACGTAAATGATCGCGCCAACAGTGTACTTAAACTCTCCCCACTCAGTTACATTGAACCAGTTCTGCATGTTGAGCATGTAGAGAACCTTGTTCCAGAAGCCTGTTCTTGCGCCTGTCGAGCCGAAGAACGAGCTGAGGATAATGGGGAACTGCATCAGTGACATCGCGAAGATTACGGGGATAACGCCTGATGTGTTAACTTTAAGGGGTATGTTCGACGAAGCGCCACCAATCATACCGCGACCCGACACCTTCTTCGAGTACTGAACGGGGATCCTTCTCTCAGCGTCCTGAAGCAGAACGATGAGGATTACCATGCCGATGAGGATCACAAGAATAAGGATAGCGCTCATAATACCGACTATCACGCTGCTTGCACCTGTGACAAACTTGGTAACAAGAACATCAAGGTCTCTGGGAAGTCTCGACACGATGTTGATGAGGAGGATGATGGAAATACCGTTTCCAACGCCTCTCTCTGAAATATTCTCACCCAGCCACATAAGGAATGATGTTCCTGCTGTGAAACCGAAGGTGATGAGCATGATTCCTGTAAATGTATCGGTGTTGATAATGTTTGAATTACCGACACTAAAGCTGTACGCCATAGCGCCGCCCTCAAGAAGTGAAAGAGCAACGGTAAGGATTCTTGTGTACTTTCCGATCCTTCTTCTTCCGTCCTCGCCATCCTTCTGAATCTCTTCGAGCTTCGGAATGGCGATCGTAAGAAGTTGCATAATAATGGATGCATTGATGTAAGGCGATATCGAAAGCGCGAAGATCGACATCTGCGAGAACGATCCGCCTGTAAGTGTATCAAGGAATCCGAGTTCAAGGTTTGCCTGTGAAAGCCATGCTGAGAACTGTTCATAAGCAATTCCCGGAACGGGGATCATTGAGCCTATACGAACAAGAACAACACAAAGGATTGTGAAAAGTAATCTTTTCCTGATCTCCGGGTTCTTGAACGCATTGATGATCGAATTAATCATATCAGATCACCTCTGCTTTTCCACCAAGTGCTTCGATCTTCTGCTTAGCAGCATCGCTGAATGCATCGACCTTAACATTAAGCTTCTTGGTTAATTCTCCATTCCCAAGTATCTTGATACCGTCCTTAGGATTGGTAATGATGCCGATATCCATAAGACTTTCAACCGTAACTTCTGCTCCGTCTTCGAATCTGTTGAGCATGCTTACATTTACGGTGATGATTTCCTTAGTATTTCTGTTACGGAAGCCCCTCTTGGGAAGTCTTCTGAAGAAGGGGGTCTGACCACCTTCAAAACCTGCTCTGGGGCGTCCGGAACGAGCCTTCTGACCCTTATGGCCGTAACCTGCAGTCTTGCCGTTTCCCGAAGCATGACCACGACCCTTACGGAAGTTGTTGCTCTGCTTAGAGCCGTCAGCGGGTCTTAAATCTGATAAATTCATGATATTATCTCCTTCTCAGATCATGCGGAATACTGTTCCGCACGATTTTCTGTCATACATACAATCATGTATTAGTTGAAAAGTGACCTGTTTAGATTTCTTCAACCTTTACCAGGTGTCTGACCTGATTGATCATTCCCTGAGTTGCGGCATTGTTGGGGAGCTCATTGCTTGAATTAAGCTTTCCGAGTCCCAGTGCTGCAACAGTCTTTTTATGCTTCGGAAGGGCACTTATAGTAGACTTAACTAAAGTAACCTTAATCTTATCTGCCATTCCTATATCCTCCTGACATTAATCCATCAGCTGCTCAACGCTGATTCCGCGAGCTGCTGCTACCTGCTCGGGAGTCTTGAGCTGACTGAGTCCGTTGATCGTTGCAAGGACAACGTTCTGCTTATTGTTTGAGCCGAGTGACTTGGTACGGATATTCTTAAATCCTGCAAGCTCGAGTACGTTACGTACGGGACCGCCTGCGATGATACCGGTACCTTCGGGGCTTCTCTTCATGAGGACTGTAGCCGAACCAAACTTTCCGATGAAGTCATGAGGCACGCTGCTGTTCTCATCAAGGGGAAGTTCAATGAGTGCTTTGATAGCTGCTTCTTTGCCTTTGCGAATTGCCTCAGGGATTTCTGTTGCCTTACCGAGACCTGCGCCGACATGTCCCTTCTTGTCGCCTACAACAACCAGCGCTGTAAATCTCATGTTACGTCCACCCTTAACAACCTTGGTGACACGCTTGATGGTAACGACCTTATCCTCTAATTCCAATTTGCTGGCATCAACATTTGTACGTTTCATGTGTTGTCTCCTCCTTAGAATTCCAGACCGGCTTCTCTGGCTGCTTCTGCCAGTGCCTGAATCTTACCGTGATATATGAAGCCGCCTCTGTCGAAGACAACTGTCTTAATGCCTTTATCAAGAGCCTTCTGAGCGATAACCTTACCGAGAAGTGTAGCTGCCTCGATGTTATCCGTGAATTTAACCTGTCCCTTGACATCCTTATCAAGAGTTGATGCGGCAACGAGTGTATTTCCTACCGTATCGTCAATGATCTGAGCATACATATGACTATTGCTTCTGAAAACCGACAAGCGGGGTCTTTCAGGAGTCCCGGAGAAACGATTGCGGATCTTTAAATGTTTTTTCTCGCGGATTTTTGTTCTTGATTCCTTTTTAAACATTCTTCATTCCTCCTTATTTCTTTCCTGTCTTGCCGGCCTTACGTCTGATCACTTCATCAGCGTACTTGATACCCTTGCCCTTATAAGGCTCGGGAGCTCTCTTCTCTCTGATCTGCGCTGCGAACTGGCCAACCTTCTCTTTGTCGATACCTTTTACGATGATCTTGTTCTGACCGTCGCAAACTGTCTCTATACCCTCGGGATCTTCCATGATAACGGGATGTGAATAACCGAGTGTAAGGTTGAGCTTCTTGCCTTCCTTAACTACCCTGTAACCAACACCGTTGATCTCGAGAGTTTTCTCATAGCCTGCCGTAACTCCGACAACCATGTTGTTGATGAGTGTTCTCGTGAGTCCGTGCAGGGACTTCATCTTCTTAAGATCGTTGGGTCTGTTGACTATGATCTGTCCGTTCTCGATCTTAACTTCGAGTTCGGGAGCAAGCGCCCTGCTGAGTGTTCCCTTGGGGCCTTTAACAGTAACCACATTATTTTCTGCTATATCTACATTAACGCCTGTAGGTATAGCGATTGGCATCTTACCTATACGTGACATGCCCGTACCTCCTGAATATTGTATACAAACTCTCTCACCAGATAAAGCAAAGAACTTCGCCGCCGACTTTCTGCTTGCGTGCTTCTTTATCCGTGATAACTCCCTTGTTGGTGGAAATGATAGCGGTACCAAGTCCGCCAAGAACCTTGGGAAGCTCCTCCGAGTTTGCATTAACACGATGACTGTGCTTCGTGATTCTCTTAATACCCGTGAGGATCTTCGCGTTCTTATCTTTTCCGTACTTTAAAGT
>JAEEIH010000086.1 GCA_016281275.1 Lachnospiraceae bacterium | reverse complement strand
TTTGAGCAGATGCTGAACGATTCATTGAAAACAATACACAACGGGGAGGTAGTTGAAGGCACAGTTATCAGTGTTAAGGAAGACATGATCGCTCTTAATATTGATTACAAAGCAGACGGTATCATTACCAGAAGCGAATATACAAACGAGCCCGGTCTTGACCTCCGTACAGTTGTTAAGGAAGGAGACAAGATGCAGGTTAAGGTCCTCAAAGTCAATGACGGCGAGGGTCAGGTTCTTCTTTCTTACCGTAAGCTTGCAGCAGAGCGCGGTAGCAAGAGACTTGAGGAAGCGTTCGAAAAGGGCGAGATCCTCAAAGCTAAAGTTATTTCCGTACTTGGCGGCGGAATTTGTGTTTCGGTTGATGAAACAAGGGTATTCATCCCTGCAAGTCTTGTATCGGATGTTTACGAAAAAGATCTGGAAAAGTATAAGGATCAGGAAATCGAATTTGTTCTTTCTGAATTCAATCCCCGCAAGAGAAGGATAATCGGAGACAGAAAGCAGATCCTCGCAGCACGTAAGGCTGAGGCCATGAAGGCTCTCTTTGAGAAGATTCATGTTGGCGATACGGTAGAAGGTACCGTTAAGAATATTACCGATTTCGGCGCATTTATCGATCTCGGAGGTGCTGACGGACTTCTTCACATTTCAGAGATGTCATGGGGTAGGATCGAGAATCCCAGAAGGCTTTTCAAGGTTGGCGATAAAGTAAAGGCGTTTATCAAGGATATCCAGGGTGAGAAGGTTGCTCTCTCCATGAAGTTCCCCGATCAGAACCCTTGGGTTGACGCAGAGACACGTTTTGCGCCCGGTACCATTGTTACAGGTAAGGTTGTTCGTATGCCCGACTTCGGCGCATTCGTTGAGATCTATCCCGGCGTGGACGCTCTCCTTCATGTATCGCAGATTTCTAAGGAGCATATCGACAAGCCTTCGACAGTATTAAAGCTTGGTCAGGAAGTTACGGCTAAGATTGTTGATTTCTCTCTTGCCGACAAGAAGATCAGTCTCAGCATGAAGGCTCTTCTCGCTCCCGAACCCAAGAATGAAGCCACCTCAGAGGAAGCAACAGAAGAAAGCGCAGCCGATGAGGGAAGTAAGGATGAGACAGAGACCTGATTTAGATTCGGGTAAAAGATAAAGTTACGTTTTTTCCTCGCCGGTCCGTGCAAAAAAACACGGGCCGGTTGCTTTACATCGATATATAAGGATTTGAAAGTTGGGAATGATATGGAAGAAAACTACGAGTATTTTAAGGCACAGATATATAAGCTGACAAGCATCGACCTTAATGCATATAAAGAAGGTCAGATGCGCAGGCGTATCGATACTCTTATCCAAAAGCATAAATGTAATTATGTGTCTTATGTAAACCTTATCAAGTCCGATAAGGTCAGATTTGAGGAATTCGTCAACTTTCTCACAATAAACGTTTCCGAATTCTGGCGTAATCCCGAACAGTGGAAGGTCCTTGAAGAAAAGGTCGTTCCGACACTCGTGAAGACTCCCGGCTTTAAGATCTGGAGCGCAGCATGTTCGACGGGTGACGAGCCTTATTCGCTTGTTATGCTTTTATCCCGGTATCTTCCTCTCTCCAGAATCAAGATTTATGCTACGGATATAGATAAGCAGGTCCTTGAAAAAGCGCGTGTCGGACTTTATCATGAAAAGAGTTTGAAGGGACTTCCCAAAGAATTTGTTACCAAATATTTTGAGAAAAAAACGGAAACCAGCTATCAGATCAGTGATGATATAAAGAAGTGTGTCGAATTCAAGGAACATAACCTTTTAAAGGATCCTTATCCCTCCATGTGTGATTTGATAGTTTGCAGAAACGTTCTTATCTATTTTACGGAAGAAGCAAAAGATGAAATATATCTTAAGTTCCACAGCGCTCTTAAAACAGGCGGTATTCTGTTCCTCGGAAGCACGGAGCAGATCATACAGCCCGGTAAGATCGGGTTTGGAACACTTTCGTCATTCTTCTATTCAAAGATGTAATGTTCTGACAGAATTATAAGGGTGGAGCGGCAGTGTATGGACAGGGTCATCTGTATAGCAGTGGACGTAACCGGTTCCGATGATTTTTCATATGAAAAAATCGTAGGTTGCATTAATGCATGTAAAAGTAATGAAGATATCAGAATTATCCTTCTCGGGGATTCCGATAGGATAAGAACGGAAATGGTCGCATACGAAGACTATTCCGACAGGATAAGGACGATTGCCGTAACAGAGGAAATCAGTGAGGCAGATGCCCCCGTTCAGGCTTTTCGAGCAAAGAGAAACAGCGCCCTTGTTCAGGGGCTTACGCTTGTTAAAGACGGTAAGGCGGGAGCATTTTTGTCTTGTGTGTCTCCGAGACTTTTGAATGCCGGAGCGCAGATGATTCTCGGAAGGATTGAAAGACTGAGTTCCGCTCCGATGGCGACTCTTATTCCTTGCTTTTCAAAGCCTGTTCTCTTGCTCGACAGCGGTTCGATGGGTTCGAACATAAAGCCTTCGGACATGGTGCTGTTTGCGCGCATGGGTTCGCTATATATGAGATATCTTTCTTCTGCCCAAAGACCCACTGTGGGACTCTTGAGTGAATCGGTCGTTCCCGAAAATGGAGGGATGCTTTACAGAGACAGTTATGAACTGCTTAAGAGGTGTCGTGAGATTGAATTTGCCGGTACGGTAAAACCCGAGGAAATCAACAGAGGAAAAGCGGATGTTGTAGTTTGCGACGGTTTTTCCGGAGGCCTTATTCTTAATCTTTTTGCGGGTCTTGTTAAAGATCTAGCGCCTGTCGGCACGATCAAACGGAAGCATTTGTTCTTCGGAAAATCGAAAGAGCAAACGGAAGATGTTCAGGTAAGCTCTATCGACCTTTCAACCAGAGGTATGACTTTCTTCCCGGGTCTTTCGGGAAATGTCATGTCGATTTGTGACAATCCTTACCGTGAAACTGTACAAAAAGCTGTCGGTTGTGCGGCAAGTCTTGTGGGTGAAGACATAAAAGGCAGGCTTATAAGCTTTTTGAGATTATAGGACGTGAACGATTTATTGAAAAAGAATAACAGGAGTTTTAATGTTTATATGGAATTTGAGATAATACAGAAGATTGTTGCTCAGGTTATGGGTGTGGAGCCTGAATCTATAGACGGGGACACTTCGTTTTCCGACGATCTTGGAGCTGATTCGCTTGATATTTTTCAAATAATCATGGCGATTGAGGAGCAATTTGAGATTGAGATAAGTGATGAAGATGCCCAATCTATCGTTACGGTGGGTGATGCCGCCCGTCAGATAGCAAAGCTCGGAGGTTGAATTGACAAAGACAGATTACACCGGTCTTGAAGAGCGACTGGGTTATGCTTTTAAGGACAAACAACTATTAAAGACGGCGTTGACGCACAGCTCGTATAAAAATGAATGTATGCTCGAGGGAATAGAATGCTATGAAAGACTTGAATTCCTCGGAGATGCGGTGCTTGAGCTTATCGTCTCCGAATATCTTTATTCCGGAATGCCTGATAAACGTGAGGGGATGCTTTCAAGTACTCGGGCGCAGCTTGTTTGTGAACAGTCACTCTCCCAAATCGCAAAGAGACTTAAAATACCCGATTATCTTATTCTCGGAAAAGGAGAAGAATTCCATGGCGGAAGAGACAAAAGTTCCATTCTGTGTGACGTATTTGAATCGATTCTCGGCGCGATATACCTTGAAGGAGGTTATGAGGAGGCCGTAGTGTTTGTACATTCAAATCTTTTGAATAATACGGAAGCATTGCATGTAAGAAATTATAAATCTGAACTTCAGCAGTTATTATGGGCTCATGACGGTAATGTTCCGATCGAGTACAAGGTCTTGGAAGAAATTGGTCCGGATCACAGCAAGATATTTAAGGTCGGTGTCTATATCAAAGGTGAACTGAAAGGCACCGGAACGGGAAAGAGCAAAAAAGAAGCTCAGCAGCATGCAGCAGCAGCCGCGCTCGAGAACTGAACTTCGGTTTTTTGCATCATGCGGTGGAAAATGTGCCTTATAGCGATCCCGGTGCGGTAATCGTTTTGTGTGAATAGTATTTTGATTGTAAGGAAACAGGTTGATCTATGTATCTTAAAAATATAGTCATTCACGGATTTAAGTCCTTTGCTGTTAAGACAAAGCTTGAGTTTCATGATGGAATCACAGCTATCGTGGGTCCGAACGGAAGCGGAAAGAGTAATATTGCCGACGCCGTCAGATGGGTTCTCGGTGAACAGAGCGCCAGGCTTTTGCGTGGCTTTAACATGCAGGACGTTATCTTCTCCGGCTCGGAGGCAAGAGGTCCTATAGGGTTTGCGTATGTGGAAATTACATTTGACAACAGCGATCATAAGCTTCCGATAGCATATGATGAGGTTAGTGTTGCCAGAAGAGTGTACCGTTCGGGAGAAAGTGAATATCTTATAAACGGAACGGCCTGCAGGCTTAAGGATGTTAATGAACTCTTTATGGACACCGGAATCGGCAAGGAGGGCTATTCAATCATCGGTCAGGGACAGATCGACAGGATTCTCAGTACAAAGCCTGAAGACAGGAGAGAGCTTTTTGATGAAGCTGCCGGAATTGTCAAATATAAAAAGAGAAAACAGATCGCAATTTCCAATCTTGTCGAAGCCAACGACAATATCGTCAGAGTCACGGACATCATCAGGGAACTTGAATCACAGCTTTCACCGCTTGAAAAACAGTCTGCTGTTGCAAAGGAGTACCTGAAACTTCGTGATGAATTGAAAAATCTTGAGATTAATACATTCCTCAGCGAATATGACAAATCAGATTCTTTGAGAAAGTCTGTAGAAGAAAAGCTCAGAATAGTGGAAGAAGACCTGAGCAATACAAAATCCGCGAATGAAAACACCAGGGCGGAATATGAAAAGCTCGAAGCAACACTTGATGATTATGCCGGAGCTCTCGAAGAAGGACGAAGCTACAAGACGCAGCTTCTTGTGGGAATTGAAAAAAAAGAGGGTGAAACAAGACTCTTTGACCAGCAGATAGAATCTCTCGAAGAAAACAAAAAAAGAACCGACGAAACCGTCGCCGGTATCAAGATGGAACTCTCGGCGCGTATCGATGAAGAAAAAGCACTCCTCGAGCAGAAAGAACAGATTGACGGGAAGCAGAGAAAGGTTACCGCATCTCTGAGCGATGCAAATGATGCGTTAAAATCGGTCGAAGAAGAAATGGCAAAGATCACCGAAGGTGTCGGAGAATGTGACAGGGAGCTTGCCGGTCTTCTTTCGGACGAAGCGCTTCTCAAACAGAGCATAGAACGTTATAAGGCGCTCACTGAACAGATCAATATCAGGCGAAGTGAGAATGCTTCAAAGCTTCTTACAAATGCCAGGCTTGCGGAAGAATCCGATGCCGTCACGGATGAATTGAATTCAAAGCTTTCCGAAGCAGAGAAAGCCTTAAAAGAAAAGAAAGACGGTCTCGCGCAAATGCTTGACGAGATCGCGCAGAGCGGTGAGCAGGCAAAAAAAGTAGTTGATACCGTAAATGAACTGCGCAGAAAACAGTCTGCGGTCAAATCGCGACTTGAAACACTTACCGATATGACCGAACGATATGAAGGATATCAGGGAACCGTAAAAAAGGTTATGGAGATGTCCGGTGATTTTAAAGGAATAAGTGGTCCGGTTGCCGACATTATCGATGTCGACAAGAAGTATGAGACCGCTGTTGAAACTGCGCTTGGCGCCTCGATTCAGCACATAGTTGTGGATGATGAACAGACAGCAAAGAAGATCATAGGAAGACTTAAGGAGGAAAAACTTGGACGTGCGACATTTCTTCCTCTTGACGGTATAGGTCACAGAAATACGGTTGTTGAGGATTCCGTTTTTTCGGAAAAAGGAGTTCTCGGTGATGCGTATTCGCTCATTCGTACCGAAAAAAAATATGAAAAGGTGCTTACTTTTCTTTTGAAAGCATTTGTGGTTGTCGATAATGTGGACAACGCTCTTGTGATTGCCCGAAAATATGACCATAATCTCAGGATTGTCACGCTTGAAGGGGAGCAGCTTGCACCGGGTGGCTCAATCGCGGGCGGTGCGTTTAAAAATGCCGCCAATCTTCTCGGGCGAAAGAGACTTATGCAGGAGCTTGAAGATGAGATTGCCTCTCTCGACCGACAGATAAAGGAATCTTCGTTGAGGTACGAAGAAATAAATAAGGAGCGTCAGTCAAAAAAGGCAAAAAGCGAAGAGTACAGAACTCTTATCGGCAGGATGTCGATCGATTACAACAGTCTTAAGGTCAGCCTTGAAAACGAAACCAAGAAGAAAAATGATATTATTTCGGCTGCTGCGGGACTTTCGAAAGAAAAAGAGGAACTCGACGCGGAACTTCTTCAAAATGCGGAAAAGATCAAAGAAGCGCAAGAAGGTCTTGAGAAAAGCCGGACCCGTCATGAGGAACTTGTGGCAAACAGGAATGTCCGCGAAAGTGAGTTGACCGGGCTGGCCGATAAAAAGCAAAAAGCCATAGATAGCGTATCGGAACTCAGAATCGATGAAGCAAATGTGGCAAAAGCTGCGGAGTATCTCGGGGAAAACCTTGCCAGAGTTGCCTCGGAGAAAGAACGCCTGACCGCCATGATCGATGAATCGGACAGATCCGGTAATGAGGTCATTGCGAATATTGCAGCCGTCAAGGCAAAAAATGATGATCTTAAACGGTCGGTGGAAGAAGACAAAAAACGTATAGAAGAGCTTGATAAAAGAATAGAGGATATTGTTCAAAAACGTGAAAAGCTTACCAAAGAGCATAAATCATTTTTTGATTCGTGGGAACAGCTTACAGCGAGAATTACAGATCTTGAAAAGGAAGGCATGAGACTTTCCAACCAGCGTGACAGGATCAATGAATCTCTTGACGGCTGGATCAGTCACATTTGGGAAGAATACGAATTAACCGTTACAACAGCCAGGAAATTCAGTGATGAGAACTTTAAGCCATCCACGGCGCGAAAGGATATTGCAGCTCTTAAGAGTTCCATAAAGGATCTCGGTGATGTCAATATCGGAGCGATCGAGGACTTTAAAAATGTTTCGGAAAGATATAATCTTCTTACGACTCAAAAGGAAGATCTTATCGCATCACGGGAATCCATAAATGAGATTATCAATGACCTCGATGATAAGATGCGCAAGCAGTTTGCAGAGCAGTTTGAGGCGATGAACAGAGAATTTGATAAGGTCTTTAAGGATCTGTTTGCCGGCGGAAAGGGAGAGATAGAGCTTGTTGAGGGGGAAGATGTTCTCGAAGCCGGAATCAGGATCATTGCACAACCGCCGGGAAAGAAGTTGCAGAACATGATGCAGCTTTCGGGTGGAGAGAAAGCACTCACCGCCATAGCGCTTTTGTTCGCAATACAGAATCTCAAGCCTTCGCCTTTCTGCCTTCTTGATGAGATAGAAGCAGCTCTTGATGATTCAAATGTCGGAAGATTCGCGTCATTCCTTAAAAAGCTGACGGGACATTCGCAGTTCATTATCATCACGCACAGGCGTGGTACCATGGCATGCGCCGACATCCTTTACGGAATCACCATGCAGGAAAAGGGTGTTTCGACTCTTGTGAGCGTGAGTATGATAGAAAACGAGCTTGATAAGTAGATATTGAATTGTTGAATATGGTATTCAATTATAGTATATTAATGGTAGTAAGTATTTTTATACCTACCGTTTCGGTGTGCTTTGACGAGGTATGATCAATGGAACAGGAAAAGAAAAGCGGTTTTTTCGGAAGACTTTTTAGCGGTCTTTCCAAAACCCGTAAAAATATAGCTAACGGTCTCAGCGGGCTTTTCTCGAAGAAGCTTGACGATGATTTTTATGAAGAACTCGAAGAAATACTTGTTATGGCCGATATAGGGATGCAGGCTTCGGAGGATATCATAGAAGAGCTTCGCGCGAAGGTGAAAGAACTGGGTCTCAGAGAACCGGCTGAGGTCAGACAGCTTCTTATCGATATTATAGCCGGTCAAATGCAAGTGGACGAAAAAGCCTATGAATTTGAAGAAAAGGGCGGCGTTGTTATGGTTATCGGCGTCAACGGCGTAGGCAAGACCACATCGATCGGAAAGCTCGCAGCGCTTCTGAAAGAAAAAGGAAGACGCGTGATTCTTGCGGCGGCCGATACATTCAGAGCGGGAGCGATCGATCAGCTTTCGGAATGGTCGGACAGAGCGGGAGCGGTGCTTATTTCACAGAGCGAAGGCTCGGATCCCGCCGCCGTTGTTTTTGATGCCCTTAATGCCGCAAAAGCAAGAAAAGCCGATATTTTAATGATCGACACGGCGGGTCGTCTTCATAACAAGAAAAATCTTATGGACGAGCTTGCAAAGATTAACAGGGTTACGGACAGAGAAATGCCCGGTGCGCGAAGAGAGACTTTTATCGTCCTTGATGCGACGACAGGACAAAATGCGCTTGTACAGGCGAAGCAATTCAGTGAAGTGGCACCGGTAACGGGTATTATTTTGACCAAGCTTGACGGGACCGCAAAGGGTGGTATTGCGATAGCTATCGCGAAGGAACTTTCGATACCGGTGAAATATATCGGTGTGGGCGAGAAGCTTGGAGATCTTCAGAGGTTTGATCCGAAGGAATTCGCTCAGGCTTTGTTTGATGAGAGCGATTCCGGTGAAGAATGACACGGATTGATTGCGGAGGCAAGGAATCAGAAACGGTTTGTAGACCGCTTCTAAAGAGAACCTTGGTACATGGTTAAGTTTTGGGCAAGGAATCAGAAGCGGTTTGTAAACCGCTTCTAAAGAGGAGCAGGGTATGGTATTAGGCGATTTTTCATTTGCGACAGCAGGTCTCTTGACTGTGCTTCTTATCGCTTTTTTTACCAGACGCAATACTCATCAGAAGTCAGGCTTCTATTTCCTTTTTTGCATCATTGTCCTTTCGATGGTAAACGTCATAAACGAGGTAATAGTCAGGATAACGGCAGATCCCGAAAATGTTAACGAGGGAGCGCTCATGACGAGCGTTTGTCTGTCAATGTTCTTTTTCTGCTCGTTCTATTTCGGTATAGTTTTTTATTTCTTTGCTATTCTCGGAGTCAAAAAGCTTCCTGTCTATGTGAAAGCCATTCTTTTAACATTTGCAATCTCAGAGATCGTCGGAATAGCGATCACTCCCATGACAGGCTTCTTTTTCGGCATTGAAAAAGGAATTGTATATACTTCAACGATATATAATGTCTTCTTTACCGTTGTTATCATAACATTCAACGTGGCTGTTGCCGTCTATATCATTAAATATGGTCAGAACATCAGAAAATATCAGAGGTATTCTCTTGTCGCAGCCACAGTTGCGCTTGTTCTTGCATTTGCCAGTCAGTCTATCGTTCCCAGATATCAGCCGGGGAGTATGGTAAGCGCATTGGCGCTTTTATTCCTTTTTACTTCGATCGAGGATGCTTCCGAGTACTATTATCAATATAATATGTGTTTTAACGAGCATGCATTCAAGCAGATAGCTGAAGGCAATTTCCGAAGATATAATCTTGAGGGTATCGTTTATGTCGGAATAGTCGGTTTTACCATGATGAGCCTTTATCTTCAGAGAGACATGATAGAAAGGATTGAAAACAGGCTTGTTTCCGGCCTGGTTAAAGGATTTGGCAAAAAAAATGTTTTTTATCTCGATAACGGAATCTTTGCCATCGCTATTTCAAAGATAAGGGATGATTCGGCGGAGAACATATATAAAAAAGTGTGTGACATCTGTCTGGGAGTAGGATCGATCCTTCCGATAGAGCCTTATGTTTCTGTACTCAGAAAAGAGGATATCGAAATCGGAGAGGATTGTCTTACTGCTGCGGATCTGTTCAGGGCGCATAATCCGGGATCCGACAGCGGAAAACGTCTTTTTGAACTCAAAAAAGAAGATTTCAGACTGCACCGGAGAGAAAGAGCCGTTCTTTCCGCTATTACCGACGGTCTTGCAAATAACAATTTCGAGTGTTGCTATCAGCCGATATACGATGTTTCCATCGATACATATTCCTCGTGTGAGGTTCTTATGCGTCTGAGAGATCCCGAACTCGGTATTTTGTTTCCTGATGAATTTATTCCGGTTTCCGATAAATACGGTCTTTCCGGTCAGATCGGGGACAGAATATTTGAACTTGTCTGTAAAGCGTTAAAACGTAATAACCTTAAGGACCTCGGCACGATCTTCATGCATATTAACATTTCGCAGTCCCAGTGTATCGGAAACAGGCTTTCCGACAGCATGGGCGCCATATGCCGCAAATATGAGATCGATCCGAGAATTTTCGGAATTGAGATCTCGGAGAGCTCTTGCATAAAGGACAAAGGTATTATTCTTGAAAATGTGTTAAGCCTTAAAAGAAAAGGCATGTCTTTTGCTATTGATAATTTCGGGTGTGTATTCTCGAGCGCTGACAAGATTACCGGATTCCCCGTTAAATACATTAAGTTTGACAGACATACAATAGTCAGTTCTGCACTCGGATCCGAAAACAAGGCTATTCTCATGCACCTTGTAAAAATGATCAAGGAACTCGGCTACAAGGCTGTCGCATGCGGTGTTGAGAGCGAGGAACTCTATCGTTCCCTTTATTCGATGGGATTCGATCTTTTCCAGGGATACTATTTTTCAAAGCCTCTCTATGAGGACGATTATATTGAATTTCTTAATGCTCATACAAAAAGATGAAAGGAGGTACATGACCTGAAATGTCATTATGCTTTGATATTACGGCGCTTTGCGTGTCGCTCATAATGCTTTTTACATATTATCTCAGACGTAATATATTCATGAAGAGCGGATACTATTACAGTCTGTACCTTGCTTTCCTCATTGTTTTGTCGTGCGCGGAAATCGTCCTTGATATGGATCATTCCGGGATCTTTTCCTTAAGCGTGGAATGGTGGTATTCCATCAGAGTTACAGGCATTTTTTGCGCGTATTTCCTGACTTACATAGTACTTCGTTATTTCCTTGCGGTAATGTCGTATCGAAAGCTTTTAAAGGCCTTCAAGATCGTTGTTTTTGTTTATGTCGTTATCATGTCCGGCATAATCGTTACGACACCGTTTACGGGTTGGGTTTTATCGATTTCTGACGGGGTGGTGACGAGAGGACCTTTATATCTTATCCCTTATTATGTGGGATTATTTACGTTTTCTATAATACTCATATTGGCATTCCTTTTCAGGGAAAAGCTTTCGAAATCGGGTATTGTTGCTGTGGTCTTGAGTTGTATGTTTCTTGTTTTGGCAGGAATATGGCAGATTGTTTTTGCGGAAGAACTTGATATCAAGCTCTTTGCCTACGCATATATGATCGTCGGTATGCTTTTGTACACGACGCTTCAGGATCCGTACCTTTATTACTACAAATACAATCTCTGCTTTAATGAACGATGCTTTCTTGACAGCGTAGACAATAAGTTAAGCGATGGCAGGAAGTTTTCTGTGTTCTTCCTTGGCATTGACAATATGGGACTTGTTGTCGAGGCGCTTCCGGAGACAAAGAGAACTGAACTTGAGAATAGGATCATAAGCATGCTTCACGAGGTATGCAAGAAGAAAAACGTATTCATTATTGATGAGCTGTCTTTCGCGATAATTACGACTCAGGATGTCAGAGAGGTTGTTGTCCGTGTTTCAAATCAGGTTGACAAAATATGCTTTGACCTTGATATGAAGAAAACACTTTCGCCGAAGATATATGCGTTCCGATATGATGCTTTCTATTCGTTCGATCATATCTACAAGGCGCTTTCTTATGTTAAGGACAAGAAGGAAAAAGAGAATGATTCGGATTCGATCGTTTTCCTCAACACATCGAGATTTGACTATTATGACAGAGAGCTGAAGGTGTACTCGGCGTTGATGAGGGCTATCAAGAATGAGTCTTTTATCGTGTATTTTCAGCCGATCTTTAACAGTGAGAATTCCGATTTTGTTTCGGCTGAAGCATTGCTGAGGATCGAGGACAAAGAGCTCGGGCTTATTTATCCCTCGGAATTTATCCCTGTTGCCGAGAAGAACGGACTTATGGGCAAGCTTGGTGAGCTTGTGTTCAGCCGGGTGTGCAGCATCGCTTCAAAATATAATCTTCATTCTCTCGGAATGGACTTTATAGACATAAACATCTCATATATGCAGTGCATCAGATCGGATATGGCGGATAAGCTTATATCGATCGCTAAAAAATATCACCTTTCGCCGGGTTTCATCAACCTTGAAATCACAGATCAGGCGTTCATGGTTGACGAGAACAGCACGATGATGGGCAACATAAAGAAGCTGACGGATTACGGAATGACATTTACAATCGATAATTTCGGCACGGCCGCTACGAATGCGGAGAAAATAGTCAGGTTCCCTGTCAGATATGTGAAGTTTGACAGATCGGTAATATGGAATTCGCTGCTAAGCGACAAATGTAAGATTGTTACGGGCAACATGGTTCGCATGATACGTGATCTGAACCTCAAAGCGGTAGCATGCGGAATCGAAACCGACAATCTTCTCGGAGTGATTTCCGATATGGAATTCAGCTTTTACCAGGGTTATTATTTTTCGAAACCCATACCGGAGGATGAATTTGTTTACTTCCTTACGAGCAGATTGTCATGATCTTTTCGTTATATTTTAATGATCCGATCTGTGCTTTATAACGGGTCATAAATGATCGTATGCATAGTGCGCATTTCGGGAAACAGAGGAAAAAGGATAATAATGGATTATAAGGACAGTGAATTGATCTGGGAAAAGACCGGAAGCAGGAAAGTGCTTCATACCGCGATCTTTGATGTTAAGGAACAGCACGAGAAGAACGCCAAACTCGGAATCGAGGGTGATTACATCGCCATAGACGCACCCGTTTGGGTCAGTATTATAGCTGTTATTGACGGATGCTTCTGTATGGTAAGGCAATTCAGGCATGCCTATGGCAAGATTACGGTTGAATTTCCGGGAGGACTTGTGGGAGAAGGAGAGGATCCCGCTACCGCGGCGGCAAGAGAACTGCATGAAGAAACGGGACTGAGACCGGGCAGTATGAAGCTTCTCGCCGCACTCAATCCGAACCCGGCGATATTCGGTAATATCGTGTATTTTTATCTGGCGGAGGACCCGGTCGATACCGGGAAAAACAATCCCGACAGTGACGAGATCCTTAATTACATGCGCGTTCCTATAGAAGAAGTTTTCGAGTCTTTCGGGAACAGTGAGTATTGTCACGCGTTTGTCGGTACCGCGTTGGCTCTGTATCTGAGAGAAAAAAAGATGTGATCGATGTGAAATAATAAAAGGCAGTTCGTGGGGAACTGCCTTTTTAATTTCAGAGCGTTTCACGCTGTAAGGGTCTTTTAAACGGACGCGCACATTGTTCGGAATCTTTGATAAATCATGCTCCGAAGAAACTTCCGATACTGAATCCCGTGGGCATCGGGATCGTGCACATATATACGGTTGCAAGAATGAGACAAACAACCGCGATGATAAGAACAACCGCGCGATTCGGAATCTTCTTGAAAACACCGATGATACCGAGCATGAACAGTACAAGAGAATAAATAACATTAACAAGGTTGTACGCATCACCGTTCGCATTGTCACGCTGACCTTCTTCAAGGAGAGCCTGTGACTCGTCAAGAAGCTCGTTCGCTGTTTCGAAGTATTTATCAACCATGCCTTCGACTTCGAAGGGAGAATTCATGTCGTCGGTCATCTTTCCGAAGGCTTCATACATGTTTTCGCTGCAATTATCCTGTATATATGTATCAAGCTTTTCCTCAATGAGCCGGGCGGAAATCTCATCGCCCTTTGCATTTGCGATCTCAAGATCGAAAATGTATTCCGACATTGTGTTCCAGGCAAGCTGATCGGAAAGATACAACTGATATGCGGAGTTATATTCCGAATTTCCTTCTGCGGAAACGTTGTTACTCTTGGTGTAGTTTGTTGCCTGATTTCCGCCGTGGAGTGAACCGATCCATGAAGCCCATGCGGTCAGGATTGCTGTGATACCAAGAAATACAGCAACGAGGATCTCAATCTTTTTCTCTGAGAAGAAGCCTTCCTTTTTGGTGCTCTCTTCAGCAACTTCTTTTGTAGTGTTAATTTCTTCTGACATATCAAAACCTCCAACTCTGTTATTACCTCTGAATACCGAGTCGCTTCGACTCACTGTGAAGAATTATAAATAAACGGGAGAAATTAGGCAAGTATATTTCGTCAGTTTATTATTTGTTTTTTTAGTATTCTGTACAGTTTATTGAGAGGCAGCCCCACTATGTTATAATAGTCTCCCTCTATTGAGGAGATGTATGGTGCGAAAACGCCCTGAATAGCATACGATCCGGCCTTGTCGAAGGGCTCGCCTGTCGCGATGTAAGATTCGATCTCCTTGTCCGTGAGGTCTTCGACATGGACTGTGCTTGTCTCACAGTCGGAGAATTCGGTGATGTTCCCCGAAGTGTCGCGGACGATCACCGCGATTCCGGTGTGAACCATGTGGGCATTGCCCGAGAGCCCACGTAACATCATCTCAGCATCTCGCTTGTCTTTCGGTTTTCCGAGAACCTTGCCGTTTAGGTCGACAACCGTATCGGCGCCGATCACGATAAGCAAGGGATCAGATGTCGTGTGATGAGCCGTATCTGATGAAGGGCTTTCGGCAGAGGGCAGTATTAACTTCTTAAAGACATCACGTGCCTTTAGTAGTGCAAGCTCCTTTACAAAAGAACAGGGTTCTTTGCAATCAATGTTCTCATCGGTGTCGGAAACTGTCACCTCAAATTGAACGCCGAGTTTTGAAAGAAGCTCCCTGCGCCTCGGAGAAGCCGAAGCAAGTATGATGCGGACATTATTTGTGTGTTCATGGGGGTTTATCATTGCGGAGCATTCGCTGTGCTCTTTTGATGGAGCGGAATCATGGCTTTCAGGTTGAATCGATCCGATAGCGGCTTCGATATCATTACGAGAGGCACCGGTTGTTCCGCTTACCATCAGGTTGCTGCCTCCACCCTTGATATCGATCGTCTTCTTCAGCTGTGCAAGTGTTTCACGTGCATCCTTACCTCCGCCTATAATGAATCTGTAACCCGCTTCGTCAGTTCCGATAAAAAAGAAAACAGCTTTTTCGTGAGTCTTTGCATTGTCACCGTTACAATTTCGATCCGGGTTCGTTTCATCGGCGATCAGTTCGTTTACGCATTTCCTCGCTGAATTGATATCGATCTCGGTACAGAAAAGTATCCGGGAGCCCGTAGTACGGGCATGCTGCATGAGCATCATAGCGATCTGCCCGTCTTTTGAATGGATTGACTGTCGCGCCTCCGTAAGTGTATCGCTCAGACGTTTAACAGCTTCGGGTGTTTCACCCTGTTTTGCGGATAGCAGGTGCATGATCTTCAGTTCATCCCCGCGAAGCCTGCACATGGTTTCCAAAGCCGCGCTGCCGCAGACGATCGTGAATCTTGTACCGCCTCTGAAATGCTCTGCGCTCATGATCTTTATAAGACCGATCTGCCCGGTTGTCTTCACGTGGGGAGCGCAACAAGCGCAGGAATCCACATCGCCGATACTGACAATACGTATTTCCTCGGGGAGCAGGATCAGATTTCTGGATGACCTTTCTGTGGGAAGCGAAAGAGTACCGCTATTGTCGTCTGTAACCTCTGATGCGGACGAAGCGCCGTCATCGGATTCATAGAATTTGCTGCGGCAGGGGATTACCTTCAGTTCATTCGCGGTCACGATCCTTGAAACGATTTCAAGATCATCCGTAACGACTTTGTTTGCTTTTCTTTCGAGGATGGCGAGTTCCCCGTCCGTGAATGTCCCCGCTATATCAAAGACGGCACTCCCGCCGCTTAAGTGGAAACCGACATTGTCCTTATCAAACAGAGACTTTATGAGCCCGCTCATAATGTGTTCGCCGCTGTGATGCTGCATGTTCGAAAAACGCTTCTCAAAGTTGAGCGTTCCCTTGACGATCGAACCTTGTTCAAGAGGGGTATCGCAAAGATGAGTGATCACCCTGTCTTTGTCTTCGCTTACATGGAGAACACGTGCCTTTGCTTCCGTACCTGTAGGACTTTTGGCGCATATCACTCCGGTATCGCATTCCTGTCCGCCCGCTTCGGGGAAAAAGGCGGTTTTGTCGAGAACTATGCGATATTGTTTTTCCTTCCCATCAACAGCCTCGCATTTTTCCACACAGGCATTAAATTCGTATATAAATGAATCTTTGTAGTAAAGCTTGTCGGTTTTCATAATGAGTCTCCTTATGATACTGTCGGATTTGTGTTTAAGCGGACAGATTATTAACAGAATATCACATGGAAGTGAATATTTGTATATAAATTCAATACCATACAGAGTTTGCATTTGGGAAAATTGAAAATATGTTCGCTGTATGCTATCATAAAGAATGCTTGAAAAAACATATGCATAAGGATAATATCGTATGAACCTGAATTCGGAGATTTCACAAATAAAGGGTGTCGGTAAGGTTAAAGCCGAAGCGTTCAATAAGCTCAAGATCATGACGGTCAATGACCTTATCATGCATTTTCCGCGGGCTTACGATATTTTCATGCCGCCCGTGCCCTACGGTAAGCTGAGAGTCGGTTATGTTGAAACGATCGCAGCCGTTGTTACGTCGGCACCGAGGCTTATTTCACGAGGGGGCAGGGGGATTGTTATGCTGACCGTCAGGGAGGGAACGGATTCCGTCACTCTCATGTGGTTTAATATGCCATTCATCAGAAAGTCACTTACTCCCGGAAAACGGTTGCTCTTCAGAGGACGCGTTTCGACGCGCGGCAGAAGTATTTATGTAATCCAGCCGGAAGTCTACACTCCCGAACAGTATCAAAAGCTTTCGGGACTTATGCAACCCGTATATAAACTGTCATCGGGGCTTTCAAACGAATTTGTTCGGAAAACGATAGCAGGGCTTTTTGACCTTATAAAGAGAGAGATTAAAGATTTTATTCCGAAAAAGGATCTGAAAGCATTGGCGCTCATGGATCGTGCGCAGGCGCTTATGTCCGTGCATATGCCCGGAAGCGGCGAGGAATATATTGAGGCGCACAGAAGACTTTGTTTTGATGAGCTTCTCGGATTCGCGTACGACATACGCATGCTCAGGGATGAGGAAAGATTAAAGAAACCTATATGCGGTGAAAAAGAGATAAAACTGTGTGATAAATTTTTGAACAGCCTTTCGTTTGAGCCCACAAAGGCTCAGCGTTTTGCAATTTCGGATGTGGTAAGGGACATGACCGTGGATCTGTATTCAACAAGACTCATTCAGGGTGATGTCGGATGCGGAAAGACGCTTGTGGCAATGTATGCGCTTCTTGCCTGCGCTCTTTCGGGGAAGAATGCTTGCTGTCTGGCGCCGACACAGGTGCTTGCGGTTCAGCACTTCAAGGATATGAAGGAGGCTTTTGAACCGTTCGGCGTTGAAGTGGTTCTCTACATCGGAAAAATGACCGCGAAAGAAAAGGATGAAAAGAAGAACCTCAAGGGAGCAGTCATCGTCGGAACGCATGCGGTCCTGAGAAATGAAGCGATAACCTTTGACCCCGCGGTTGTTGTAATAGACGAGCAGCATCGTTTCGGAGTAAAGCAGAGAGAATATTTTATGCGAAAAAAGGTCAGACCTTATACACTCGTTATGAGCGCTACGCCGATACCAAGGTCTCTTGCGATGGTCATGTACGGAGACAGAAACGTTTCGGTCATTGACGAAATGCCCACAGGTCGTCTAAAGATTAAAAACTGTGTTGTGGGTCCCCTACAGAGAGAAGCTTCCTATGATTTTATCGCTGCGCGTGTGGCGGAGGGCAGACAGGCGTACGTGATATGTCCCATGATCGCGGAGAGTGAAGAACTCGATGCTTCAAATGTCACGGATTATGCGCAAATGCTCGGCGAAATCTACAAGGATAGGAATATCACCGTCGGATGCCTTCACGGACGTATGAAGCAGCAGGAAAAAGAAGAGGTTCTTGAAGCTTTTTACAATGGAGAAACGGATGTCCTTGTATCCACTACCGTTGTTGAAGTCGGGGTAAATGTCCCTAATGCAACGGTCATGATGATCGAGAATGCGGAACGCTTCGGACTCGCGCAACTTCATCAGCTTCGCGGTAGGATTGCGAGAAGCACGTTTCAGGGATACTGCATATTTATCAAAAATTCTTCGAGTGAGCTTATCGACAGGAGATTGAATATCCTGGTTGAGTATAACGACGGTATGCTTGTTGCACAGAAAGATCTGGAGCTGAGGGGACCGGGAGATATGTTCGGAGTAAGGCAGAGCGGTGATATGGCATTTGGGATAGCGGATATCTCGACGGATTCGGGAATCCTCAGGGATGCCATAAACTATATCGACTCGCTTGATAAAAAGGCTCTGAGTGAACTGATCGAAAAAGCAAACGGAATCATATCTGTTAAAAGTACGGTAGATGTGTTATAGTAATAAATTAGCGGGCACGAGACGATCAGGTCCGCATGTGTCGGAAAATTAGATAAAGACACGTTTTAGAAACCCGCGATAGAAAAAGAGGTGTGGAAAATGGCTCATTCATATACAAGAGCGCAGCTTGATGCCATAGCCCGTGATAATTACGGACTTCTTATTTCATATTGCAATATTCTTGAATCCGAGGGCTATTGGGAGACGCCCGGGAACATCCTCCGACAGTCCGTACGGTCAATACTCGATATGTATGTTCAGACGGTTCTTATACGTTTCGCCCTTTACTGTCATAAGCTCGGTCCCGATGAGAGACGCTTTATAGCGGGAGTCACCGATACAAACATCTACGAAATTGATGCCGAACGTGAAGTTGACAAGCGTGTTCTCAGCGAAGTCGATCGTTTCTACGATTCGCCTCCCATACTTCTTCAGCTTTGCGGACTGCGTGATAACAGCTGCGGTTCGGGTCTGATCGGTCTGTTTTTTGATGCACTGCTTAACATTGAGCTTTCAATGGCTTTCATTGACACTGTTAAAACGGGCTTTGTCGCCTCGTTTATACATGACTATTTCGTTAAGGTTGAGGCGTTTCTCGGGAACTCCTCAAATTACAGCGCGATCGTAAATGAAAGATACATTTTCAAGAAGCTTTGTGACGATTCTCTCGAAAAAAGCGCCGGTTTCCTTAAGGAGTCGGGAGAAAGCTTTGAAACTTATGTAAATACTTACATCTATTCGGGAACTGCCAAGCCCTTGGCGGCAAGAGCGGTCGTTTCACCGGCTCCGGAAGAAATCGAAGAGGAAGAAGAGCAGAAGGCGCCTCCCGAGCCCGTTGTTGAAGAAAAAAAACAGGAGAGCGCTCTCGAAAAGCTTCTTGAAGAGCTTAACGGTCTGGTGGGTCTCGCGTCGGTAAAGGATGAGGTCGGCTCTCTCATTAATCTTATAAAGGTCAGAAATATGCGCCGCGAGCGCGGACTACCGCTCATGGACATGAGCTTTCATATGGTGTTTATGGGTAATCCGGGAACAGGAAAGACCACGGTCGCGAGACTTATTTCCAAGATATATAAGGAACTGGGGCTTCTTTCAAAAGGAACGCTTGTCGAGACCGATCGCTCCGGACTGGTTGCGGGTTACGTTGGTCAGACCGCTCTGAAGGTAAGGGATGTTGTACATAAGGCTCTTGGAGGAGTGCTCTTTATCGATGAAGCGTATTCGCTTGCCTCGGATACTCAGAACGATTTCGGCGATGAGGCTATCGAGACGCTCGTCAAGCTCATGGAAGATCACCGTGATGACCTCGTTGTCATAGTAGCGGGGTATACCGATGACATGAAGAAATTCCTTAAGAAAAATCAGGGACTTGTTTCGCGCTTTAATAAATATTTCAGTTTTGACGATTACAATGACGAGGAACTTCTCGCTATTCTGGATTCCATGGCCAAGGGAGCCGGATACGAAATATCGGAGAGTGCGATGAAAAAAGCAGGAGAGATCCTATGTGCCATGGATCCTGCAGAAAAATACAAATTCGGAAATGCGCGCGGAATCCGCAATATGTTTGAACGCATGGTCACTGCTCAGGCCAACAGAGTGTGTCTTATCGAAGAACCGGAAGTGGAAGATCTCTGCGGCATTCTCGAAGAGGATGTTATTATGTAACTCCGCATTTGGCGGAAAAGGAGGAACTTATGGCTGCGGTTTCTTATATCGCGCTCTGCATTCTGATGGGATATGTGATCTCTACCGCGATACTGCCGTTCGATCATGCCGTGACCGATACATTTAAGGGAAAACAGACCGGACTTTCACAGCTTTTTTACAGACTTCCGTTGTGGTTTGTTACGGGAACGATTCTTATGACATGGATGACATACATCCTGGCATGCGTCTTTTCCGATAGGAGCAATCCGCTTTTTCTTGCAAACACGGTTGTGCTTTCCGTTTCGGTTGCGACGGTGATCTTTGGATTTATAATACTTTTCAGAAAAAAAAAGATACCGTTTTTATGTGAATTCGGAAAGATATCGCACAATGAGATAATTGCCGTGATCCTTGCGGTTTCTGTCGTAACTTATCTTCTTTATCTGACTTTTCATGTCAGGGGCGGGCAGCTCTACACGGGAGGAAGCGTGTTCAGCGACTTCACTCCTCATCTTTCGATGATCAGATCTTTTTCAAAAATGAATAATTTTCCCACAGTCTATACGGTGGCTGCCGGAGAAGATATCAGGTATCATTTTCTTTTTGAATTTTTGTGCGGCAACCTTGAATATCTCGGAATGAGGATCGATCTGGCTTTTAATACAATGAGTGCGCTCGGCATTCTTTCGATGTTAAGTCTTTTGTATGTTCTTGCGGTCAGGATCACAGGGAAAAAACTTGCGGGCGGTCTGGCAGTGCTCTTTGTCGCCTTCAGAAGCTCCTGGTCGTTGTTCTCGTATCTCGCCGGCTTTGGAAGCTACAGCGAAGCGCTTGACGGGATAGCGAACAATGATTCCTTTGTCGGTATTACCGCCCACGAGGATTGGGGACTTTGGAATTTTAATGTTTATCTTAATCAAAGACACTTCGCATTCTCCATAAGTGTAATGCTCATAGCTCTCATCATTTTTATGCCCATCCTTGAGCAGACATTCGAAGAAATGAAAGGAAAATGGTCTTTTAAATCATTTTTTACGGTAGATCTCTTCTCTAAAAAGGGATTTGCGGCTCAACAGATTGCTGCTCCCGTTTTTGCCGGATTTTTGCTGGGAGCTTCGGCGTTCTTTAACGGAGCCGTGCTTATAGGAACCTTTGTGATATTGTTTGTAATGGCGGTTGTGTCGATGCGCCGGCTCGAATACCTTATGTGTGCGGTGATAGCTCTTGCCCTTTCACTTTTGCAGAGCTCCGTCTTTGTAAAGGGTTCGGTTGTCAGCGCTTCAATAAGATTAGGCTTTTTAAGCGATTCACCGACCGTATTCGGTATGGGAGAGTACCTTTTCCTGCTTCTCGGGCTATTGCCGTTTATCATTGTTGCGGCATACATACGTTATGATTCATGTGCGAGATGGATGATGATCTGCGCATGTGTTCTCATTGCACTTTCATTTGTTGTATCGCTTACACCCGATATAGCCGTTAACCATAAATATATTATGCTCGCGGTCATGATCCTTGATATATATGCGGCATATTTCATAAGCGATATGCTTGTCGATAAGAGGATAACCTTGCGGATTGCGGCTGTTGCTGCCGGAGTCTTTATGACGGCGACGGGACTTTTTGATTTTGCAACGATCATTCGGAAGAACACCGAGGATAAGGCTATTATCACAAATACCCAAAACAGAATCATGGATTTTGTTCACGAGAACTGCAAGAGTGATGATGTTTTTCTTACTGCCAATTATTTCCTTGACGGTACCGAAGGAAGCTACCTTATCTTGTCCGGAGCATCCATGTATCTGGCGTGGCAGTATTTCGGCTGGTCGGCGGGATATGATACGGCCCGGCGTGACCTGGTCGCAGCCAATATTTATGAGGCTCAGGATGCGGAACTGCTTAAGCAGATGGTACGCGCGGCCGGCATTGACTATATCACCGTCGGGACCGCCAACAGAGAGAGTGAGGATTATGAGCTCAACGAAGAGCTTATTGCTTCGGTATATCCGGCAGCGTTCTCAATGGGAGAAGGCGATGAAAAATTTACGATCTACAAGACGACCGATGTTGGATGATGCCTTGTTACAAATAAAGACATTGTTCACGATATCAATCAATTTATAAAGAACCCGTTCAGGATGGGTGCTCACGGAAGGAGCCGTATGGAAAAGCTTTATGCGATCATTCCTGCATACAATGAGCAGGACAATATAAGACAGGTCATCGACGAATGGTATGATGTCATTGTAAAAACAGGAGAGGAAAGCAGGCTTGTGATCATCGATGACGGAAGCAAAGATGATACATTTAAGATCATGTGGGAGGAAGCGTCAAAAAGACCGGCCATGATTGCTCTTCACAAGGAGAATTCGGGTCATGGAGCTACAGTGCTTTTCGGGTATCATTATGCTGTTGAGCACGGCGCCGATTTTATTTTTCAGACCGACTCCGACGGTCAGACACGCCCGGATGAGTTCGAACTCTTTTTTAAGAGACGCCATGATTATTCCTTCCTTATCGGATATCGAAAAGGCAGAAAGGACGGTTGGTTCAGGGTACTTACGAACAGGGTTCTCAGAACGGTCGTCAGAATTTTTTTCTCGATCGACTTAAAAGACATAAATACTCCGTTCAGGCTTATGTCGCGTGAGCTTCTTGCGGATTGCCTTAACTACATTCCCAAGAATTACAATCTTTCAAACGTCATACTTACCGTAACGGCTGCAAGGAACGGATACAGAGGTCTGTATATCCCCATCACCTTCAGAAAAAGGCAGGGGGGTGTCAATTCCGTGAATGTTAAAAGAATTTTCAAGATCGGGTTTAATGCCCTTAAGGATTTTTATCAAATAAAAAAGAAACTTGATCGTTACTGAGCATTTTTCCGTAAATCAGGGGAAAAGGGAGCAAGAGCGGTTTAATGCCGTTGAATGAGGGGTAGAGCTGTAATGCAGAGGATTTTTGAAAGTAAATTATTTAAATACGGAATGATGATCATGCTTTATGTGGCTGCGTTTATAATTGCGACAATCCTTCTTAAAGCAGATTTCGTGCGATTTTTTGGATGGTGGTGGACTCTTGTGGCTGCCGGCGTGATATTCTTTCCTTTTTCTTTTTTGATATTTCGCCGCTTTAATGATTGCGGTGTCCTTTTTTCTTCGGTGCTCGGTATCGCTCTTATGAGCTGGCTGTCCTGGTTCTTTTCTTCAATCGGATTTATACCCTTCACCTCGTGGGGATGTATCTTGGTTCTTTTGATTTGTGCCGCTCTCAACGTCGGATTTATCGTTTCGGTTAAAAAGGTTAAGGGGGCGATCATTCCGGCGGACTATGATTTTTCGTCAAAAATCATGCCCATGCTACTGTCGGGTCTTATTATGCTCGGTGCCCTTATTGTATGGTGTTATCTTCGCGGTTACAAGCCCGAAGCGTTGGGTACGACAGAGAGCGTGATGGATTACGCGATCATGAAATCACTCGACAGGTCATATTATATGCCTGCAACGGATATGTGGTTGGCCGGTCAGAACATTAATTATTATTACGGCGGACAGTTCACGGCAGTTTTTCTTTCGAAAATCTCCGGAGCGGGAATCGGATACGGATACAATTTGATGCTCATGACTGTTGCGGCCTTTGCGTTTGCGCTTCCTTACAGCATTGTATCGACTGCTTTTTCGGATCATGCACGTTCAAGAGGAGTTAAAAGAGCTCTGTCGTCTCACGGTGCGGGTATTATATCCGGTATTGCGCTGAGTCTTTGCGGTAATTTTCATTACCTGCTTTTCTATTATGTCGTTCCGGTTCTTAACGATATCCTCGGGAATACCGATCGCGCGGCTAAAGAAGGATATAAGCTCAACGCGTATTTCTTTCCCAATTCAACGCGTTATATCGGTCATATGCCCCAAACGGCCGATAAGACGATTCATGAATTTCCCGCTTATTCCTTTGTGATCGGAGATCTTCATGCGCATGTCATTAATATCATATTTGTATTATGCCTTGCAGCCGTCCTTTATGCTTATGTACAGAGTCATAGGGAGAAGATCGGTCTTGCTGCCTCGGGCATGCTTGAGCCGCCTGACGGAAAGAATCCCGGAACTCTTTTCGGAATCGGGAGCTTCTACACAAAGGTGTTTGACCCGTGTGTCATTATTGTCGCTTTTTTTGTCGGATTCTTCCATGTGACAAATTTCTGGGATTATCCTATCTATTTTGTGGTGGCGGGTGCCGTTATACTTTATGTGAATCTTGCGTCCGAGGGTTCTTTTGGTCGGGGGTTCGTTCTTACGGTATTTCATGCGGCGATAGTAATAATAATATCTAAGTTGGTTTGCCTCCCCTTTACGCTTTCGTTCGATCAGATTTCATCAAAGATCATGTTCGTCGAAACAAGGACGCCCTTATACCAGTTCATAGTTCTTTGGGGATTCCCGTTTGTCATCGGTATAGTTGCGATCTGCATCGTGATAAAGGAATTTGCAATTAACAGAAAAATAGAATTGACCGGGAGCGGATCGGATGAATTGGCAGCTTGTAAAGCGAGAAGTACCGGAAAGAACGGTGTCGGGAAAAAAGAGAATCCCGTTACCGGTTTCTTACTCCGTTCGAATCCGAGCGATATATTTATTCTCATCATAGTTCTTTGCGCAATGGGACTCACTTTGATTCCGGAGTTCGTCTATATAAGGGACATTTATTCGGGAGATTACAAGAGAGCAAACACGATGTTCAAGATCAGTTATCAGGCGTTTATGCTCTTCGGGTTATCCATGGGATATATTCTTGCCAGACTTCTTGTATTCGGGAAGCGTCACGCAAGAACTTTCGGCGCCGTCTGTCTGTGCCTTCTTCTGTTGAGCGCGGGATATTCGCGTCTTGCGGTGAATTCGTGGTACACAACGGACACAAGGGAATACAGCGGTCTTTCTTCCGACGCATTTCTTGAGAATTATGACATTGACGAATACAGAGCAATCCTTTTCCTGGATGAATATGTACAGGGAAGGCCCGTAATAATCGAAGCTGACGGAAGCAGTTATACAAACGCCGGTAGGTTCTCGGCATGGACCGGTCTTCCGACTGTTTTCGGATGGCATACACATGAGTGGTTGTGGAGGTCTTCGGGTGACACAAGGTATCCCGAAATACTTAAAGAACGCGAAAATGATATCGGATCGTTTTATACATCATCGAGCCTTGAAATGATGCGCAGCATCATAAAGAAGTATAACATTTCTTTTATCATCGTCGGAGAACAGGAAAGATTAAAGTATCCCGACACGTTGCGCGAAGATCTGTTGGTTGAACTCGGCGAAACTATCTTCTCCAATGAAACGGTTAAGATCATCGAAGTAACCAAATAGACTGCCATCATTTGACATTGATATATCATATGTTTATAATTACTTAGATATATCGCAGAAAGGCTACTGTATGAGAGTGATTTCCGGCACGGCCAACCGTCACAGACTTGTGACCCCCAAGGGACTGAAGGTCCGCCCCACCACAGACAGGATCAAAGAGACGCTTTTTAATATCCTTGCGCCCCGTATTGCGGACGTTTGGTTTCTTGATCTGTTCGCGGGAAGCGGCGGAATTGGGATAGAAGCACTCAGCAGGGGAGCGGCCGGCTGTGTTTTTGTTGACAACGACAGGGATTCGATGAAGTGCATCAGGGAAAACCTTGAATCCTGCAGGCTTGCCGACAGGGCACAGACTGTTTTCTCGGACGCGGCGAGAGCTGTAGTGGGGCTCAAAGCGCAAGGTAAGAAATTTGATATCATTTTTATGGATCCGCCTTATGAACATGAGATCGAAAAAGAAGTTCTTTACGCGATGAAGGACAGTCTTCTGAATGAGGATGGTCTCATTATCGTTGAGGCCGCCGCCGATACCGATTTCGGATATCTCGGGGAAATCGGGCTTACGGCTGTGAGGGTCAAGGAGTACGGATCCAATAAACATGTATTTATAGAAAGAATGGAGTGAAGAGAACAATGAAGGTCGGTCTTTACCCCGGTACATTCGATCCTGTGACACTCGGTCACAGGGATGTTATCATAAGAGCGTCGAGCCTTGTGGACAAGCTTGTGATCGGAGTTCTTAACAATTCCGCGAAGAATCCGTGGTTTTCCGTTGAAGAGAGGATGGAGCTTCTCCGAAAAGTCACAAAAGACATTCCCGGCGTTGTGGTCGATTCGTTTGAAGGACTTACGGTTGATTTCGGGAGTCGGATCGGCGCGAGCGTTATAGTGCGCGGACTGAGAGCCGTTACGGACTTTGAGTACGAACTTCAGATCGCACAGATAAACCACAAGCTCAATCCGAATATTGATACTGTATTTTTTACCACAAGCGTTGAATATTCATATGTCAGCTCCAGCATTGCCAAAGAAGTGGCAAAATACGGAGGAGATTTAAGCGGGTTGGTTCCCGAAGAAATCAGGGACGATCTGAAAGAAAAATGCAGGCGGATTGCCGAACGTGCAAATAATCAGGTAATAAGATAGAGGAGGACACACCGATGGCAGTAACAAGGATAGAGAACATAATCAATTCAATATATGAATATGTTGACAATTGTAAGCCGCTCAGGCTTTCACCGGGATGTATCAGCGTCAACAGAAACGAACTTATGGCTCTCCTTGACGATCTTAAGGCACATACTCCCGATGAGATCAAGAGATATCAGAAGATCATTGCTAATAGGGAAGACATCATTGCCCAGGCTCGTGAGAAGGCTGCGCAGATCGAACAGGAAGCTCTTGAACGTGCTCAAATGCTTGTCGATGAAACGGAGATCATGCAAAAGGCATATGCTCAGGCAAACGAGACTATCCAGAATGCGACCGCGACCGCCGAGGAAACCATCAGAAACGGTAACGAGAGTGCCGAGACCGCGAGGATCAACGTGCTCGTTTATGCCAACTCCATTCTTCAGGAAGTGGTTTCGGAGATGGACCGCGCGCACCGTGAATCCAAGGAGCTTTCGGAGAGGCTTGTTGAAGCGATCGGAAAGAACCTTGAGGTCCTTAAGGGTAACAGAGATGAGATTGTGAAAGCGCTCAATCCCATCAATAAGATCCCGGGAAGCAGCGACCACGGCGAAGAAGTTGATTTTACAGAAGCGGATTTCAAATAAAATATAAATGACTACCGGAGAAAGACATGAAGGTTGAAGCAGTCATACCGGCGTACAAGCCTGATGAAAAACTCGTGAGGTGTGTGAAAGCGCTTTTGGCGCAGACCATGAAGCCGGAAAAGATTCGGATCATTTTGACAAAATCGCGTGAGGGTGAGAAAGATGAATTGCTCTCGCGACTCCCCCGGGGGACGATTGTCGAAGAGATCGAAAAGAAATATTTTTCTCACGGCGGGACCAGACAATATGCGGTCGACTCCGGTGAGGCCGCATTTATTCTTTTTATGTCCCAGGATGCGATCCCGGCGGACAGGTATCTTGTACGTAACCTCTACGGAGCATTGATGAAAAAGGATGCGGCGGTTGCCTATGCGCGACAGATCCCTTACAATTCGTCATCCGACATAGAAAAGTATTCACGAAGATATAATTATCCGTCGTACAGTATGTCAAAGACAAAGGCTGACCTGCCCCGGATGGGCATCAAAACGTATTTTTGTTCCGATGCCTGCGCAATGTACAATGTTGAGATCCACAACGAACTCGGCGGATTTGATGTGACAGCGAATTTTAACGAAGATATGCTTTATGCGTGTAAAGCCGTCAACTGCGGTTGCAGCGTGGAATATGTTTCGGACGCGCATGTCTTTCACTCGCATGATTTTACTCTTAAAGAGCAGTTTCGCAGATACAGGCATATCGCGCGGTCGCAAAAGCAGCACAGGGAAGAATTCAGGGGAGTAAAATCGGAATCCGAGGGAATAAAATATCTTGTTAAGGGAATCAGATATTTTATCTACAGATGCAATTTTAAAGCAGCTTTTGGGTTGATCGCGACGGGCGCGGTCAAATATCTTGGCTTTTTGGCGGGGAAGATTGGGAATGAGCAGGATTGAGATAATCTTATCAACCTATAACGGGGAAAAATATATCAGGGAGCAGCTTGATTCAATAATCAGAAGTTCTTTTAAGAACTGGCATATCAGCATTTCTGATGATTGCTCTGCAGATTCGACATGCGATATTCTTCGTGAATATGTACAGAAATATTCTACGAAGATTTCACTTCATATCAACGATTCAAATATGGGGTCCACCGTTAATTTTCTTACGGCACTTAAACGTGTGTCACGGGAAGAAAGCGAGTGCGGTGAGCCTGTCTATTACATGTTCTGTGACCAGGATGATGTCTGGCTCAAGGACAAGCTCTATGTGACCCTTAAAGCAATGAAGAGGCTTGAACGGAAGATAGGCTCGGTCAAGCCCTCGCTAATTTTCACCGATGCGGTGCTGGTCGGATCCGATCTTTCGTATATCGATAATTCATTTTACAAATCGGGTCACAGAAGTGTGCGAAATCTTTCTCTTTCGAGGCTGCTCATCGAGAATAAATGTATCGGTTGCACTATCATGATGAACAGGGCGCTTGTAGATATGCTGGGAAGCAAATATGAGAATGTCAGATATCATGATTGGTGGATGGCTCTCATAGCTTCGGCTTTCGGAGGTATCAGATTTCTTCGGATCCCGACGCTTCTTTACCGTCAGCACAGCGGCAATCAGGTCGGGCAGAGCGATTTCTCCGCATATGTCAAAAGCCGTATGAACAGTAGGAACGATATTGAACACAGGCTTGCTGAGACGATCACGCAGGCACAGGCTTTTTATGAATGTTACAAAGGACGGCTCGGATATAAAAATGCGATGGTCGTAAATGAATTTTCGAAGCTTTCGTCAAAGTCGTTCTTCATGAAGAGGTTCCTGATTCTCAGATACAGGTTCTTCAAGTCGGGACTGCTCAGGAATATCGCGCTTTTATTCTTCATTTGACGGCTTTGTTACGGAACCCGTATCGTTCTCGGAAAAATGTCGAAGAAAACGCTTCTAATAGTGGAGGTGTCGGAATGTTCGGTTATGTCAGAACGGACAAAAACGAGCTGAAGGTCAGAGATTACGAAACATATAATGCCTATTACTGCGGAATTTGCCGCGAACTCAAGGAAGCATTCGGCATAAAAGGACAGATGACGCTCGGATACGATATGGTTTTTCTTTCTGTTTTGCTCACCGGTCTTTATGAACCCGAAGAAGAGCGACATGAGGGCAGATGCATGGTTCATCCTCTTCACAGACATGTTTCGCTCACGAATGCTTTCACTCGTTACTGCGCTTATATGAACGTTCTTCTTTCGTACTGTAAATGCCTTGATGATGTCCGGGATGAAGCAAGTAAAAAAGCGGCTGTGTTTTCGAGACTCCTCAGAAAGAGCGCTAGGATCGCCGGCAGGGCGTATCCGAGACAAAAAAAAGCGATCGTAAAAGAGCTTAAAGCTCTTTATGAACTTGAAAAGAAGAACAGCGGGAATATAGACGAGGTTGCCGGATGCTTCGGAAGGCTTATTGCCGGGGTTTTTGTCTTCAGGCATGATGAGTGGGAAAAGTATCTTTCGCGCATGGGCTTTTATCTGGGGAAATTCATATACATTGCCGACGCGCTTTGCGATCTTGATGAAGACAAAAAGAACGGAAGATACAATCCCTTTGCGGACTCATGTATTACGGAGGATGAAAAGCAAAAGCTTCTCGGGATGATGGCTGCCGAATGTACGGATGCATATGAGATGCTTCCGATAGTAAAAAATAAAGCCATAATCGATAACATCCTTTATTCGGGCATATTTTTATATGCGACAAATGAAAAAAAGGATAAAGGAAACAGTGCCAAAGGTTATAAAGGATAACCGGCAAAATGACAATGTTTCAACGAAAGGTTAAAAGATGGATCCTTATCAGATACTCGGTGTTTCACCGAATGCGGATGAAGACACTATAAAAAAAGCATACAGAAGTCTCAGCAAGCAGTATCATCCCGACAACAATCCCGGGAATAAGATGGCCGAGGAACGTTTCAAGACCGTACAAGCGGCCTATGAACAGATAATGGATATGCGACGAAACGGTTCGCATACCACGTACCGTAATGCCGGGGGCGGTGACTATTCGTCATTTTTCGGCTTTAATGCCGGCAGCAATTACGGTCGTGATCAAAGCGAGCTGATGCGCGCAGCGGAACTCGTTAAGAACGGGGCGTACGCTGATGCGGTGCGTGTCCTTGATTCGATCGGCAACAGAAACGGTGACTGGTATTATCTTTCGGCCGTTTGCCAGTACAACCTCGGCAACAACAATATTGCTCTTGATTATGCCAGAAGGGCTTATTCGATGAACCCGAATGATTACAATTACAAAGATCTTCTTGAAAGAATGGAAGGATCGATGAACAGATATAACGAAAGATATAATTCCTACGATCATTCGAACTCTGTAAGTGATACGTGTTGTAAAATGATAATCTGTAATGTGGCGATGAACATGTGCTGCGGAGGGATCAGATGCTAAGAAGAATCACAGCAATCCTATGCACGGTGATCATATTCATGTCTCTCCTGACGGCGTGCTCGTCGGACGAAGGAAGGTCCATGACAAGGACTTTCTTTATGTTTGACACGGTAGTCGGCATAAGTCTTTACGGAACCCGTGACGAGGCTCTCATGGAAGAATGCCGTTCTTATCTTGAGGGATTTGAGGATGTTTTCTCGGCAACCCGTGAGACAAGCGAGCTTTATCGGATCAATCATTCGGTGATCACGGACGGAGAGGATCTGAAGATAGGTTCGGATCTGTTTGATGCGATAAGGCGTTCGCTTGAGTGGTGTGAGCTGACAGAAGGGCGATTTGATATCACGATAAGACCCGTGTCGCAGCTTTACGATTTCGCGACCGAAAGCTTTGAACCACCGACACCGGAATCGATAGAGGATGCTCTTAAACATGTTTCATATAAGAACATATCGGTTTATGAGAACAACGGGGAGTTTTTCCTGCACCGAAACATACCCGGCATTATGCTTGACTTGGGAGCCGTTTCAAAGGGTTATATCAGTGACAGACTGAAAGAATTCATGATCGGAAAGGGTGTCAAAAGCGCAGTTATCGACCTTGGCGGTAATATTATGTGCATAGGAGACAAAATACTCGAAAACGGGGAAGAGGAAGCATTTAACATTGGTGTATATAATCCCTTGAGCGAAGAAGAAGCCTGCACCGAAAATGAAACGGACGGGTCGCAATCGATCATATTAAAGATCAGCGACGGATGCGTGATCACATCCGGAATATATCAGCGTTCGGCTGAAAAGGACGGCACACTTTATCACCACATCCTTGATGCACGGACGGGACTCCCGTCCGCAGGTAATGTTGAAGCGGTCAGTGTTGTCTGCCGTGAAGGCATCATGGGAGACATCCTTTCGACGAGCCTTTTTTTGCTGGCGCAGGACGGTATAAAAGCAGAGCTTCCGGAAGGCACGGGAGTGATGTATCTCTATAGGGACGGAAGCCGGGAATATGACGGATGTATAAGGGATATGATGTGATTGGACGTCATCAGGTCAGTAGTCGATGAAATCAGGTTAGCAGTTGATGAAATCAGTATTGACTTAGAATACTTAGTTTATTAGAATGAATAACAATTGGGGAGCGGAAACGCTCCCTTTTCACTTTATACAGTAAACGTGCATTTATAAATGGGAGTTACAGGCTTGCCGGCTTTAAGGAGAATTACCTTGATGACGGTCTTCCCGTTGAATCCGCGTTTATTCTGCATAAAACAAACGGAGGCTATGTTGATAACGCATATCCCTGCGTTAAAGACCACGGAGATGGTGAAAGCGTTGCCAACATGCTTGTTCTTTGGCAGAATGTCGAAGATTCTATTGAAGACTATCTTGAGTCAACGGGCGCGTGGACGCTGAAGCCCGTGTTTGCCCCGATCAAGCCTTTTGAGGTTAGCCTTGAGTATACCGAAGAGGCACAGTCCGGCGGAGGATACGTACAGAAAGACTCTGTACGTCAAAACTTTAGCCTCGTATTTACCAATATTGATACAAGCTATGTGAAGGAAATAAAGCTTAATAACCTTGTTGCGGACCTCTGCTCAATGGAAAACACATTGAATAATACGAACAGTAACGGGTTTATCATGAATTCCCTTTCGAACACTGTTACCTACCTTGATAGTGCTTCTTCATATGCTGTAAGAAGGAATGACGGCGTTAACACAGATCCCAATGTGATTCCTGTTTATTCTTCGTCTGACGGCAGACCGGTTGTGCCTGCTCTCAGAATTCCGATCACGTATCTTCATGCGATCGCTGACGGCAATGATCCGTTTAATTGGTTCGTGCAGAAGAATTGTTTCGTTCGCGGCTTAATGATGGAAACGGAACAGACATATATTGATTTTATGAGTCGATATGATACGGTTGGTTCAACTTCCGGTTCGGCGGGTGATTCGTCTGTCTATGACTCATATAAACCCGGAAGTATCAAAGCTACCGTTGATGCTTCAGAGGCATATAAATATTCCTGCGTAGTGACCAAACAGTATGATATTGAAGATCATGATGTTTATGATTATAAGTTCGGCAGAGTATTTGGAAAGAATGATGAGTTTTCGCTTGTCTCTCTTGTTTATAACAGCAATAATGAAGTCAGAAAAAAGATAAACGGAGTGATCGCGGATCTGATAGGAGTGGATAAGGTGGACGACGGTTACTACGGCGGAGAAATCGGCACCGTCAATGACTTTTATTATATTCCGGAAACCGGATACAATGCCCAAGACCATATTAAAAATGTGGTCAGGACGCAATATACCGGTTCGAATCCCGCAAATGCTTTCTACGCAGATATTGCCGACAGAAAGATGAGCAACCTTTTCTACGGTCTCGACAGCGGAGCGGCGGGAATCTGGTTATTTAATCCTTATAAGTCGGTTAAAGTTGAAAACCCGGGTACTGAAATTTATGTTCGTCAGTCCTTTATGTCTCAAGAATATAACGTGTATCTCGACGGACCGTATTCGGGCTTTAAGTATAATCATAATCCGGATAATACATTCGGACTCGGTCTTGTTCATGGGGATTATCCCTCAAGTGAGAATTTTATCGGTATTTGGGATGCTTATTATGATGCCACCAATAATGTGATAAATAATCGATCGGGAGCTTTATATTTGGGACCTGATGGAAATTACGAGGAACCCATTACCGATGGTTCACAATCTCAAACTACAATGAGATATTTCTTTGAACATAGGGCGATTGTAACATTTAATACTGAAGAAAAGGATATTCCGGAAGTTGCATACGTCTGAGAACACCGATACGGACAAATACAAATATGCATAAGGCGATGAATATACATTCAAAGCCTTATGCTTTTTGTATGAAAAAAATGCCTTCGCTAGTGAAGGGTGCTGCCTTTTTGCGGGCTTTTTCGTGAAATGATTAAGAAAACAGGGTTCTCTTGCACGATAAGTGATGTTTTGATTGACATATGCATAAAAATGTATATAATGGTGAATAAATATTCATCAGAGGAAAGACTATGGAAAAGAAGAAAGTATTTGTTGACGGAAGCGAAGGGACCACTGGGCTCCGTATTTTTGAAAGATTCGAAGGAAGAAACGATATAGAGATATTGAAGATCGACAGCGAGCTTCGTAAGGATCCCGCAGAGGTTTCGAAGTTCATCAATGCGTCGGATGTCACTTTTTTGTGTCTCCCTGATGCGGCTGCGATCGAGGCGGTTGCACTTTGTACGAACCCCGATACGATAATCATCGATACATCGACGGCGCACAGGACGACAGATGGCTGGGACTACGGTTTCCCCGAACTCGACAAAGAACACAGGGACGCAGTTCGGACATCAAAGAGGATTGCCAATCCCGGATGTCACGCCAGCGGATTCGTTTCACTTGTTTATCCGCTTGTGAAAAAAGGTATGATCCCGGCAGATACCAGGCTCTGCTGCTTCTCACTTACGGGCTACAGCGGCGGCGGAAAGAAAAAGATCGCCGAGTATCAGTCGGAGGAGAGAGACCCGGAACTCTTTAGTCCCCGTCAGTACGGGCTTTCCCAGAATCATAAGCATCTTAAAGAAATGCAGAAGATTTGCGGTCTTGATAAAGCGCCTCTTTTCTCACCAATCATCTGTGACTTCTACAGCGGAATGGAAGTATCGGTATATTTATACAAAGAGATGTTTGACGGGGCCGTAACTCCCGAATCGATCAATGAGTTCTACAAAAATTACTATGAGGGCTCGAAGCTTGTTAAGGTTACAAAGTACGGTATCGAGGAAGAACTCGGCGGATTCATCGGTTCGAATAATCTTTCCGGTAAGGATTACCTTGAGATCATCGTTACCGGTAATGATGACAGGATTGTCGTCACATCGAGATTCGACAATCTCGGTAAGGGCGCAAGCGCGGCAGCGGTTCAGAACATGAACATAGCTCTCGGATTCGATGAGGCCGCCGGACTTGTTGCTGAGTGATGTGAATGCATACAACGTTTGATCGCAAGAAAAACCGACGTACCGGTCTTGTGAAAATACAGATTGATTTCAATCGGATATTGTAAAATAGGATGTGAATACACAGAGGAAGATTACTTCCTTGTCCCACAGGAGGAAACATGAAACATATAGAAGGCGGCATCTGCGCTGCAAAAGGATTCAAGGCTTCGGGAATACATTGCGGAATCAGGGAAGGACGCACAAAAAGAGATTTCGCGCTTATCGTGAGTGAAAAAAAGGCTGCTGCGGCAGGCGTATTCACACAGAATCTTGTTAAGGGAGCTCCCGTAATTCTTTCCATGCAGAATCTCAGAGACGGACACGCAACAGCTGTCATATGTAACAGCGGCAATGCCAACACATGTAACGCGAACGGTATGGAGATAGCGCGCGGAATGTGCGAACTTGTCAACAGGCACCTCGGGATCGATCCCGAGGATGTCATCGTGGCTTCAACGGGTGTTATCGGTCAGGAAATGAGTATCGGTCCTATGGCGATGGGCATGAAAGAACTTGTCGATGCTCTTGACGATACCCCTCAGGCGTCAAAGGATGCTGCAGAAGCGATTATGACGACAGACACAAAGCTTAAGGAGATCGCTGTTGAATTTGAGATCGGTGGAAAAACCTGTAAGATGGGTGCCATTAGCAAGGGCTCGGGCATGATCCATCCCAACATGGCAACGATGCTCTGCTTCATGACATGCGACGCGGCCATAAGTCCCGCTCTTCTTCAGAAGGCGCTCAGTGAGAATGTACAGGATACATACAACATGGTAAGCGTCGACCGCGACACATCAACAAATGATACGCTCACTATCTTGTGCAACGGAATGGCAGAAAACGATGAGATCATCGATGAGGACGCTGACTACGAGGAATTCAAAAAAGCTCTTTTTGAGTGCACTTCCTACCTCGCACGCGCTACGGCAGCGGACGGCGAGGGCGCCACAAAGCTCATCGAGTGTACGGTAACCGGAGCAAAGGATAAGGCGACAGCCAAAACTCTTGCGAAATCCGTTATCTGCTCGCCTCTTGTTAAAGCAATGATCTTCGGTCGCGATGCAAACTGTGGTCGTGTTATGTGCGCACTCGGCTACGCAGGAGTTCCCTTCAGTGTAAAGGACACAAGCGTGACGCTGCGTTCCGATGCTGGCTCCGTCCTTGTCTGCCATAACGGCAACGGACTCGCATTCGATGAGGACAGAGCACTTATGGTCCTCAGCGCGGATGAGATCTACATCGACATCAGTGTGGGTGACGGTGAAGGAACCGCGACTGCCTGGGGCTGTGATCTTACGTACGATTATGTCAAGATAAACGGAGATTACAGGACCTGATTGATTAAATAATCCACGTACGGATCCGCCTGCGACCTCAGAGTTATTGTGAAGCCCGGATGCGTATGCAAAACATAATAATATATAAATAAATTACAAGGAGAAGTGTTATGGATACATTCGACAAGCAATCAATTATAAATTCGATGCAGACGGACATCCTCGTTCATGCCCTTCCCTACATCCAGAAGTACACAAACAAGATTGTAGTCGTTAAGTACGGTGGCAACGCCATGATCAACGAGGACCTCAAGAACAGCGTGATGCAGGACATCGTCCTTCTTTCTCTGATCGGTATCAAGGTCGTGCTCGTGCACGGTGGCGGTCCCGAAATCTCCGATATGCTTAAGGCTGTAGGCAAGGAATCGAAGTTCGTCAACGGTCTCCGCGTTACCGATGAGGAGACCGCGCAGATAGCGCTCATGGTTCTTGCCGGCAAGATCAACAAGAATCTCGTAAACATCATCGGCAGTCTCGGCGGAAAGGCGATCGGTCTGTGCGGTATTGATGCGGGAATGATAGAGGCGGAGCAGTATGATGAGAATCTCGGATTCGTCGGCAAGATCACGCACATCAACCAGAAGCCCATACTTGACCTGCTTGAGAAAGGATATATTCCCGTTATCTCAACGGTAGGCTTTGACCAGAAAGGCAATGTCTATAACATAAACGCCGATACGGCAGCGGCAAGAATTGCGGGTAAGCTCACGGCAGAGAGTCTTATCTCGATGACGGATATCGACGGGCTTCTCCGCGATAAGGACGATCCCTCGACGCTTATCAGAAAACTGAATGCGTCCGAGGCTCCGCAGCTTATGAGAGAAGGAATAATATCGGGCGGTATGATCCCGAAAGTGGATTGCTGCATAGAAGCTATCAGACGGGGCGTCCGAAAAGTGTTCATCATAAACGGCACCACACCTCATTCGATCCTTGTGGAAATACTTACCGATGAAGGTATCGGTACGATGTTTGTCTGATTAAAAATATAAATATATAACCGCCACCAAAGAGTAAATAGGTACATAGTGGTGTTTGGGGCGATGAATCGGTGGCGACAAAACCGCCACAAAAGAGAGGTTTGTATGGATAATTACAAAGTGTTTGACAATGAATATATAGCTCATACATACGGACGTTTTGATGTCCTGATCACAAAAGGAAAGGGATCGCTTCTGTATGACGAGGGAGGAAAGGAATACATCGATTTCGGATCGGGCATCGCTGTCAACTCTTTCGGAGTCTGTGACGATGAGTGGAAGAACGCCGTGATCGAACAGCTCGATAAAGTATCCCACACTTCAAACCTTTACTACAGTTCACCTCAGGCAAAGCTTGCGAAGCTGCTTTGTGACAGGACGGGGATGAAGAAGGTTTTCTTCGCCAACTCCGGTGCGGAAGCCAACGAATGTGCCATCAAAGTTGCCAGAAAGTACAGCAGTGATAAGTACGGGGACGGTCGATCGACGATCGTCACTCTTGTAAACAGCTTCCACGGAAGGACGATCACAACCCTTTCGGCAACAGGTCAGGATGTGTTCCATAAGCATTTCGGACCGTTTACGGAAGGCTTCAAATTTGCCCATGCCGGCGATAAGGACGAGATAAATGCTCTTGTTAAAGAAGGCGGTGTGTGCGGTATCATGATCGAGCTTGTTCAGGGTGAGGGCGGAGTGATCCCGCTCGACAAAGATTATGTCGATGAGATTGCAAGGCTCTGCGGGGAGAACGACATCCTTCTTATTGTTGATGAAGTTCAGACAGGCAACGGACGTACCGGCAAGCTTTACGCATTTGAAAACTACGGCATAAAGCCGGACGTATTTACAACAGCCAAAGGTCTTGCGGGTGGTCTTCCTTTTGGGGCCTGTATCATGGGAGAAAAGACGGAAAACACACTCGGTAAGGGTGATCACGGTTCGACATTCGGCGGTAATCCCATCTGCGCTGCGGGTGCATATTCGATACTCTCGAGAATCGATGATGAGCTTCTGAGGGGCGTCACCGAGAGATCCGGGCTGATTAAAAAGAAGCTTGAAGCGGTACCTGAGGTGGAATCGGTAACCGGACTCGGTCTTATGCTTGGTGTGAGCGTTAAGGGAGCGGCTGCGACAGACGTCGTTAACAAGGCGATCGAAAAGGGTTGTATCCCGCTTACTGCCAAGACAAAAGTAAGACTTCTTCCCGCACTCAACATTCCGATGCCGGTACTTGAAAAGGGTCTCGATATCCTGATTGACGCTATTAAGGAGTGCGTGGCCGAGCAAAATAAAGACGGCGGATTCGCAACATCTGAGAGATGATGCGGAAAGACGGTTTATCACGCGGAGTGAGCGATCATCTAGGTAAATGTCTGTTAAGACTTCGATAGATTGATATATACAGCGTTTTCCGGGTTTGACCCGGACGTTCAGATAAAATATAATTTCAGATATTTGGGGTTTAAATCAAAATCTTACGAGGAGGATTTGAAAATGAAGCACTTACTTAAATTGCAGGATCTCTCACCCGAGGAGATCACCGAAATACTTAACCTTGCCGACCAGCTCAAATATGAGAATAAGCACAAGATCCCTCACCGTCATCTTGAGGGACAGACTCTCGGCATGATCTTCACGAAATCATCTACACGTACGCGCGTTTCTTTCGAAGTGGGCATGTATCAGCTCGGTGGCGCAGCGCTTTTCCTTTCGAGTGATGACATTCAGCTCGGACGCGGTGAGCCTATCCGTGATACCGCAAGGGTTCTTTCCCGATATGTCAACGGAATCATGATCCGCACATATAAGCAGAGCGACGTTGAAGAACTTGCCCAGTACGGCTCGATCCCGATCATAAACGGACTTACCGACTACTGCCATCCCTGCCAGGTACTTGCGGATCTTATGACAGTCAGGGAGTTTAAGAAGAGCCTTAAGGGACTTAAGCTTGCCTTCATCGGCGACGGCAACAATATGGCGAACTCGCTTATTGCGGGCGGAATCCTCACCGGCATGGATGTTGCGATCGGATGTCCCGACACATATCGCCCCGATGCCTCACTTTGCGAGTGGGCGAGCAAGAAGGGTAACCTCACGATCACAAATGATATTTTTGAAGCGGCAAAAGACGCTGATGTAATTTATACAGATGTTTGGGCTTCGATGGGTCAGGAGAGCGAAGCTCTTGAAAGGGCAAAGGTATTTAAGGGCTTCTGCGTCGATGAAAAGCTGATGAGCGTTACCGCTAAGGATTGCATGATCCTTCACTGCCTGCCCGCGCACCGTGGAGAGGAGATCACCGACGAAGTATTCGAAGCGCATGCAAAGGAGATCTTCGAAGAGGCCGAGAACAGACTCCATGCGCAGAAGGCCGTCATGGTCAAGCTTATGAAAAAATGACAAAATGCTTTTAATTTCGGTCAGCTCATGGTAAAGTCTTTATTGGCTTTATGTGAGCTGATCGATATTTTGTGAGGAGGGTTTTTGATATGCGCAGAGTCATGTCGATACTTGTCGAGAATACATCCGGTGTTTTAAGTCGTGTGTCGGGTCTTTTCAGCAGACGAGGCTACAACATAGTAAGCCTTACCGTTGCCGAGACGCAGGACCCGAAGCAATCCCGTATGACTGTTGTTGCGGACGGTGATGAGCAGATCCTCACGCAGATACAGAACCAGCTTGATAAGCTTGAGGATGTCATCAGCATCACAACACTCACAAGCCGTGAGTCGGTGTGCCGCGAGCTTATGCTTATAAAAGTTGCAGCCGACATTAAGAAACGCGGTGCGATCATGACGATCGCCGAGATCTTCCATGCGAAGGTCGTCGATGTTTCGAACGATTCCATTATGATGGAGCTCACCGGTAATCAGGATAAACTTGATTCATTCCTTAAGCTTTTGGTAGATTACAAAATCATAGAAATGGTAAGAACAGGTGTCACCGGTCTTATGCGTGCCGATTCGAAGGATTATTCGGACAACATATAAAGCAAACGGAATCAATCATATCTGAGAATTGATTCTGTTCGCATCGTATCGGGATATTTACGATGCGACGCGTGATTGCGAAGCAAGCTGCTTTATAAAGGGCAAATTGCAAAGCAACTTGTAAATAGATTTCGAAAAAAAATAAGGAAGGTAATAAATGTTATGAGTGATTGTACACATGATTGCAGCAGTTGCGGTGAGGCTTGTTCGTCAAGAGAACAGGTGAACATGGAGAGCTTCCGCGTGCAGCCGAACGAACACAGCAACATTAGAAAGATCATCGGTGTGGTGAGCGGAAAGGGCGGCGTGGGAAAATCCTTCGTTTCATCGTTTCTCGCAGTACAGATGATGAGAAAAGGATATAAGGTCGGAATTCTCGATGCGGATATTACCGGACCTTCGATCCCTGCTGCATTCGGTCTTAAGGGAAAACTTTTCGGTTCCGAATTCGGTATCATGCCTTGCGAGACTAAGGACGGAATTCAAGTTATTTCAGTAAACATGATGCTTGAAAATGCGGACGCTCCCGTTATCTGGAGAGGACCTGTTATCGCAGGCGTTGTAAAGCAGTTTTATACAGACGTTGTATGGTCGGATATTGATTTTTTGTTTGTCGATATGCCCCCCGGAACGGGTGACGTCCCTCTTACTGTATTCCAGTCGCTCCCCGTTGACGGTATTATCGTTGTGACAAGCCCTCAGGAGCTTGTTTCGATGGTTGTCGGCAAGGCAGTCAATATGGCCGAGCAGATGAAGATCCCGATCCTCGGCATTGTCGAGAACTACAGCTACATCGAGTGCCCGGACTGTGGGAAGAAGATTTCGGTATTCGGTGACAGTCATGTGGATGAGATGGCTTCTAAGTACGGTCTCGAGGTTCTCGAGAAGCTTCCTCTCGATCCTCATGTCGCTAAGGCTGTAGATGAAGGTCTTATCGAACTCTACGAGAGCGATATCCTTAATGCAACGGCAGAAAAGCTTGAGAAGGAATTCGTTCTTAACGAGGCTTAATGAAATATAATATAATGACCGAAAAGCCCGGAAAGACAGGCAGACGCCCGCCTACCGGACTTTTGCGGGCTTTATTGTTTGACGGAAGGTTATAAATGGACAAATCGAAAATCAGAAATTTCTGTATAATAGCCCACATCGATCACGGCAAATCGACGCTTGCCGACAGGATCATCGAGATCACCGGTCTGCTTACACAGCGTGAGATGCAGGAGCAGGTGCTCGACAACATGGATCTTGAACGCGAACGCGGTATCACGATCAAGGCGCAGACCATCAGGACCGTTTATAAGGCCAAGGATGGGCAGGAGTACATCCTCAACCTCATCGATACGCCCGGTCATGTGGATTTCAACTACGAAGTATCACGTTCGCTCGCTGCCTGCGAGGGAGCGGTTCTTGTCGTTGATGCAGCACAGGGTATCGAGGCGCAGACGCTTGCGAATGTTTACCTTGCGATCGACCACGATCTTGAGATAGTCCCGGTTATCAATAAGATCGACCTTCCGAGCGCACGACCCGATGAAGTTGTCGAGGAGATCGAAGACGTAATAGGCATCGAAGCTCAGGATGCGCCCAGAATTTCCGCTAAGAACGGCATAAATATTGAAGATGTGCTTGAAGCGATAGTTCATAAGATTCCGGCACCGAAGGGAGATGAAAAAGCACCTCTCAAAGCGCTTATATTTGACTCGCTTTATGATTCCTACAGAGGCGTTATCGTGTTCATGCGTGTCATGGACGGTACTGTCCGCAAGGGAACACGCATCAGGATGATGGCCACAGGGGCGGAAGCGGAAGTGGTTGAGACCGGCATCTTCGGACCCGGTACATTCATCCCATGCGAAGAACTTTCGGCGGGAAGCGTCGGCTATATCACGGCGAGCCTTAAAAACGTAAGCGATACGCGTGTCGGAGATACCGTTACCGAGGCACTCCGTCCTGCGGCAGAGGCACTTCCCGGATATAAAAAAGTGCTTCCGATGGTTTACTGCGGAATGTATCCGGCTGACGGTTCGAAGTACCAGGACCTCAGGGACGCCCTCGAGAAGCTTCAGCTCAACGACGCATCGCTTATGTACGAGCCTGAGACTTCGATAGCGCTCGGTTTTGGTTTCAGATGCGGATTCCTCGGACTTCTTCATCTCGAGATCATAGAAGAGAGGCTTGAACGCGAGTATGGTCTCGATCTTGTCACGACCGCACCCAGCGTTATATACAAGATATTTAAGACAAACGGCGAGATGGTCACCATCACGAACCCTGCCAACATGCCCGACCCTTCGGAGATCGAGCATATGGAGGAGCCGTTTGTAAATGCCGACATAATCGTTACAAAGGAATTCGTCGGTCAGATCATGACACTCTGTCAGGACAGACGCGGCGTATACAAGAGTATCGAATACATTGAATCGAATCGTGCTCTCATCAAGTACGAGCTGCCGCTCAACGAGATCATCTACGATTTTTTCGATGCTCTCAAGTCGCGCTCGAAGGGATACGCATCTTTTGACTACGAGCTCAAGGGCTATGTTCCTTCGAAACTCGTGAAGCTCGATATCCTCATCAACAAAGAGGAGGTTGACGCACTTTCCTTTATCATTCATGCGGATAATGCATATGAGCGCGCGAGGAAGATGTGTGAGAAGCTTAAGGACGAGATCCCGCGTCAGCTCTTTGAAATCCCCATCCAGGCAACGATCGGCAGCAAGATCATCGCCCGCGAAACTGTTAAAGCCATGCGTAAGGATGTCCTCGCCAAGTGCTACGGCGGTGATATCACTCGTAAGAAGAAGCTCCTCGAGAAGCAGAAGGAAGGAAAGAAGCGCATGAGGACCTTCGGAAATGTTGAAATACCGCAGAAAGCATTTATGGCGGTACTGAAGTTGTCAGATGATGAGTAAATGTGGACCCATGGGGACGGGGGTTGTGGACCACATTATACGTCTCCTGCCACGAATTGTTCTCCGAAAGGCGCTCTCGCTCTCGGTCTCATGTAACGGTACATAAGTGACCAAAACACGGTCACTAAGTACCGACATTCGACAGAGCATTTCGGAGAACATTTCGGGCGCGGAGACTAATATGGTCCACAACCCCCGTCCCCTAGGGACCACCCCAGCCAACATTTTGGCGAAAATCTGCATATTTGTTTATTTTGGTATTGACAAATATAGTTACAGTATCTAAAATATTTTTGTTTGTGTGCGGTAATACGTCCGTGTCCGGATTTACCGTGCATTCGTCATCAAAAGAAGAATTAAAGAATCTGATACGGGAGGTGAACTTAAATTGGCAAACATTAAATCCGCTAAGAAGAGAATCAAAGTCATCAAGACCAAGACTTTAAGAAATAAGATGATCAAGAGCAAGGTTAAGACCCTTCAGAAGAAGGTTCTTGCTGCCGTGGCTGCCGGCGACAAGGAGACCGCAATCGCTAACTTC